>CAVZJZ010000058.1:0-57430 GCA_963775665.1 uncultured Alphaproteobacteria bacterium | reverse complement strand
CGCGGCGTCCTGATGGTTATGCGTCTCGGTCTCAACTCCGTCAGCTTCGCATGGATCGTCTCTAGGCCGTGGTGACCATTTAACTATTTGAGCCAGATCGCGATGGCGGCGAGTTTGACGAAGCCCATGAAGTTGGCGAGCAGCTTGTCGTATCGGGTCGCGACACGGCGGAACTGTTTGAGCTTGTTGAAGAAGCGCTCGATGATGTTACGCTCCTTATAGAGGTCGGCGTCATAGGACCGTTTGAAGGTCCGGTTGCGCTTTGGCGGGATGACGACTTCGCCGCCGGTTTCGGCGATCCGGTCGCAGAGATGATCGGCATCGTAGCCCTTGTCGGCGATCGTGACGTCTGCGGCGAAGCCGTCGACCAACTCGTGTGCGAAGGCAATGTCATTGCGCTGCCCTGGCGAACCGATCAAGCGCACTGGATTGCCGAGCGCGTCGCCAGCGGCGTGGATCTTCGTGCTCAAGCCTCCGCGGGAGCGGCCAAGGCCTTGGGCATCCGCCCCCCTTTTTGCCGGCGGGCGCCGGCTGCGTGCTGATGCGCGCGAACGATGGTGGAGTTGATCATCAGCCACTCCAGATCGGCTTCGCGCGTCAGCGCGGCGAGGATATTGTCCAGAACGCCCATCTCGATCCACCGATAGTAGCGCCGCTTCACCGTTGCGTAGTCGCCCAATCGCTCCGGCAGATCGCGCCAGCGCCCGCCTGAGCGCGCCATCCACAAAAGCGCGTTCAAAAATCGCCGATTGTCGGTGCGCGGCCCCCGCTTGCCTTTCCGACCCCCAGGCACGAACTCCTTCAGCCGTTCCCATTGATCGTCCCGAAGCGCGTCGCAATCCACCGCTGACCTCCAAAAATCAGCGTTGAATTCGATTTGCGCGCTCCTGGGAATCCCCTCATTCCTTAAATCGTCACCACGGCCTAGGACCCCGCCGAGATTGTGAAAGACCTCGTCGTTGGTGAAGCGCAGGACGGCGAAGCCCTGCGCCGCAAGCGCCGCCGAGCGCGCGCGATCGCGCGCGATCTCTTCATCCGTTGAATGCGTCGCGCCGTCGACTTCGATGACGAGCCGCGCGTCGAACGACGCAAAGTCGGCTATGAATTCGCCGAGCGCGACTTGGCGTCGAAACCGGAAGCCAGCGAGCTGATTTCGACGCAGGCCTTGCCACAGCCGCCGTTCGGCGCTGGTCGCGTTGCGCCTCAATGAGCGAGCCACTGGCGCCAATGTAGCGGGCATGGCGCGACCCCCCACCCTAACCCGCCCCCACAAGGGGGGCGGGGACGCTTCCGGCGAGCGCAGCCCTCACCCAAACGCGCCCACATGCGCGTCGCGCAGTTCGCGCTTGAGGATCTTGCCGCTGGGGTTCTTCGGCAGGGCGTCGGCGAAGACGACGCGCTTCGGCGCCTTGAACGCGGCGAGGACGTCATGGGCGTGCTTCAGCACCTCCTTCTCGCCCAGCTCCGCGCCCGCCTTCGGCACCACGACCGCGACCACCGCCTCGACCCAGTGCGGATGCGGCACGCCGATGACCGCGACCTCCGAGACGCCCTCGAGCCGGTAGATCGCCTCCTCGACCTCGCGGCTGGCGACATTCTCGCCGCCGGTCTTGATCATGTCCTTCTTGCGGTCGACGACGCTGATAAAGCCCTCGGCGTCGATGGTCGCGAGATCGCCCGAATGGAACCAGCCGCCGCGGAACGCCTCTTTGGTGCGCTCCTCGTCCTTGTAATAGCCCGTCATCAGATGCGGCGAGCGATGGACGATCTCGCCGACCTCGCCGGGCTGAACGTCGCGCATGTCCTCGTCGACGACGCGGGTCTCGACATTGAGCACCGCGCGGCCGCAGGAGCCGGGCTTGCGCAGCTGGTCCTCCGGGCCGAGCATGGTCGCGAGCGGCGCGATCTCCGTCTGGCCGTAGAGGTTCCAGAGACGCACCTTCGGCATCCGCCTCGCCATTTCGCGCATGACCTCGACCGGCATGATCGAGGCGCCGTAATAGCCCTTGCCGAGGCTCGACAAGTCGGCGCCGTCGAATGCGGGCGAGCGCAGCATCGAGATCCAGACCGTCGGAGGCGCGAAGAACGAGGTCGCGCGCTCGCGCCCGATGAGGCGGAAGATGTTGTCCGGGACGGGCTTGGCGGTGACGATATTGACGCCCCCGGCGTAGATCGAGGGCCCCAGGAACACGTCGAGCTGTGCGCAATGATAGAGCGGCAGCGCATGCACCGCGACGTCGTCGCCCGAAATGCTCGCATCCGTCATGCAGCTCACGTATTGCCAGAGGATGGCGTCGTGGGTCAGCTGCACGCCCTTGGGCCGCGATTCCGTGCCGCTGGTGTAGACGATCTGCGCGACGTCGAAGCTCTCCGGGCCGTCGCCGGGCGGCTCGCCGCCCGCTTCGATGAGAGCGTTCAGATTCGTCATGCCTTCGACCGGCGCGTTCTCCTCCTCGGACGGCAGCCAAAGGAATTCGCCGACATGGGGCGCGAGCGCGGCGGCCTTCCGCCCGACCTCCGCCATGCCGCTGTCGCAGGCGAGCATGCGCGCGCCGGAGTGGTTGAGAATGAAGGCGACGTCGTCGGCGTGAAGCATGAAATTGATCGGAACCATGATCGCGCCGAGCCGCATCAGGGCATAGCGCAGCGCCACGAATCCGTGCGAATTGCGCGCCAGCACCGCGACCTTGTCGCCGCGCCTGATCCCGCGCGAGGCGAGGCCCGCGGCCAGTCTTTCCGAGGCGCCGTTGAGCTCGGCGTAGCTCCAGCGCGTCGCCCCGCAGGCGAGGCCGAGCCGGTTCGGAACGCGCTGGGCGCTACGTCGCAAGGTGTCGCTCAGCGTCTGGCGTCGCAGACTGGCGTCCATCGTTCCCCCCCCTCTTCGGCCGCTGCCTGGCGCGCCTCGCGCGCTTTGGCGCAAATTTAGGGCGGCGGCCGGACTCTGTAAATCAGGCGCTCACGCCGCCGCCAGCGCCCGCCGCAGTCCTTCGGGATCGGCCTTGATCGCGCGCAGGAGCGTTCGGGATGGGCCGCTCGGACGTTTGGCGCCACGCTCCCACTCCTGCACCGTCCGGATGCTGAACTGATAGGCGGCGGCGAATTCAGCCTGCGTCATGCCCGCCGAACGGCGGATCGCGCGCACGTCGAGTTCCGGCGCCATGTCCGGCGCGGCGTCGGGATTGGACGCAATCTGGCGCGCGATGTCCGAATCGGTCATCGCATCGACCGCTTTCCAGTCCGTCGCGGCCAGCGCCTCAGCCGCGGCCTTGCTCAATTGTCTCGGCATAGCGTTTCACCTCGCGCGAATTGGCCTTGCGCAACGATACGATGCGCCGCGTCGAACCGCGATCGACGAAAACGCACACGAACAATCGTCCGCCGATTTGCCCGAAGGCGACCTGACGAACCTCTCCGTAGTCGAAACGATCATCGGTCGCGGATCGATGCGGACCGACAAACAGAGCTTCGGCCAGCGCGAGCGATACCCCGTGTTTGGCGCGGTTGACTTCGTCCTTCGCCTGATCGAATTCATACTTCACATCTGCTAAAATACGCCTAAGGCGTACTTACGGCAAGAATGGGGCGGCGCTCACGCCGTCTCTTCGATGAACGCCGCGAGCAGCGCGTCGAAGGCCTGCGGCGTCTCCCATTGCGGCGCGTGGCCGGCGCCGGCAATGGTCTGCACTGCGCCGCGCCACAGCGTCGGCATGGGAACGGAAGCGAACCAGGCGCCGTTGACGAGCTGCTCCTCGGCGCCATGCAGCACGGCCAGCGGCGCCTTCAGATCACGCACAACCGCGACTTCGTCGCGAAAGCCGCCCGGCGCGAGGCTTTCGCCGAGACGCTTGCGCGCGCGCCCGTCCGCCCGCAGCGCATCTTCGACGAAGAACGGCGGCACGTCGACGAAGCCGGGCTTGAACATCGAGGCGACAAGACCTGCCGCCTGGTCCCGGTCGATGCGCTCGGCGAAGACCGTCGCCATCGCCGGGTTGAGATGGAACGCCTCGCCCCTCGGCGGCGGCGGAAAACCGATCGGCGGCGTGCCGAAGATCACGAAGCCGCGCGCGCCCGGCAGATCGGGCGCCATTTCCAGCACGACATGGCCGCCGAGACTCCAGCCGACGAAACGCGCCTCCGTGATCCCAAGCGCATCGGCCGCCGCGCGGACGGCCCGCGCATGGCCCGGGAGCGAATAGGCGCTCGTGTCCCTCGCATTCTCCGACGCGCCATATCCAGGCAGGTCGACCGCGACCAGGCGGAAGCTCTGGCCGAGCGGCCCGTCGAGCTGGCGCGAAAAGGCGCGCGAGGACGAGGAATTGCCGTGGATGAGCACGGCCGCAGGGCCCTGCCCGCGCGATTCATGGACCGCGATCGCGCCGTTCGGCGTGTCGATCATGCGCGTTTTCATGACCCCTGCGTCCCTTTCCCGCTCGCGCGGCGTCTCCGGGCGGCGCGGTAGACGCGGTCGGTGACCGCGTCGGCCGCGCTCAGCGAGCGCGGCTACAATAGCCCCGCGCCCGCGCGTGAGAAAGCCCGGACGCTCGCGCCCTTGTGACCGCTCCGCCCCGCCCCTAAGGTCGGGGGCCGCCCGGATCGGGAACGGCCTGGGAGACGTCTTTCCTTGCGGTTGAGCCTCGCGAACAGCCTGCTGGCGGTCCTGTCGGCTGTGGCGATCATAACCGCCCTCTGGCGACTGCATGCAAACACCGCCGGCATCGACATCAGCGCGTTGGATGTCGACGGCGCGCCCGCGACGATCTACCGGCCGGCTTCCGGCGCGCAAGGACCCGTCGTCGTCATCGCGCATGGCTTTGCCGGGTCCGGACGGCTTATGCAGTCTTTCGCGCTGACCTTCGCGCGCAACGGCTATGTCGCCGTGACCTTCGATTTTCCCGGCCACGGCCGCAATCCAAAGCCTCTCACCGGAGACCTCGAGTTGGTCGACGGCGCGACCCGCGCGCTCGTTGCAGCGACCGCGAAAGTCGCCGCGGCCGTCCGCGGTCTCGGCGACGGCAGGCTGGCCGTGCTCGGCCATTCCATGGCCTCCGACATCGTGGTGCGCTTCGCCGAGAGCGATCCTAACGTCGCCGCCACGATCGCGGTCTCGATGTTCTCGCCCGCCGTCACTGCGACCTCGCCCAGGAACCTCCTCGTGATCGTCGGCGACTGGGAGGGATTCCTCAAAAGCGAGGCTTTGCGCGCGGTCGGGCTCGCCACGTCGCCGGCGGCTGCCAAGCCCGAAGTCACCTATGGCGACATCGCCGCGGGAACCGGCCGCCGGGTCGCCTTCAGCCCGCATGTCGAGCACGCCAGCGTGCTCTTCAGCGAGGCCTCGATGCGCGAAGCCCTCGCCTGGCTCGACCAAACCTTCGGCGTCGTCAGGACGACGCCCCCGCAACTCGACGGGCGAGGGCCCTGGATCCTCGTGCTCATCGCCGGCGTCGTCGGCCTCGCGCGCCCGCTCTCGACCCTCCTGCCCGTCGCAGCAATACCCAGCGTCGGCGCGGGCTTGAGCTGGTGGAGGCTCTTCGCGCCCGTCCTGATCCCGATGATCGCGACCCCGCTCCTGCTCAGGGTCATGCCGACCCACTTCCTGCCCGTCCTGGTGGCCGATTATGTCGCGGTCCATTTCGCGGTCTACGGGCTCATCACCGCGATAGTGCTCATCGTCATCCGGCGAGAGCGCGACGCCGCAACGCCCTCGTGGGTCTCGATCCCCGCCCTCGTCGCCGCGGCGGCCGCGGTGACGGCTTACGGCTTTGTCGCGCTCGTCTGGCCAATCGACGCCTACGTCACCTCGTTCGTTCCAGGGCCGGAGCGCTTCGCTCTGGTCGCCGCGCTGCTGGCCGGCACGGCGCTCTATTTCCTTTCCGACGAATGGCTGACGCGCGGCATTGGCTCGGGGCGCGGCGCCTATCCGGCCTCGAAACTGGCCTTCCTCGTCTCGCTGGCGGTTGCGATCGGGCTCGATTTCGAAAGGCTGTTCTTTCTCATCCTCATCGTGCCGGTGATCGCGCTCTTCTTCGTCGTCCACGGCCTCCTCAGCGGCTGGGCCTACCGCCGCACCGGCCACCCTTTCGCGGCCGGCATCGCCAACGCCATCGCCTTCGCCTGGGCGATCGGCGTGACCTTTCCGCTGGTGGCGGGATAGCGGGCGCCCAGTCTTTCGGCCTGGAGATACTGAGGTTGACGCAGGGTTGAGAAAAGGCCCGATTGCAACCTCAAGAGCAATCGTCGGACGAGAAGCGTGACGGCGCCACGGACTCGTGTATAGTCTTGACGACGTCCGGCGGATCGCGCGGCCGTCCGGTTAGGGAGGGCACGCGATGGCGTTCGATATGTTTCTCAAACTCACAGGAATTGCTGGCGAGTCCAAAAACGCCAGCCATGTCGACGAGGTCGATATTAGCAGTTTGACTTGGGGACTTTCGAGCCCGCCGGCCGCGGGCGGCAAGCCGGCGATCCAAAACATTGTGGTTCAAAAAAAAGTGGACTTGGCTTCGCCGCTGCTCCTTGATCACAGCGCGACGGGCGCGGTGATCCCCTCGGGGACCGTGACCTTCCACAAGGCAGGCGGCGCCACCTTCGACTTCCTGCTCTTCAAGTTGACGAACGTAACCGTGACCTCGGTTGGCCTGAGCGCGAACAGTGGTGGCGACGACATACCGACTGAGACTGTAAGCCTGGCGTTCCAGAAGGTGGAGTTCGACTACACTGCGCAAACACCGTCCGGCGCTCCTGGCACGAAAAAGGCGTTTAACTTTGGATGACCGGCGCCGCGTGTCGATCATGCGCGTTTTCATGGGCTTGCCTCCCCGCCCGCTCGCGCGAGCCTAACCCGCCGCCCGCGCCCGAGAAAGCCTCGAACCGGACGCTCCCGCACTTGTGAACGCCCCGGCCTTTGAGGTGACAAGCGCCCGGATAGGCGACGGGACAGGCGCGCTCGCTTTTCGTCCCGCAGAGGGCATGAGAGGGTCGTCGAAAGGAGGCCAGCCGCAACGGCGGCTGTGACATATCTGCATCACCCTTTGGAAAAGCGGCGCGCTTTGGAAAACAGCGTACTGCGGCGTCATTCGGCCGTTTACTGGGCGTTTCCTTTGCGACAATGTGGCTTACGCATGGGGAATCGATCGGGGGAAGACGCATCGTGGCTATTCAGCAACGGCAGTTGACGGGTGGGTTGGCTCCAAAGGGCAACGTCGCCTCCCCGAAGACGCGACTTCTTTTCGACCGGCGCCAGCGTCCTGGCCCTCCAGGCCATGCTGGCGGCCGGGGCCGCAAGCGCCGCAACTTGCGTGACGAGTGTCTCGTCCACAACCGGGAGCGCCGTCACCGGCGTCACTTTTAATCCCAACGCCCTTCAAGGCGGCGTCGATTTTGCCCGGCGACGTCGCGGTCGGCACAGCGAGCAATTTTGACGCAGTCGACGGCGTGGGTTTCGGCACCGTCGTCACTGGCGTCAGTTCAGACAACAGCGGCGCTAACGACAACGGCAATCCGGACGCGCTGGCATGCGGCACGAACGCCAACGCCGACGGCACGGGCGCCACCGCGCTGGGCGCCACCGCCAACGCCAACGGCGACTTCGCCACCGCATCCGGCTACGCCAGCAACGCAAACGGCGCATACGCCACCGCCACGGGCTTTGTCAGCAACGCCAACGGCCTCAACGCCACCGCCACGGGATCTTACGCCAACGCCAACGGCGACAATGCGAGCGCGTTCGGCAACAACGCCAACGCCAATGGCACGGGCGCCACCGCCACGGGAACCAACTCGAACGCCAACGGCACCTTCGCCACCGCGGACGGCTACACGAGCAACGCAAACGGCAACTATGCCACCGCCACGGGCTTTGTCAGCAACGCCAACGGCCTCAACGCCACCGCCACGGGATCTTACGCCAGCGCCAACGGCGACAATGCGAGCGCGTTCGGCAACAACGCCAACGCCAACGGCACGGGCGCCACCGCCACGGGAACCAACTCCAACGCCAACGGCACCTGCGGACGGCTACACGAGCAACGAAAACGGCGCGCACGCCACCGCCACAGGCTTCGTCAGCGTCGCCAACGGCGACAGCGCTAGCGCCTTCGGCAACGGCGCCAACGCCAACGGCGCCAACGCCACCGCGACCGGCGTCAGCAGCAACGCCAACGGCAAGTTCGCCACCGCGACCGGCAATCAGGCCAACGCCAACGGCAAGAACGCCACCGCAACTGGCAATCAGGCCAACGCCAACGGCGACCATTCGACCGCAACCGGCGACAGCAGCCTCGCCAACGGCAACAAAGCCACCGCGACCGGATACAGCTCCGTCGCCAACGGCGACCACTCGACCGCAACCGGCGACAGCAGCCTCGCCAACGGCAACAAAGCCACCGCGACCGGTTACAGCTCCATCGCCAACGGCGACCACTCGACCGCAACCGGCGACACCAGCGTCGCCAACGGCAACAAAGCCACCGCGACCGGTTACAGCGCCGTCGCCGACGGCGACCATTCGACCGCCACCGGCGACACCAGCGTCGCCAACGGCAACAAAGCCACCGCGACCGGTTACAGCGCCGTCGCCGACGGCGACCACTCGACCGCCACCGGCGACAGCAGCGTCGCCAACGGCAACAAAGCCACCGCGACCGGCGCGAGCAGCGTCGCAAACGGCGCGACGGCCGCCGCGTTCGGCGCCGGCGCGACGGCGACCGGCGCGACCGCCACCGCGCTCGGCGCCAACGCCAACGCCAGCGCCGACATGGCGACCGCGGTCGGTAACGGCGTCCAGGCGACCGGCGTCCAGTCGACCGCGATCGGCGTCGGCGCGGTCGCGTCGAACTTCCAGGCGAGCGCCCTCGGCGGCAACAACGTCGCCAGCGGCAACACCTCCTCGGCCATCGGCTGGGAGAACACGGCGAGCGGGGCGCTCGACAGCGTGGCGGTCGGCACGGACAATATGTCGACCGGCACAAACTCGACCGCGATCGGCAGTTTCAACACCGCCTCGGGAACGAACAGCTACGCCGGCGGCTTCAGCAGCATCGCGTCCGGGGCGTCGTCGGTCGCCCTCGGCGACACCGCCTCTTCGGTCGGGACGAACGGCGTCGCCATCGGCACGAACGCCGTGGCGGGGCCGGGAACCAACGCCATCGCCATCGGCACGGGGGCGGTCGCCACCGGTTCGATCGCGATCGGCGCCGCGGCCATGGCGGCGCAGGGCGACACCGCGGTCGGCGACGGCGCCGTCGCGATCGCCAACCCCGGCTCGTCGGCTTACGGGCAGAATGCGCTCGCCTCCGGCATGCAATTCGACCGCCATCGGCGCGAACGCATCGGCAATCCGGAATCAACAGTACCGCGCTCGGCTACAACGCATCCGCCGGGCCGAACAATTCGGTCGCCATCGGCGCCAATTCGGCGGCGACCCGGCCGAACTCGGTTGCGGTCGGTTCGGCCACTGCCGGCGACCGCTATATCACCAACCTCGCGCCGGGCGTTTTGGCCGACGATGCGGTCAATTATTCCCAGTTGCGAGCCGTCCAGCTCGAGGAGCGCAGAGGCATAGCGGCGGTCTCCGCCATGCCGCCGATGGTCACGCCGACGCTACCCGGCAAGTTCACGGTCGCCGTCGGCGGCGCCGGATTCCAGGGCCAGGCCGGGCTCGGCGTCACCGCCACTTATCGCCTGCCCCTGGCGAACCCGGCCTATATCGGGGCCTCCTACGCCAACGGCGGCGGGAACGAGAACGTCTTCCGCGTCATGGGGGCGGTGGAATTCTAAGCCTGTGCCGGATGCCCGCGCCAGGCCCCGGGCGTCTTCGTCTCAAACATTGCCGAACGAGCGGCGGGGCCTCGGCTCCGCCGCCGCTCAGGCGTGACGCGAGGCGCATGGCGCAGAGCCTTGTCTGCGCTGCGATCCTTTGCGCCGCCGCAGCGCTCCCGGCAGCCGGCGCCGAGGGCCCCGGCGCGCTTCTGCTGGCCCAGGCCGACAATCAGCCAGCCGCCGCGCCTGCGGCAGAGTCCGCCGCCGTCGAAGCCCCAAGCCGAAGCCGCAGCCCAAACCCGCGCCGAAGCCCGCGGCCCCGGCGAAAGCGACCCGGCAGGCTGAACCCGCGCCCGCCGCGCCTGCGCCCCCAGCGACCCCCGCGGCCGGCGTCCAGCCTTCGGGTCAGGCCGCAGAAGCGCCGCCGCCAAAGCCGCCGCCGTCGGCCGCCGCGGAGCCGCAGCCCCTGGCCCACGCCGCGCGGGCGGGCGTCAAATCCTGCCTCGACGGCATCGCTCGCGCCGCCAACGGGACGATCGACACAGAGCACACCGCCATGTCGCAATGGTTCACCGGCGCCGCGGATTCGCACATGTTCGAGTCGATCGTCTCGCTCGCCTATCCCAACCGGGTCGCCCCCCGCGCCGCCGCGATCCTGGTCGCGGCGCCGACCGCGACGCAAAACTGCGACACCTCCACCGTGCAGGTCTTTCCGACCGCCCGGCCCTGCAACGTCGTCGAGGCGGACCTCCTCAAGGACGGCAAGGTCATCGCCGATCTCGCAGGCGTCCCGGTCACCCAAAGTCCAAACGGCGCGCGCCAGATCCTTCTGCCGACGGCCGGCAACGGCTGCGTGATGATCGTGGTCACGCTGGTGTTCGGAAAATAGGGCGAGCGGCGCAGCCGAGGCTCGCGCCCTTGTCCTGGCCGGCTGCGAAAAAGCCGGACCCCGGTGAAGCGCACGCGCCGGCTCTTCCGCGCCACGGCGTTGAAATGGAAACGCGCCCATTCCGGTCGGAAACGCGAACCCGAATGCCGTGGCGGCGCGACCGGCGCTCGACGGCGATCCAAAACCGTGCTTGTGAGTCGCATCCGCTGTCCGATGGAGGGACTTCCAAATGCGCTGCGTCGTCTACAACGCCTTCGGTGTTCCTGCCGAAGTCCTCCATCTCGCCGACCGACCGCTTCCCGAACCGGGGCCGGGCGAAATTCGTGTCCGCATGGTTCTGTCTCCCATTCACAACCACGACCTCTGGACGATCGCCGGCGAATACGGGGTCAAGCCGGCGCTCCCCGCGATCGGGGGCACCGAGGCGCTCGGCGTCGTGGACAAATTGGGCGAAGGGGTGACGACGCCGGCGTTAGGCCAGCGGGTGACGGGATCCGCGGTCAATACCTGGGCGGAGTTCTTCCTCGCCCGCGCCGCGGCGGTCATACCGGTTCCCGACGCGATCAGCGACGAGGTCGCCTGCCAGCTCGCAGCCATGCCGCTGTCGGCGATGATGGCGCTCGAGGAGCTCGGCGTGCAGCCGGGCCAGTGGATGATCCAGAACGCCGCGACGGGCGCGGTCGGAAAGACGCTGGCGATGATCGCCAAGGCGCGCGGCGTTCATGTCGTCAATGTCGTGCGCCGCGCTGCGGGCGTCGCCGAACTCGCAGCGCTCGGGATCGACAACGCGATATCGACCGACGAATCCGGCTGGCGGAAGCGCGTCAAGGAGATGACGGGCGGGGCGCCGATCGTCGCCGCGCTGGATTCGGTCGGCGGGGAGGAAAGCGGGCACTTGCTGCACATGCTTGGCGAAGGCGGCCAGCTCATGACGTTCGGCGCCATGGCCAACCAGCCGATGGTCGTGAGCCCCGGCGATCTCATCTTCAAACAGGCGACGATCAAGGGATTCTGGGCCGCCAAGCTCGGCAGCGGGCCCCACCGAGCCGAGATTCCGCGCGCGATCGGCGAGCTCGTCCGTCTCGCGGCCAGCGGCGCTCTGAAGCTGACGGTCGAAAAGGCCTTCCCTTTGGAGGAAGCCGCAGAGGCTGCGCGCGCTAGCATCCGACCCGGGCGAACCGGGAAGATTGCCTTTCGCGCGTGACAGCGCGCGGCTGAAAAGCCAGAGCAGTTCGAGGCTGTCCCAGGGGAGTCGTGATGCTCCGTCGCGCATTGACCATCGCCGCCTTTTTGGCGGGCTTCGCGCCGTTGGATCAGGCGGCGGCCGGCGGTTCAGACAACGCATTTCTCGCCCGTGTGGTCGGGCGCCTCTATCCGCGGGGCGCGTCCTTCGCCTGCTTCGCCCGCCAATATGACGCTGCGCATCTCACCGCTCATCCGCGTCAGCAGGTCATTTTCGCCAAGGCCCTCGTCGACGCCTATTTCCGCGGGTCGTCGCTGCCGGGCGGGAACTCCGGCTATATGTATCAGGTGTCGCTGGCTTTCCGGTTTCGCGGCCGCGAGGAGACATTGACCGCGGTTGCGGAATGCGGCGACGGAACGCCGAGGGATTCGTTGCTCGGCGGCGCGGTCTGCGCCGGTCCTGGAGACCAGGCCTCGCATCTCGCCATGGACGGGGACACGGTGCTGGTGATGCGCATCCCCGGCGGCGCGGATCTTTGGGCGCCGGGGCCGATCGACCAGCGCCACGACACGGTCAAGAATCCATTTGGCCCCGACGATACCGAGTTTCGGCTGGTTCGCACCGCACTCAAACAATGCGAGGACCTGGCCTTCGACAGGCAGAAGCCGCTGCGCCCCCACGAGCCGTGAAAACGCGTCGCGCCCGCAGATTGCCGACATGCGCCGGGCGTATGGCCGATGGGTCGCCGGCTCCGCGCCGCCCTGCCCTCTTCGGACGAGGCGGCGCCGAAATCCCTTTAGCCTATTGCGGCTCGGCGGCCTTCTTGCCGATGCGGCTCTTCGAGGCGCGGTTGCCGGCGGCGTTGGCGTCGGCCTCGCACATATAGGCGCCCTGCTTCGTCGTTCCGTAGCTGCGCGTGCCCGCGAGGTGATAGATGTGCGACTTGGTGTTGACCCAGACGACTGTGTCGGACGGGCAACGGGCCTTGGCTTCCGCCTCGTTGGTGAACTCCCCTGCGCCGGTCGCGCGGGCGGCGGGATGCATGCTGGGAGCGGGCTTCGGCAGGGCAGCCTGGACCGGCGTGGGCGCAGGCGCGGGGGCCGGAGCGGCGGCAGGCGCCGGGGCTGGCGCGGCCGCAGGGGCCGCCGCGGGAGCCGAGGCCTTCTGGGCGCGGCAGGACTTCAGAAACTCCGGCCAGGTCTCGCCGCCCGTGGCGTTATTGGCCTTGGCCGCCTTCCATTCGTCGCCGCACTGCTTCATCACGCTTTGGGCGCCGGCGCCGGTCGTCGCCAGGCCCAGCGCGGCCGCAACGAGAAAAGCCGAGAACGCGAGTCTAAA
The DNA here is from genome assembly GCA_963775665.1 of uncultured Alphaproteobacteria bacterium. Lineage (GTDB taxonomy): Bacteria > Pseudomonadota > Alphaproteobacteria > Rhizobiales > Beijerinckiaceae > Roseiarcus. Next base: position 44,264 of record CAVZJZ010000058.1, on the reverse strand, counting down.
CCGAGTTTTCATGTCCACCCCCTCCGGGCGTCGTTTCGCTCGGCGGACCGAGCCTTGTTGTTGTCATGCCGCCGTTCTCGTGAACCCGGCATGAACATGTCATAACGAACTTTTCCGGGGCGCGGTCAAGGACCTGCGACGCTTCGAAAGGCAAGAAACGAGTTCGTCGAGCGTCCGCTCGGCGGCGTCAAACAGGGAGAGACCCATGGCGAGAGAACTGGCGAAAGATTTGGAAGGCAAGGTCGCTGTCGTGACCGGGGCTGCGTCGGGCATCGGATTGGCGAGCGCCGAGGCGATGCTGGCCGCAGGCGCCCGCGTGGTGATGGCCGACCGCGACGAGGCGGCGCTCAAGGCGCTCCGCGACAGGCTCGGCGCCGCAATGATCCCGCTCGTCGTCGACCTGCTCGACCCGAAGGCCTGCGCGGCGCTCATGCCGAGAGTTCTCCAGCAGACCGGCCAGATCGACATCCTGCACGCCAATGCGGGGATCTACGTCGGCGGCGACCTCATCGACGCCGACGCCGGGGCGATCGACCGGATGCTGAACCTGAACATCAACGTCGTGATGAAGAACGTGCACGACGTGCTGCCGCACATGATCGGGCGCCGGACGGGCGACATCATCGTCACGAGCTCGCTCGCGGCCCATTTTCCCACGCCCTGGGAGCCGGTCTATGCGTCGTCCAAATGGGCGATCAACTGCTTTGTCCAGACGGTGCGGCGGCAGGTGTTTAAGCACGGGATTCGCATGGGCTCGATCTCGCCCGGCCCCGTCGTCACCGCATTGCTCGCGGACTGGCCGGCGGAGAAGCTGAGGGAGGCGAGGGAGTCGGGAAGTCTGCTGGAGGCCAGCGAAGTGGCCAACGTGGTGCTGTTCATGCTGACGCGCCCGCGCGGCATGACGATCCGCGACGTGGTCATGCTGCCGACCAATTTCGATCTCTAGCGGTCGGAAGCGTCGTGCGCGGCGGGCCGCCACGGACACTCACTCCTGCGGGAAGACGTAGGAGCAGGTCCCTCCCCGAATGCCGTTTTGCAGCATTTGAGCGCTCATACGCCGCGCTTCCACGACATCCAGTCGGCCGCCGCAAGTGGCTGCATAGTTATAGATAGGCGTATCAAAAACCATTCCCCGATCGGACGCGACGCGATCGCAGGCGTCCATAGTCCCCTGGTAGCAGGCGAGCAGCAATTCGTTATACGGCGCCGTCCAGCCAGAGTCCGCCAAAGGCGGCTCGGTGGGATAACGCTCGTCTTGAGCAAAGGCCGTTCCACCCAAACCCGCCAAAGCAAGGAACGCCGTGGCTGCGATCCGGGCGAAGACAATGGCGCCGCACTGGTTCATGAGTGTTTACGGTAAAACGAAAACTGTCGCCGGGCAACAATTTTGCGGAGATGCAGTATTGCTGCGGAATCAATCGACGCCGTAACCATTGTCAACCGGGGTGCTGGGCGTTCGGCATTCCGGGGCGGCAGCGTCAACGCTGCGCGCTGTCGCCGGCCATCCGCGCTTCGCTCGACCCCATGACGAGCGGGGCGTCTGAGGCGTCATGATGCGGGCCGGAGCCATCGTGGCGGGCCGAATTTGACCCACGCTCTTGTTTCGGATCACTATCGAAGTGTCTAGACGTTTCCCGGGGGCGGCGATCATGCAAATTCAGACATGGCTGATGGGTATGGCGTTGGCTGGCGCAATGGCGTTGCTCCCTTCTGCCGCCGATGCGGACGCAACGATCTTCAGCGACCTGGGGGCGGGGGGTTCCTACGATTGTTGCCAGTCGTCGGACGTTAGCGGCGCGGGCTCGAGCGAGGGGTTCTATTTCGCCGTCGGGAGCGCGTTCACTTCACCGGGCGCCTACAATGTGACGCAGATCGACATCGCCATCGGACATGTCGACGGCACAAACCAGGCCGAGGTCGGCCTATGGACAGATTCCGGCGGCCTCCCGGGAGCCGAGCTTGGGTCCTGGGCTGTCTCCAATCAGCCGGACGCCGGCTCGACATCGACGACGCTTGCGACGGTGAGCAATATCACCGGGGTGCATCTCGCCTTCGCGACCAGGTATTTTGTGACCGTCTCGCCCGGCGCCCTGGACACGCTCGACCGCGCCAATCTCAATAGCCTCGACATCCCGGGCCTCAATGTCGTCGACCTTGGATCGGGCTACATCGCCAATCCCAATCAAACCCTCTATGCCTTCGATGTGCTGGGCCGCCAGTCGGTGGGCGGGCCGGCGATACCGGAACCCGGGACGCTGGCGCTTGTCGGCATCGGATGTTCCGCGCTGCGTCTCATCCGCCGCCGGGCGGCCCGACGCGTGACCGTTCCCGATTCGCCTGGCCATAGTCCTGGCGGCGCTTAGGGAGTTGTGTGATCCCACGCAAGATCACGAAGCCAGCGTCGAAATCTGACATGACGGCGTCGCACCAACGTTCTGGGGTTCACCATAACCCATTGTTAATCTTGTAGCGCAGGTGGGATGTCTGGTCCTATCCGGCAGCCGAAGGCGCATGCTGCGACACTCTTTGGCCAGGGCCGTCGAGATACCGGGGGCGCCATCTCGACGGCCCGCGAGGGGGGACGGAAGATTCTATGCCAACTGGCGCAAGTCCAAAACGATCCCAAATGACCCTGGAAGAGGAAAAGCGTCACTTCCTATCCGTTATCGGAAAGACACTGGACGAGTGGGCGCAGGTTGAGACACATCTGTGTTCCATATTCATTGTCTGCTTGCGCGCTCCTGCCGACCACGCAAGGGCGTCGTTCTACGCCGTAGAAAGCTTTGGCTCAAAACTCCAGTTGGTCAACAGTGTGTTGGCGCTTACAATATCGCGTCAACAGTGTGTTGGCGCTTACAATATCGAATTATAAACGCGCGGCGAATGGATACTCCTGCACGAGAGGGTCAAATCGAATTATAAGTTGAGAAACGAATTGGTTCATTACGACATTCTTGAGAATAGAAATCAAAAGCCAGGAGTCCGCGTGACGTTGCGTCCGTCAATTTTCGATCCCAGGGCGCCAAGTTTATTTCTGAAATTCGGACTTCGGCTTGGAGAAATCAAGATACGCCATAATGTATTCCATGAGCTCGGGGGCGATTTGAGCATTTTTTACGCTCACCTTTGTCAGAAGCTTAGCTTGCCGCGAGCACAATCTTCCTGATCGTCAAAACACAATTCGATGCCTCGCGCGTTGCTGCTGGCCGCCCTCCTCGGCGAATGATAACGGCGCCAATTGGCGGGATTCATGTCGGACAATTTCTTGTGAAAATCACAAATCTGTGGTAATGTGAGGCTATGGACTGGATCGAGCGGCACCCTGCTCGTCGCCGCCCACAAACAAGCCCGGGCTGATGTCGCTTGAATTTTTTTTGCAAATCCCGAGCCGTCCTCGTCCTCACATGGGGGCGTTTGTGTCAAGCGCCATGACTATTAAGCCATCGTGGGTGTCCTCTTTTCCGGATCGCAGGTTTGAGCCCGATTTGCAGGCGCAGCGATTGCTCGCTGGTCCAACCTCACATTCGGTCGCCGTTCGGGACGGCAGCACCATGATTCCGCTTTCGGCGGAGCGGGCTCAGGAGAACGAGACCAATCTGAGGAGCGGGTCTTCAGGTCCATGGACGAGGACGGTTCGTTCGCCTGGATCCGCCAGGACGGATATCGGGTCCTGGAGGAAGGGGGAGATTGCGGCAGAATTTGTGAAAGCGCGGGCTCAGGCGGTCTTCATCACAGCCCCCTCGATGACGAGGCCTGTGGTCACGTATTTCCACAGCGCCACGAGCAGCTTGCGCGCCAGCGCCACGATCAGCGCCTTCTTGACACGCCCGCCATTGGCCTTGACGCGGTCTTCGAACCAAAGCGTCAAGGCCGAATTGGGCTGATGGCGCCGCCACAGCCAGGCCAATTCGATGAGGGTTGCTCGCAAGCGCGGATTGCCGGCCTTGGATGCACCCTGTTCACGCTCGATGCTTCCGCTGCGCCATGGCGTAGGCGCGAGCCCGGCGTAAGCGGCGACCTGACGTCGATTGGCGAAGGACCGGAACAACCCTTCCAGCCACAGCACGGTCGCGAACTCGGGGCCGATGCCTTTGAACGCGAGCAGCATCGGCGCCGCCGCGGGCGCTTGACGGCTTTGCTCGGCCAGCAACGCCTCGCGTTCGGCCTCGACCGCCTTGATTTGAGCCAGCGGCAGTTCGAGACGATCGAGCTCGCGGCTGATCAGGCCCTTCAGCCGAGAGGGCAGAGGATCGCCCAGTCCCGTGCGCAGCGCCTCGAGCCGCGCCCGCCGGTCGCGGCGCAACGGTTGGTAGTCGACGATCCCCTGCGTGAACAGGAGGCCCTTGATCCGATTGATGTGCCTGATGCGCTCGGCCACCAAGGTCTTGCGCTCGCGCCCGAGCCGCCGGCGATCCTCCTCTTCGACGCTCGGCGGCTTGGCCATCGCGCGGACCCTGGGCTCGCCGCGCCTGAAGGCCATCAGCGTGCGAAGCAGCGTCTTGCCGTCGATGCTGTCGGTCTTGGGCCGCCGTCGCCGCCGCGGCACGGCGATCGAGGCCGCGTCGACAACGTGGCTTTCGACCCCCTTGTGTCCAAGAAAAATGACAAAGTCGGCGAACGGGCGGCTGCTGGAGCAACCGCCCGTCGCCGGATCTGAGCCCGTGACCCCCCAAGGCGGAACCCTGTGAAGGAGCGAGGGACAGGTCTGGCGTCTTCCTTAAACCCGAACAGTTGCATGGGCGTGAGAGCCCGCACGAGCAAGGAAGGGAGTGGAGGATGGCACAAAAGACGCGATTTGTCGGCCTCGATGTCGCAAAGAGCAAAGTCGACGCCTGCATTCGTTCGGAGGGACTGCGCATGGCGGCGGCGAGCACGCCGGAAGGCGAGGCCGATCTGGTGGCGTAGGTGCGCGCAAACGGGGTCGGCCGGGCGGTAATGGAGGCCAGCGGCGGTTACGAGCGCGGCTGGGCGGAGGCCCTGCGCGCAGCTGGCGTAGAAGTCCGGATCGTCGATCCGAAACGGGTTCGCCATTTTGCCAAAGCGGCGGGCCGGTTGGCCAAGAACGATCCGATCACGAGTGTCGTCGGAGCGTCCGGGGAGGAGTCGCCGCCTTTTGACCCATCATTGCGAGCGCCCCCAAGTCGAGAGCCAGGTTGAAGCATCGGGTGAATGTCTACCTCCAAGCCTTTGAAATGCTCACGTGAATCGCGATGGCGACGCGGCGCCTTTTCGACCCGTCATTGTTGGGGTGGACGGCCCCCGACGGCATCGCCTGTGCCAGGATGAGGCTGTCGTAGGTCTCAAACGAGGGAGCCGTCCGTGGGTCAGCTTATTCGCATTGGGTTGGATACGTCCAAGAGTGTTTTTCAGCTGCATGGGGTCGATGAGGCGGAGCAGCCGGTCTTACGGCGTAAGCTGAGGCGGCGCGACATGGTGACGTACTTTTCCAAGCTTTCGCCGACGCGGATCGGAATGGAGGCGTGCGGCGCCTCGCATTATTGGGCGCGCGAGCTGCGTGCGCTCGGGCATGAGGTGGCTCTGATCCCGCCCCAATACGTGAAGCCGTATGTCGATCGCGGCAAGAACGACGCCGCCGACGCGGAGGCGATCTGCGAGGCGATGAGCCGCCCGAAGGTCGAGAAGCGTTTTGTCGCGGTCAAGACGGTGGAGCAGCAGGCGCGCCAGATGCTGATCGGGGTGCGCGAGAGACTGCTCAAGCGGCGCACCCAGGTGAGCAACATGATCCGCGGTCATGCGGCCGAGTTCGGGCTTGTGGCGCCCACAGGCCTGGCGAACGCCGACCCGCCGAATTACCGGGGAAGGCCTGAGCGAAGGGGGAAGGCATCGACACATGCACCCTTTTGGTTCGCCGGGGTAGTGAGCACGCGCGCATCTCGAGCCGCTGATCGAGCGGATCAAGGAGGATGAGACGCTTCCCGAACTCGTGCGGGAGATGTTTGCGATGCTGTGGCGCGGGACCAATCCTCCCGCGCCAGAGGCCGGAACTTGCATGAGAACGTGCAGATGGTGTGATCGGTCGATCAAGAACGCGCGACACTCCGCCGCTCGCAACGGCAGTCAATGCCGCGTCATTGTTTGGAACGCGCGTCGCGAACGCCAACTCGGCGGCGTCCATCCGGGCGCTCAGACCGCACATATGGACGCAAGCGATCCGCATCACGCTCTCACCGCGCTCTTGCAAGCAGGGGGCCGTCCACATATGCGAGCGGCCCCGGGTCGAAGAGCCTGGGGTGAAGCATCAGATGAACGCCTGGATATAAGCCTCCGGGATTACGAAGGATCTCTTGGGACTGTAGACTATGGGGGCGCTCACCCCGCCGCGCGGCAATCCCTCAGCACCGCCCGCAGCTGCGCCTCGAGCGGCCCCGCGCCCGGCGCGTAAGCGCAATCGATCGCCGCGGCGCCGATGGTGAAGGCGTCCGCGCCGGCGGCGCGGATGGCGGCGATGCGCTCGGCCGAATTGATCGACCCTGCGACCGCGACCGTGCCCGCGCCGGCAAATCCGCGCCGGCAGGCGGCGACGAGGTCGAGCGGCTCGGCCTCGGTGGCGCGATAGGCGAGAATGTCGACGCCGGCGCAGCCTTTTTGCGCGAAAGCCCGGCAATGCGCCTCGACCTCGTGCGGCCGATCCGCCGAGTCGGGTCGGATGGCCCTGAGGCCGGCCCGCGAACGGCAGATAGCGCGTCGGCGTCCCAGCCAGGATGCGCAGGCCCTCTTCGGCGTGCACGCCGCCCATCAGCCAGTCGACGCCGAGATCGCGCGCTAGCGCAACCGAACGCAATTCGTCCTCGCGGGCGGTCGACACGACCTCCATCCAGACCGACGCGCCGGCGAGGCGAATGGCGTCGGTCAGACGCTTCAGCAATGCGGCGTCCGCGCCGACGTCCTTGAAGCCGATATGCTTCAGCCCCAGCGGACGCGCGATCTCAAAGAGGTCGAGCGCGTTCTCGACCGTCACGTCGTTGCGCGTCAGCATGAAGACGAAGTCCATCGCGGCCGCCCGTCTCGTCATGGACGAGCGTACCACCGCGATCGCCATGAGGGGAATGCGACACACACATGCAAATTTGCGCTTGCGCTTTGCCCCTCTGGCCCCCTTCTGCTAGAGGGACGCGCTCGTTTGGAACCCCGTCTCTTCGAGCCTTTTGCCTCATGTCCCAGATCATCACCCGCTTCGCGCCGTCGCCGACCGGATTCCTGCATATCGGCGGCGCGCGCACGGCGTTGTTCAACTGGCTCTACGCCAAACGCTTCGGCGGAACGTTCCTGCTGCGCATCGAGGACACGGACCGCGAGCGCTCGACGGAGGCCGCGGTCGCGGCGATCCTCGACGGGCTCAAATGGCTCGGGCTCGACTGGGACGGCGAGGCGATCAGCCAGTTCGCGCGCGCCGAGCGCCATCGCGAGGTGGTCGATCAGATGCTCGCCAGCGGCGCCGCCTACCGCTGCTATGCGAGCGCCGAGGAGCTCGAGGACATGCGCCAGAAGGCGCGGCTCGAAGGCAAGCCGATGCGCTACGACGGGCGCTGGCGCGACCGCGACCCGGCGGAGGCGCCGCCGGGCGTCGCGCCGGTGATCCGGCTGCGCGCCGCCCAGGAGGGCGAGACCATCATCGACGACAAGGTGCAGGGCAAGGTCGTCTTCGCCAACAAGGAACTCGACGATCTCGTGCTGCTGCGCTCCGACGGCAACCCGACCTACATGCTCGCCGTCGTCGTCGACGATCACGACATGGCGCGTCACCCATGTCATCCGCGGCGACGATCATCTGACCAACGCCGCCCGCCAGACCCAGATCTATCAGGCGCTCGGCTGGGACGTTCCGGTCTGGGCGCATATCCCGCTCATCCACGGGCCGGACGGCGCGAAACTGTCGAAGCGCCACGGGGCGCTCGGCGTCGACGCCTATCGCGCGCTGGGCTACCTGCCGGCCGCGCTTGCGCAACTATCTCGTGCGCCTCGGCTGGAGCCAGGGCGACAAGGAGTTCTTCACCGAAGAGGAGCTCATCGCCGCCTTCGATCTCAACTCGGTCGGCCGCTCGGCCTCGCGCTTCGACTTCGCCAAGCTCGAGAACATGAACGGCCATTTCATGCGCGCCTCGAGCGACCAGGACCTCTACGACGCGCTGATCGGCGCCCTGCCCTATCTGCCCGGCGGGTCCGAGGTCGCCGCGAAGCTCGACGACCGCAAAAGCGCGCAGCTTCGCGCCGCGATTCCGGGCCTGAAGGAGCGCGCCAAGACCCTGGTCGAGCTTCTGGACGGCGCGGGCTTTCTGTTTGCGGCCCGGCCTCTGTCCATGGACGAGAAGGCGGCCGACATTCTCGTTCACGGCGGGCGCGCCCATCTCGCCGCGCTGCTGCCGAAGCTTCGCGAGGTCGGCCGAATGGTCCGGCCCCGCGCTGGAAGCGGTCGTGCGCGCCTATGCCGAGGAGACAGGCGCGAAGCTCGGCGTGATCGCCCAGCCGCTTGCGCGCGGCGCTGACCGGCCGCTCGACCTCGCCCGGCATCTTCGACGTGCTGACGGTGCTCGGGCGCGAGGAGAGCCTGGAGCGGATCGAGGATCAGGCCGGCCGATAGAGACGCGTTACTGTCGAGATTTTTCGAAAGCGAATCGTGACTTTCCAAAGGGTTAAGCGCCAGTTTCTGATACTTTCACGTTTTCGAGGCTGTAATAGGCGCGCCAGTGGTCGTGGACCACGACGCCGCCCTCGAACTCGGGCACGGCCGAGCGGGGCTCGCCGGCGCGATAGAACGTGTGGGTCGGGGTCGAGGCGGTGTGCAGCCAGCGGGTCGCGCCGGCGATGCGGAAGCCCGTTTCGTCGAGACAGCGCACCGGCGCCCCGCGACGCATGCGCCGATGCCGTGATTGACCGGCGCTAGCGCTTCGGCCTTGCGGCGAACCCATGCCGCCACGCTCGCGCCGCAGGCCGCCGCCGCCCGAACAGGTCCCGCAGGACCTGCGCGGTTCGTTCCTCGGGCACAAGCTGCTGGGCGTTGAGATAGATGGCCGCCGCCTTGACGCGCTCGCCATACTGGGCCGGCGAAACGACGCCCTCGGGAAAGTCAGCGCGGGTGCGCCGGCCGCAGGCCAGGCAGTCATGGACCGCCGCGCGGTGCTCGGTCACGATCAGCGGCTTCTCCGGAAGATCGAAGACCTGGCGCTTTCCCGGCGCGACGATTCTCTGTCTGGCGCCGAACGGGTTAGGCGCGATTTTCCGGGCGCGAATCCTAACCTTTCAACGCATTGCGGCGCCTTTTCCGGTCCTGTACCACATGTAACTACTGTACAATAGTCATTCTGATTATCCGGAGCAATAATATATCATCGTTGCAGTGTTTTGCAATCTTTTGTCGAAAATGCCTACCCCCGCGGGCGACCGGGCAAAAACAGGGCCAGGCCGCAGGCGGTTCGATCTCCAGAGCCCTATGCTCCGACTGGATCGATTGCGATTCACGGAGGGGAAGGACCATGTCCAAAGACAGCGAGCCGGTGATCAGGCCGGTCCTCGAGGCCCATCGGACGGGGACCACGTTCGATGAACTCCGCAAGCCTAAAGCGCGCCGGAAAATATCCGCCGACGAGGCCGGCCGAGCTGCACCTTCCGCCGATCGGGTGAGTGGCGACCGGATCGCGCCTAATTCCGAATTCGGATCTGCAAGGCGCCGGTTCGGCCGCGAATTGGAACCGTCAGCGGCAAATAGGCCGCGGCGTCCAGGTTTTCCGACCCAGGCGCCGAGGTTGCGGCCGCGACCAGATCTTCCGAGACGACGACGCGGCAATGCTGCTGCTTTGCCACCTCGAGGAGCCGGCTCGCGACATTGACGGTGTCGCCAGCGGCGGTGATCTGTTGATGGGTCGGCGAACCGAGCCGCGACAGGACAGCCGGGCCGAAATGAACGCCAATGCGAAAATCGAGACGATCCCGCGCCGCCGGCGGCAGATCGGCCACCCAGGCGGCGACCGACCTGTAGAGACTTTCGGCCGTGGTCAAAGCCCGCGCAGCGTCGTCGCTCTGCGGCTTCGGCAGTCCGAACACCGCCAGAACCCCGTCGCCCATATAGTTGATGACGACGCCTCTTTGCGCAGTCACCTCCCGTTCGACCAGGGTTTGCATGGCGTACAGAAGATCGCGCGCACCCTCCGGCCCCAGCGCCTCAGAGACCGCAGTCGACCCTGACAAATCCAGGAACATCACCGCGACATCCTGACGGACAGGCTTGTCGAGAAAATGCGGCTCCCTAAGCATGTGGTCGACCAGAATCGGAGACTGAAACCGCGCCAGCATCGCCCTGTCCGAGGCTGCCTTTCGTCCCAACCGGCGCTCGAGGAGAAATCGCGCGCCCGTATAGCCGGCGAGCAGAGGGATGCTCGTCGCCAGCGGCAGCGCCATGCTGAGCCAGTAGCCGTTGACAAAGGCGAGAAACACCCCTGCCGCCCAAAGCACGAAGACCAAGGCGGAGAGGGCGAGTCCGACTGCCGCCCGGCGCATGGCCATGAGCGACGATCATCACAACGGGGAGCCCGGCCGCCATCGCCGCGTCGATGCGGCGGGTCGACGGCGTCCGCGCCAATGTGTCTCCGCTCAGGAGATTGCTGATCGCGGTGGCGAAGATTTCGACCCCAGGCGCAATCCGGTCGAACGGCGTTGCGAACGTATCGCCGAGACCAGTCGCGGTTATTCCAACGAGGACGGTCTGACCGCGCAGGGCCTCCGCATCGAGGTCGCCGCGCAAGAGCTTAGCGGCGCTGTATCGTCTGAAGCTTCCAGCAGGCCCGTAGTAGCGGATGGGCAGATGGTAGCCCAAGTCTGTTTGGGCTGTTCGGCCCCCGAGTTGGATCCGTCCGGGACCAAACACCGGGTCGGCTCCAACACCGGCGGACGCGACGGCCAGCGCGAAGGACGGCGCGACGCCGTCGGGAACTTCGAAGATCATGGGAACGTATCGAGGAATTCCGCTCGCGTCGGTCGACACGTTCGCAAGCCCCGTTTGCGTCGCGTCGCGAATCGCGTCGGTCGGCCAGAGAACCTCGGACGGCTTGGGCGCCAGCGCCAACTCGGCCGACTGAGGTTGTCCGCCTGCACGTACACCCTCGCCGAAGACGCCGATCGATGCGACGACGCTCGCGGTCGACTTCAGAGCCTCGGCGAGCTCCGCATCCTCGTTCTCGCCTTTGGAATCCGGGAATGCGATATCCAGGGCGACAGCCCGCGGATGCAGGTCCGCAATGGCGCGCACGAGCCGCGCCAGCATCGTTCGCGACAGGCCGTGGCCCTCGGCTTCGCTCAGCGTCTGGTCGTCGATCGCGACAATGACGACTCCGTCCGGCGCCGTACGCGCGCCCGCCAGAAGAAACCGCCAGTCGAGGGTCAAATTTTCGACCCGGTCCAGACTGGAGGCTACGCCCATCATTTGTCGAAGGCCGAGCCAGGCGCCGAACACGAGGGCCGCCGCGACGAAGCCGCCGGTCAGCAACCTTGACGCGGTAGCGCCTTCAAACCGCATCTACTCCCCGAAACGCGACAGCAGAGCGCGAATCCTGGCTTCCTTCCATTGCTTCTGCACCATCGACGTATCGCTCGGTGTGATATCGACGCCCTGCCCGGTTGTCAGCACCACGTACTGGTTCAGCCGACGGTTGGTGACGGCCACCGAGCCGTCGAGAACAAGGGTCGAGGTTCGGGCCGGAGCGGCCTCCATCGCCCATTTCGTGCCGCGAACGGCCGCGATTGCGAGCGGGGTCAGAATTTGAAACTCGTTCAGCTGGCCGCTCGGATGAAACTCGATCAAGAGCGCGCCGTCATTGAGCTGGATCGCCGTGGGCAACTGCTGGCCCGCCTTGAAAACCGGCCGATAGCGGGTTCCATGCGCCGGGCGGACCGTCAGCTCCTGGCCGCACTGCAGGATCTTCTCGGATGGATCGCGTTCGTTGGGGATGAGCGCACACCCTGCGCCAGCCGCCCGCACAACTTGAGCTCCCGGGGGAGCCGACATGATCAAACCTGTCGCGATGAGCCCTGCGGCGAATAGCTTGCGCCCGTAGCTCGGCCCGCGCTTGAGCATCTCGCTTTCCTCCGGGTCTTTCCTCGTTCCGATTCAAAAGCGACCCTCCAGCCCGCCGGGCGTGGACCGCGATCTGACTGGAAGGTGCGCTAACCAAGACCGCGCTCGAGAACGCCTCACCCGGCAATGCATGAGGCGCGTCGGCCCAGGGACATTAGCGCCGAGGCGACCGCCCGTCCACGCTCTCGCCAAACCTGCGCCAGCAGGACCCGCGAGGCCGTAAGCCTCTTACTCGGCCCTACTCCTGCGGCAGCGCCAACGGCTCGGCGGGGACCGCGGAGGCGAGCGGGCCGGGGCCAGCGCCGTCGCGCTGGTAGACGTCGGGACGGAACTGAACGATGCCGTCGGGAGTCGCCCAGGCGGTCACATAGACCCAGTAGACGTTGACCGGCGTCGCCAGCTTGACGTCGAGACGCTGCCCCGAGCGGATCACCTCGTCGATCTGGTCGCGGCCCCAGCCGGGATTGTCCTTGAGCAGCCAGGCGACATAGTCGCGCACGTCCTGCACGCGCACGCAGCCGGACGAGACGAAGCGGAAGTCGTCGCCGAAGATGCCCTTCGACGGCGTGTCGTGCATGTAGACGCCGTAGGGATTGGGGATGTTGATCCGCACGAAACCGAGCGAATTGAGGTCGGCGCCCGTGTCCTGCCGATACTTGTAGTTCGTCGCCTCGTTGGAATTCCAGTTGATCGAGGACGGGGGAACCTCCTGCCCGTCCTTGTTGAAGACGCGGATCTTCTCGTCGGTCAGATAGTTCGGATCGGCCTTCATCTTCGGGATCAGGTCCTTCTTGATCAGCGAAGGCGGCACCGTCCAGAAGGGGTTGAAATTGATCTCCGTCGCATGGGTCTGCATGATCGGCGACTGGCGGTCGATCTTGCCGACGCCGGCGGCGTGATGCGAATAGACGACGCCATTCTCCACGGTCTCGACCGAGGCGGAGGGGATGTTGACCACGACGAACCGCTGGCCGAGATCGCCCGAATAGGCTTTGAGCCGCACGATGTTGGTCTCGAGCTGCTGCAGTCGGGCCTCGGCCGGCACGTTGAGCTCGGTGAACACCGCCTCGTTGACGACGCCCGTCTGGGCGAGGCCATGGCGCGCCTGGAAGCGCTTCACCGCCGCCTCGACAAACGAGTTGTAGACCGAGCCGTCGCCCGCGATCGGATCGAGGTCGCCCGACACCACGAGGCGCTCGCGCAGCGCCTGCACCCGCGGGCCTTTCGAACCGATCTTCAGCTCAGCCCCGGCGGGGACCTGACCCCAGCCGCCCTTGGCGACGAGATCCTGGTACTTCTGGATCGCCGCCTCAGTCGCCGCCACAGTGGCGGGCGAGAGAATCGGCGTCGATTCGCGCCCGACCGCCATTTTCGGAGACGCTTCGTAGCTCTGGGGCCATTCCGCCTGATCGCCGTCCTGCGCTGTCGCCGCAAAGGGAGCGAGGCCCGCAAGGGCCAATGCGGCAAGCGCGGTCGCGCCAAAAAATACGCGGCGCGGCAGCCGCGAGACGGTCATGTGGCTCATTGATTTCCAAACTCCTCGAGGAACAGAGCAGATCCAACCCGCACAAGCGGCGTTCCGCCCTCATCCTTTTGCGCAAGCGGTCTCCCGCCTTCTCTCAGGCGAACCCGGCGCAGCGCCGTCAAGATAGGGTCCAGTCAGGCAATTTTATGACCGGACCCGGCGCAAAACGCAATCGGGGCGCCCGTAAACGGACGCCCCGCCTTCCTATAAGCTTGTGGTTACCAGAGAGTAATCAGAGCCGATACTTGATCTGGTCGGTCCAGTAGCGCTCGAGGCGCAGGAGCGAGACATTGACCCGCGCCAGGTCCTCGCCGGGGAGGCCGCCGATCTGCTCGACCGTGCGGGCGTGCTTCTCGTAGACGGCGGCGACGATGCGATGAACAACCTTGCCTTTTTCGGTAAGGCTGATCCGGACCGAGCGGCGGTCGATGCGCGAGCGGGCGTGATGAAGGAAGCCCATTTCGACCAGCTTCTTCACATTGTAGGAGACGTTCGAGCCAAGGTAATAGCCGCGGGTGCGCAATTCGCCGGCGGTCAGTTCCTTGTCGCCGATATTGTAAAGCAGAAGCGCCTGCACCGCATTGACGTCAGAGCGGCCGTGGCGATCGAACTCATCCTTGATGACGTCGAGCAGCCGGCGATGCAGCCGCTCGACCATCGTCAGCGTTTCCAAGTAGATGGTCTGGATCCCAGGCTCAGGCTCAGCATGAATTGGAGCTGCCTGAGTCTTGACTGCGTTCAGCATTGCGCACCCCGTCCGTTCGTCTCTCTGCGGCCGAGCTTTTGTTCGGTCCGTTTATGGGTAGAACTGTAGGGGAAGCCCATGAAGACGAGCCTAAAAATCAAGATGAATCGAAGGTTTTCCTGCGCTGGTAAATATCTATTGAATCAAAGACTTTGTTTACTCTGACCGGTTGAGGCCGAGGGCTGCAAACGCTCCCCGGGCGAGTGCGAAACACCGCCCGAAAATTCGCATGCTCGAAACCCGGCGGCAGGTCGTGCGGCGCGGTCAGTCGCGCGCTCTGACCGCGCGCCAGCTCAAAAGGAAATAGCCGAAGATCAGCGCGACGTTGAGCATCGCGCCGCCATAGGAGATCGACGCGGCGCGGGGGCTTAGGAAGGGCGAGGCCGATTCGACCACCGCGCACAGGAGCCAGATCGCCCCGCCCCAGGGCGCCGCCAACCACAGTCCGACAGCCGCAAGCAGGTTGAAGCAGGCGAAGGCGACGATCGTCGCCTGGAGCGGCAGCGCCATCGTCGCGAAATCCCCGAGGCCGGGGAACGCGCCGAGAACGATCGCCCAGTTGAACAGGCCCTTGCCGACCCAGACCCAGGCGAGCGTGCGCATGTACCAGAGGAGCGCCGTCCTCCAGCCGACGCTCGCCATCACCGCGGACGAGCGTTCCGTCCGACGGCTTCGGAGGCGACCGGTCGATGAGCTCGACCCCGCCGTCGCGGGTCTGGCGCATGAGGTACTTCATCGGCGAGGCGCCGGGAACGTCAGCTCGTCATCGCCGCTCGGCGTGAAGTAGCCGTCGAGCTCCGCCTTCGACGGCGGCGCGCTCCACTGCGGGCGGTTGTCCTTGTCGACGATGAGGGCGCGGACGCCTTCATAGAAGTCGTGGCCGCGGCAGATCCGCGAAACGATGCGGTACTCGACCTGCAGCGCCTCGCGGAAGTCGAGCGCAGACCCGAGCGCCATTTGCCTCAGCGCGATCGCCTGGCTCGTCGGCGATTTCTCCAGCATCGCGGCGCGCGCCGGCCCCGCGAAGGCGAAGCCATGGCGCTCGGCGTCGGCGAGCGACTCCAGGATCGCCTCGCGGCTCGAGAGCGAAAAACAGGCCTCGAGCCCGTCCCTCTCCCTCATCAGGGCGGAAGGCTCGGGGTTGGCGGCGAAGCGGACGAGCGTCGCCTCGACCGGGGCATCGCCTTCGAGCGCCTCGGCGAGATCGCCGATCGCAGCGCTCGGGACGAAGGTCTGGACGAGACCGAAGGCGAGCGCGTCGCCCGCGTTGGCGCGAAGGCCGGTGAGCGCGAAATAGACGCCGGCCCGGCGCGCGAGCCGCGGCAGGAAATAGGTTCCCCCGACATCGGGAAAGAAGCCGATGCCGACCTCCGGCATGGCGAAGACGAAGCGGTCGCCCGCGACGCGATGGGCGGCGTTGATCGAAACCCCGACGCCTCCGCCCATCACGATGCCGTCGATCAGCGCGACGACAGGTTTCGGATAGACGCGGATGCGCGCGTTGAGCAGGTATTCCTCGCGCCAGAACGTCAGCTGCGAGGCGTGGTCGCCGGCGCGGCCGAGGTCGTAGAGATGGCGGATGTCGCCGCCGGCGCAGAACGCTTTTTCGCCTGCGCCTCGAAGAACGATCCGGCTCACGGCCGGATCGCGCTCCCAATCGTCGAGCGCAGCCGCGATCGTGCGCACCATGGTGAGCGTCAGGGCGTTCAGCGCCTTTGGCCGGTTGAGGACGATGACCCCGGCGCCGCCGCGCCGTTCGATCAGCGCCTCAGCGTCCAGAGCCGCGTCGGTCACGGAGTGGCGACTTCCAAGAGGACGGCGTCGATGGCGGAGGACACCGCCTCGATCGGCGCCATGCCGTCGACCTCATGCAGAAGGCCGCGCTCGCGATAGAAGGGCGTCACCGCCGCGGTGTCGCGCTCGTAGGCGACGAGGCGCGACCTGAAGACGTCCGGGTCGTCGTCCTTGCGCACCGGCTGGCCGGCGGCTTTCGCCTCCGCGGCGCGCTTGACGATGCGGTCGACGAGCTTCTCCGCATCGACCGTCAATTCGATGGCGGCGTCGAGCTTCAACCCCCTCGCCGCAAGCATGTCTTCCAGTTCGTGGGCCTGCGCCAGCGTGCGGGGAAAGCCGTCGAGGATGAAGCCGTTCCTTGCGTCCGGCTCGCCGATGCGGTCGTTGATGATGCCGATGACGATCTCGTCCGACACCAGCGCGCCCGATTCCATCACCGCTTTCGCCTTGAGCCCGATCGGCGTGCCGGACGCAACGGCGGCGCGCAGCATGTCGCCGGTCGACAGTTGCGGCACGCCCAGATTGCGCACCAGGCGCTGCGCCTGCGTGCCCTTGCCCGCGCCCGGAGGTCCGAGCAGGATCAGCCTCATCGTTTCCGCCCCTTCAACCTCGCCTTGCGAATCAGCCCCTCATACTGATGCGCCTGGAGATGCCCGTGAATCTGCGCCACCGTATCCATCGTCACGTTGACGACGATCAGGAGCGACGTGCCGCCAAAATAGAACGGCAGGGCCGCATAGGAAATGAGCCATTCGGGTAACAGGCAGATGAGCGCCAGATAGCCCGCGCCGAGCACCGTGATCCGGGTCAGGATGTAGTCGATGTATTGCGCGGTGCGCTCGCCCGGCCGGACGCCCGGCACGAAGCCGCCGTGCTTCTTCAGATTGTCGGCGGTGTCGGACGGATTGAAAACGGTCGCGGTATAGAAGAAGGCGAAAAAGACGATGAGCGCGACATAGAGGATGAGATAAAGCGCACTGCCCCGGCCGAGCAGCGCGGTGATCGTGGTGAAGATTCCGGAGCTCGTGCTGCCTTGCGCGAAATTCGCCACCGTCGTCGGCAAGAGCAGCAGCGAGGAGGCGAAGATCGGTGGAATGACGCCCGCGGTGTTGAGCTTGAGCGGCAGGAACGAGCTCTGCCCCTCGTACATCTTGTTGCCGACCTGACGGCGCGGATAGGTGATCGGCACGCGCCGCTGCGCCCGCTCCATGAACACGATGAAGGCGACAACGGCGAACACCATCACGATCACGGCGAGCACGAGGCCGGTCGAGATCGACCCCTGACGGCCCATCTCGAACAGCTGGATGATCGCCGAGGGAAGGCGCGCGACGATGCCGGCGAAAATGATGAGCGACGATCCGTTGCCGACGCCCGCGCGAGGTGATCTGCTCACCGAGCCAGACAAGGAACATCGTCCCTCCGGTCAGGGTCACGACCGTCGAGATGCGGAACAGGAGTCCCGGGTCGCTGACAACGCCGGCCCGTCCTTCGAGCCCGATCGCGATGCCATAGGCCTGGAACATCGCGAGGAACACGGTGAGATAGCGCGTATATTGGTTGAGGACCTTGCGCCCCTGCTCGCCCTCTTTCTTGATCGCTTCGAGCGAGGGGATCACCGAGCTCAGGAGCTGGATGATGATCGACGCCGAAATGTACGGCATGATGTTGAGCGCAAACACCGCCATGCGCTGCACGGCGCCGCCCGAGAACATGTTGAACATGTCGAGCACGCCCTGCTTCTGCCCGAGAAAGGCGGTCTGAAACGCCTCCGAGTCGATGCCGGGCAGCGGGATATAGGTCCCGAGGCGAAAGATGACGAGCGCGCCCAGCGTGAACCAGATGCGCTTCTTGAGCTCATCGGCCTTGGCGAAGGCTGACCAGTTGATATTGGCTGCGAGCTGTTCGGCGGCCGACGCCATGGTGCTCTCCGAGCAGCGCCCCGAGATTGGGCGCTCGTGTTCAAAAACGGCGTTCCCGCCGCCCTCTCCTGGCGCGGCGGGAATGCCCCTATCATATGGTCGGCGGGCGCGCCAATGTCACCTGGGAGCGGCGGGCGCTCACGGGGCGGCGGGCGCCGCCTCCTGGCGCAGGGTCTTCAGGCTGCCGCCGGCCTTTTCGATCGCCGCCGCGGCGCTCTTGGACGCGGTCGCGACTTCGAAAGTCGCTTTCGCCTTCAGTTCGCCCGAGCCGAGAATCTTCACGCCGTCGCGCGGATGGGTGACGACGCCGGCCTTGATCAGGCTCTCGAGGGTGATCGGCTCGTCCGCTCTCAGCTTGCCCGCGTCGATGGCGCTCTGGATGCGCCCGAGGTTGACCTCGTTGTAGACCAGCCGCGACGGCGGGGTGAAGCCGCGCTTCGGCAAGCGGCGATGGAGCGGCATCTGGCCGCCCTCGAAGCCCTTGATGCGCACGCCCGAGCGCGCGGTCTGGCCCTTGCCGCCGCGACCGGACTGCTTGCCCTTGCCCGAGCCGATGCCGCGTCCGACGCGGATGCGCGCCTTCGTCGAACCGGGGTTGTCCTTGATCTCGTTGAGTTTCATGGCGCGATCCTCATTGACCGTCGACGACGCGCACGAGATGCGCGACCTTGGCGATCATGCCGCGGTTGGCCGGGGTGTCGACGACCCTGGAACGGCGGCCGATCCGGTTGAGGCCGAGACCCTTCAGCGTTTCGCGCTGCGGGCCGGGCCGGCCGATGGCGCTGGCGATCTGCTCCAGCGTGATGATCTTCTTCGTGCTCGTGGTCATGGCGCAGCTCACTCTCACGAATCGGCGGCGTCGGCTTCGACGCCCTGCCGGCGCGACTGCAGCGTCGACACCTTGAGATTGCGCCGCGCCGCGACCGAGCGCGGGCTGTCTTCGCGCGAGAGCGCGTCGAAGGTGGCGCGGACCATGTTGTAGGGGTTCGACGAGCCCTGGCTCTTCGCCACCACGTCATGGACGCCGAGCGACTCGAACACCGCGCGCATCGGGCCGCCCGCGATGATGCCGGTGCCGGCCGGGGCCGCGCGCAAGACCACGCGGCCTGCGCCGTGTCGTCCGTTCACGTCGTGATGCAGCGTGCGCCCTTCGCGCAGCGGCACGCGCACGACGCCGCGTTTGGCCGCTTCCGTCGCCTTGCGGATCGCCTCCGGCACTTCGCGCGCCTTGCCGTGGCCGAAGCCGACGCGGCCCTTCTGGTCGCCGACGACGACAAGCGCAGCGAAGCCGAAACGACGGCCGCCCTTCACCACTTTCGCCACGCGGTTGATGTGAACGAGGCGGTCGACAAACTCGCTGTCGCGCTCCTCGTGCCTGTGATCACGGCCGCGGCCGCCTTCTCCTTCACGCGCCATTGTCTCTTTCCGTCGCTCAAGTACGCGGCGCGCGCGAAACGGCGCCGCTCGCTTCCGTATGGATCGTCAGAACTCGAGGCCGCCCTCGCGGGCGCCCTCGGCCAGCGCCTTGACGCGGCCATGGTACATATAGCCGCCGCGATCGAAGACGACCTTGGCGACGCCGGCCTTCTTCGCCCGCTCGGCGAGCTCCTTGCCGACGATTCGCGCCGCTTCGACAGTCGCGCCGGTCTTCAGGGACTCGCGCATCGTTTTTTCCAGCGACGAAGCGGCGGCGAGCGTTCGGCCGTGCTCGTCGTCGATGACCTGGGCGTAGATCTGCTTCGACGAGCGGAAGACGCTGAGCCTCGGCCGGCCGTTCGCATTGGCGGTGATCGCGCGGCGGATGCGCGCCTTGCGCCGGTCGGTGGATGTGTTCGACTTGGCCATGGCGGCGTCCCTTACTTCTTCTTGCCTTCCTTGCGGAAGATGAATTCGCCGGCGTATTTGACGCCCTTGCCCTTGTAGGGCTCGGGACCGCGGAACCCGCGGATCTCCGCGGCGATCTGGCCGACCTGGCGCTTGTCGATGCCGGCGATGGTGATTTCGGTGGGCTTGGGCGTGGCGATCGTCACGCCCGCCGGGATCGGATACACGATGTCGTGGCTGTAGCCGAGCGAAAGCTGCAGGTTCTTGCCCGCGACCGCCGCCTTGTAGCCGACGCCGCTGATTTCGAGCTTCTTCTCGAAACCGTGGGTGACGCCGCCGACGAGATTGGCGATCTGGGCGCGCGTCATGCCCCACATGGCGCGGGCGCGCTTGTCTTCGCCGTGCGGCTGGACATGGACGGCTCCGCCGTCAATGGAGATCGCCACTTCCTGCGGCGCAGTGAACTTGAGTTCGCCCTTGGCGCCTTTGACGGCGATCGTCTGGCCGTCCAGCTTCGCGGTGACGCCGGAGGGAATGACGACGGGCTTCTTGCCGATACGAGACATTGCTCAATTCCGTTTCTGGTCTGCGCCCGTCAGAAGACGGTGCAGAGGACTTCGCCGCCGACGTTGTTCTCGCGCGCGGCGTGGTCGGCCATGACGCCCTTCGGCGTCGAGACGATCGCGACGCCGAGCCCATTGCTGACGCGCGGCATCGCGTCGACGGTCGCGTAGACCCGCCGACCCGGTTTGGAGACGCGCTCGATCTTGCGGATGACCGGCTCGTTGTCGAAATACTTCAGCTCGATCTCGAACTCGGAGCGGCCGTTGCCGTAATCCGTGGTCGAATAGCCGCGGATGTAGCCTTCCAACTCGAGCACGTCGAGAACCTTCTTGCGCAGGGAGGAGCCGGGCGTGGTCACCTTGCCGCGCTTGCGCATCTGCGCGTTGCGGATCCGGGTGAGCATGTCGCCGAGGGGATCGTTCATCGCCATGATCGTTGTCTCCTCACCAGCTCGACTTGACGAGGCCGGGGATGAGGCCCTTGTTGCCGAGTTCGCGCACGGCGATGCGCGACATCTTCATCTTGCGGTAGTAGCCGCGCGGACGGCCGGTCACTTCGCAGCGGTTGCGCACGCGGATGATCGCGCCATTGCGCGGAAGCGCAGCGAGTCTGATGCGCGCCTCGAAACGCTCCTCCATCGGACGCGCGTCGTCGTTGGCGATGTCGAGCAGACGCTTCCGCCGGCCGGCGAACTTCTTGGCCAGGCGCTGCTTGCGCAGGTTATTCTCGATTGCACTCTTTTTTGCCATCAAAGGCCTCCAATTTTCCGCGTCTGAGCCTCTCGGCTCACTGCCGGAACGGGAAGTTGAATTCGCGCAGCAGGGCCTGCGCTTCCGCGTTGGTCCTCGCCGTCGTACAGACCACGATATCGAGCCCGAGCATCGCTTCGGCCTTGTCGTAGTCGATCTCCGGGAAAATGATGTGCTCCTTGACGCCGAGCGCATAATTGCCGCGCCCGTCGAACGACTTCGGATCGAGGCCGCGGAAGTCGCGAACCCGCGGCAGCGCGACCGTCACCAGACGATCGAGGAACTCGTACATGCGGGTCTTGCGCAGCGTGACCTTCGCCCCGATCGGCATGTTCTCACGCACCTTGAAGGTCGAGATCGCCTTGCGGGCGCGGGTGATGACCGGCTTCTGGCCGGCGATCAGCGCGAGATCCGCGGCGGCGGAGGTCACCTTCTTGGTGTCGTTGACCGCTTCGCCCACGCCCATATTGAGCACGATCTTGTCGATCTTCGGCACTTCCATCGCGTTCTTGTAGCCAAACTCCTTGAGGAGCTTCGGCACGATCTCGTCCTGATAGACTTTCTTCAGGCGCGCGACATAGTCCTTCGGCGCGGCCTTGACGGCGCCGACGGCGGCGACTTCGCCGCCCGCTTCCCTGCGGGCCTTGCTCTTGGCGCCCTTGGCGTCAGCGGCGGCGTCGGGCTTCGCGCCCTTCGAAGGAGCGGCGGCCTTGTCGCCTTTGGCGGGCTTGGCGCCCTTCTCTGTCTTTGACTCAGCCATCGATCAGATCTCCGGAACGCTTGGCGACGCGAACCTTGCGGCCGTCGTCGAGAACCTTGAAGCCGACGCGCGTAGGCTTGCCCGTCTTGGGATCGGCGATCGCCAGGTTCGACAGATGGATGGGCGCCTCCTTGGTCAGGATGCCGCCCTCGGTCTGCGCGGTCTGGCGCGTGTGACGACGCACGAGATTGACGCCGGCGACGATCGCGCGGCCCTCGTCCGGCGCCACCGAGCGGACTTCGCCGGTCTTGCCCTTGTCGCGGCCGGTGGTGACGACGACCCTGTCGCCCTTCCTGATCTTGGCGGCCATCACAAAACCTCCGGCGCGAGCGAGATGATCTTGACGTGATTCTTCGCGCGCAATTCCCTCGGCACCGGTCCGAAAATGCGCGTTCCGACCGGCTCGGACTGATTGTTGATCAGCACCGCCGCGTTGGAATCGAAACGGATCACCGAACCGTCCGCCCGGCGGATGTCCTTGGCGGTGCGCACCACGACCGCCTTCATCACGTCGCCCTTCTTGACGCGCCCGCGCGGGATCGCCTCCTTGACGGAAACGACGATGATGTCGCCGATCGAGGCGTAGCGACGCTTCGACCCGCCCAAAACCTTGATGCACATCACGCGGCGCGCGCCGGAATTGTCGGCGACGTCGAGGTTCGTTTGCATCTGTATCATGGCCTGATCGCCTTTCTGGTCAGATCGGTTTCCGGCCCCTTGCGGCGCCGGACTTCGCCTGAAAGAGGCTCATCGCCTCCGGGGATAACTTGTCTCACGCCTTCGCGGCCGCCTCGTCGATGACGATCCAGCGCTTGAGCTTCGAGATCGGCCGCGTCTCCTCGATGGACACGGTGTCGCCGATCTTCTGCGTCTTGTTCTCGACATGCGCGTGGTAGTTCTTTGAACGGCGCACAGTCTTCTTCAGGAGAGGATGGGTGAAACGGCGCTCGACCTTCACGACGAGCGTTTTCTCCTGCTTGTCGCTGACGACGACGCCCTGCAAAATTCTCTTCGGCATGTCTTTAGTCCTTGGCCTTGGCGGCGGCGCGCTTCTGCGAGGCGAGAGTCATGACGCGCGCAATGTCGCGGCGCACGACGCGCACCCGCGCGGTGTCCTGCAGTTGCCCGCTCGCCTTCTGGAATCGCAGGTTGAACCGCTCCTTCCTCAGCTTGAGGGCCTCGTCGTTCAGTTGGTCTTCCGTCATGACGCGCAGATCGGAAAGGCGGCTGCTCTTCTTCATCACGCTCTCCTTATTCCGCGATACGCTGCACGAAGCGCGTCTTGATCGGGAGCTTCGCGGCGGCGAGCAGGAACGCTTCGCGCGCGAGGCTTTCCGGCACGCCGTCGATCTCGAACATGATGCGGCCGGGCGCGACGCGCGCGACCCAGAGCTCCGGCGCGCCTTTGCCTTTTCCCATGCGCACCTCGATCGGCTTCTTCGACACCGGCACGTCCGGGAACACGCGAATCCAGACGCGCCCGGCGCGCTTCATATGCCGGGTCAGCGCGCGGCGGGCGGCCTCGATCTGACGCGCGCTGACGCGCTCGGGCTCGAGCGCCTTCAGGCCGAACTCGCCAAAGTTCAGCGCGAAGCCGGCCTTCGAATTGCCGTGGATACGGCCTTTGAAGGCTTTGCGGAACTTGGTTCTCTTGGGCTGCATCATGGGTCTGGACTTTCAATCAGCTCGCGCGCTCTAGACCGCTTCGCGGCCGTGGTCGCGGCCGCGGCCGGGTTCACGGTCGCGCTCGCGCGGCTCGCGGCGCGGACGATGCGTTGAGGAATGATCGGCCTCGGCCTGGCGCTTGTCCTGCGCCATCGGATCGTGCTCGAGGATCTCGCCCTTGAAGATCCAGACCTTGATGCCGCAGGTCCCGTATGCGGTATGAGCGGTCGCAACGCCGTAGTCGACATCGGCGCGTAACGTGTGCAGCGGCACGCGGCCTTCGCGATACCACTCGAGGCGGGCGATTTCCGCCCCTCCGAGACGGCCCGAGCAGTTGATGCGGATGCCTTCCGCGCCGAGTCGCATCGCCGACTGGACCGCCCGCTTCATCGCGCGGCGGAACGCCACGCGGCGCTCGAGCTGCTGGGCGATGGAATCGGCGACCAGGGTGGCGTCGATTTCTGGCTTGCGCACCTCGACGATGTTGATCGCGACCTCGGAACTCGTCAGCTTCGACACCTGCTTGCGCAGCTTGTCGATGTCGGCGCCCTTCTTGCCGATCACGACGCCGGGGCGGGCCGAATGGATATTGACGCGCGCTTTCTTGTGCGGACGCTCGATGACGATCTTCGAGATCGCGGCCTGCTTGAGGCCCTTCATCAGCACGTCGCGGATCTTCATGTCCTCGTGCAGCAGCTTGCCGTACTCGTCCTTGCTCGAGTACCAGCGCGAATCCCACGTGCGGTTGATGCCGAGGCGTAGCCCGATCGGATTGATCTTCTGACCCATTGTGCCTCTCCGTTAAGCCGCTTTGGCGTCGGCGGCGACTTCGCGCACGACGATCGTGATGTTCGAGAACGGCTTTTCGATGCGCCCGGCCCGGCCGCGCGCGCGAGGGCTGAAGCGCTTCATCACCATGTCCTTGCCGACCCACGCCTGGGCGACGACGAGATCGTCGACGTCGAGATCGTGATTGTTCTCGGCGTTGGCTATGGCCGATTCGAGCGCCTTCTTGACCTCGGTCGAAATCCTCTTTCTCGAGAATTCGAGATCGGCGAGCGCTGTCGCCACCTTCTTGCCGCGGATGAGCTGGGCGAGAAGGTTGAGCTTCTGCGGGCTGACGCGAAGCATTCGCACCGTCGCTTTGGCTTCGTTGTCGGCGAGCCGCCGCGGATTGGGTTTCTGGGACATCTCGGTTACGCCCTCTTCGCCTTCTTGTCGGCGGAATGGCCGTAGAACGTGCGCGTCGGCGCGAACTCGCCGAACTTGTGGCCGATCATCTCTTCCGACACCAGCACGGGGATGTGCTTGTGTCCGTTGTAGACGCCGAAGGTCAGACCGACGAACTGCGGCAGGATTGTCGAGCGCCGGCTCCAGATCTTGATGATGTCGGAGCGGCCTGACCCGCGCGCGGTGTCGGCCTTCCTCAGGAGATAGCCGTCGACGAACGGCCCTTTCCAAATCGAGCGCGTCATGGCTCAGCCTCTCTTCTTGCGGGCGTGCCGCGTCGCGACGATGAACTTGTCGGTGGACTTGTTCGAACGGGTCTTCTTGCCCTTGGTCGGCTTGCCCCAGGGGCTCACCGGATGGCGGCCGCCCGAGGTGCGGCCCTCGCCGCCGCCGTGCGGATGGTCGACCGGGTTCATGGTGACGCCGCGGTTGTGCGGGCGATTCCCGAGCCAGCGGTTGCGGCCAGCCTTGCCGAGCGAGGCGTTCATGTGGTCCGGGTTCGAGACAGCGCCGACCGAGGCGAAACATTGGCCGTGGATCAGGCGTTGCTCGCCGGAGCTCAGGCGCAGCGACACATAGCCCTGGTCGCGGCCGACGATCTGCGCATAGGAGCCCGCGGAGCGCGCGATCGCGCCGCCCTTGCCGATCTTCATCTCGACGTTGTGGACGATCGTGCCGACCGGAATGCTGGCGAGCGGCATGGCGTTGCCGGGCTTCACGTCGACCTGAAGGCCGGCGATCACCTCGTCGCCGACGCCGAGGCGCTGCGGCGCGATGATGTAAGCCTGCTCGCCGTCAGAATATTTGATCAGCGCGATGAAGCTCGTTCGGTTCGGATCGTACTCCAACCGCTCGACCTTGGCGGCCACGTCGAGCTTGCGGCGCTTGAAGTCGACGATACGGTAGGACTGCTTATGGCCGCCGCCGCGGAAGCGGACGGTGACCCTGCCCGCATTGTTTCGGCCGCCCTTCTCGGACTTGCCGACCGTCAAAGCCTTGACAGGCTTGCCCTTGTGGAGCTCGCTGCGATCGACCAGGGCGAGCTGGCGAAGGCCCGGCGTCGAGGGTTTGAATGTCTTGAGAGCCATGGTCCTGGGTCCTTAGAGGCCGCTGGTCACGTCGATGCGATAGCCGTCTGCAAGCGTGACGATCGCCTTCTTCACGTCCTGCTGTCGGCCGCGCACGCCGCGGAAAGCCTTGGCCTTGCCCTTGCGAATGAGTGTATTGACCGCAGTCACCTTCACGTCGAACAGCTTTTCGACCGCCGCCTTGATCTGCGGCTTCGTCGCATCGCGCGCGACCTTGAAGACGACCTGGTTGCTTTCGGAGGCGATCGTCGCCTTTTCGGTGATGACCGGCGCGACAATCGTGTCGTAGTGGCGAGCGTCCTTAATCATTTGAACCGCGCCTCCAGCGCTTCGATCGCGGCCTTGGTCAGCACCAGCTTCTCGCGGCGCATGATGTCGTAGACGTTCGCGCCCTGGACCGGCAGGACGTCGATCTGCGGCAGGTTGCGCGCGGCGACGGCGAACTTCTCATGCACCTGTGCGCCGTCGATGATGAGGGCGTTCCTGAGCGAGGCCTTGGCGAAAGACTCGCGCAGCGCCTTGGTCTTGCCCTCGGCGAGCTCGGCGCTCTCCCAAACCACGAGGCCGCCGGCGCGGACCTTGGCGGAGAGCGCGTGGCGTAGCGCTAGCGCCCGCACCTTCTTCGGCAAATCGTGCTCGTGACTGCGAAGCACCGGACCCATGGCGCGCCCGCCGCCACGGAACTGCGGCACGCGCGCCGATCCGTGACGGGCGCCGCCGGTGCCTTTCTGCTTGTACATCTTCTTGCCGGTCCGATTGATGTCGGCGCGGCCGAGCGTCTTGTGGTCGCCTGCCTGGCGCTTGGCGAGCTGCCAGCGCACCATGCGCGCGATGAGATCCGCGCGCGGCTCGAGACCGAAGATGGCGTCGCTGAGCTCGAGCGAACCCGCGGCCGATCCGTCCATCGACGTCATGTCGTATTTCATAACGTCATTCTCCCTTCGGCGCTTCGGCGGGCACTGCTTGCAGCTGCGGCCTCGGCGTGAACACGGAACTTGCCGGGAAGCGGCGCTTCCTTCGGCAGCGGCTTCTTGACCGCGTCGCGGACAGCGATCCAGCCGCCGGCATGGCCAGGCACCGAGCCCTCGACCAGGATGAGGCCGCGCTCCACGTCGGTCTGGACGACGCGCAGATTCTGCGTCGTCACCTTGTCGACGCCCATGTGGCCGGCCATCTTCTTGTTCTTCCAGGTCTTGCCCGGATCCTGACGACCGCCGGTAGATCCATGCGAACGATGCGAGACCGACACGCCGTGGGTCGCGCGCAGACCGCCGAAGTTCCAGCGCTTCATTGGGCCGGCGAAGCCCTTGCCGATCGTCACTCCCGTGACGTCGACATATTGTCCGACCGCGAAATGATCGGCGGTGATCTCGGCCCCGACGGGGATCATCTTGTCCTCGGCGACGCGGAACTCGGCAAGCCGCAGCTTCGGCTCGACATGAGCGACCGCGAACCGGCCGCGCTCGGCCTTGGAGACGTTCTTGACCTTGGCCTTGCCAATGCCGAGCTGCAGCGCGGTATAACCGTTCTTCTCCTGGGTGCGATGGGCGACGACCTGGCAACCCTCGACCTGGAGGACGGTGACCGGCACGTGATCGCCCGCGTCGGTGAAGACGCGGGACATGCCCAGCTTCTTTGCGATGATGCCTGAACGCATTGGCGTTTATCCTTCGAGAGCGCGTACGAGAGAACCGAAGAGGCGCTCGGCAAATCCTTAAAGCTTGATTTCGACGTCGACGCCGGCGGCGAGATCGAGCTTCATCAGCGCGTCGACCGTCTGCGGAGTGGGATCGACGATGTCGAGAACCCGCTTGTGCGTGCGAATTTCGAACTGCTCGCGCGACTTCTTGTCGACGTGCGGCGAGCGATTGACGGTGAATTTCTCGATTCGCGTCGGCAACGGAATGGGTCCGCGCACCCTGGCGCCAGTGCGCTTGGCCGTGGACACGATCTCCTTCGTCGAAGCGTCGAGCACCCTGTGATCGAACGCCTTGAGACGGATTCGGATGTTTTGCGTGTTCATGTGTCAAATCCCTGCCGGCGCGGACGGGGCGATGGGCCGCCCCGTCCATTCTTGCTGGTCGTGAGCCTTTATTCGGTGATCGAAACGACGACCCCAGAGCCGACCGTGCGGCCGCCCTCGCGGATGGCGAAGCGAAGCTTCTCCTCCATCGCGATCGGAACGATCAGCGCGACGTCGATCGTCACGTTGTCGCCAGGCATCACCATTTCGGTGCCCTGCGGCAGCTGGACGATGCCTGTCACGTCGGTCGTGCGGAAGTAGAACTGGGGACGGTAGTTGGTGAAGAACGGCGTGTGGCGGCCGCCCTCCTCCTTGGTGAGAATGTAGGCCTCGGCCTTGAACTTGGTGTGCGGCTTGACCGAGCCGGGCTTGCACAGAACCTGACCGCGCTCCACGTCTTCACGCTTGGTGCCGCGCAGCAGGCAGCCGACGTTGTCCCCGCCTCGCCCTGATCGAGGAGCTTGCGGAACATCTCGACGCCGGTGACGGTGGTCTTGGTCGTGGGCTTGAGGCCGACGATCTCGACTTCCTCGCCGACCTTGATGATGCCGCGCTCGATGCGGCCGGTCACCACGGTGCCGCGGCCTGAGATCGAGAACACGTCTTCGACCGGCATCAGGAACGGCTGATCCTTAGGCCGCTCGGGCTGAGGGATGTAGGCGTCGACCGCGTCCATGAGCTTGAGAATGGAGTCGTGGCCGATCTCGGGCGACTTGTTCTCGAGCGCCATCAGCGCCGAGCCCTTGATGATCGGGATGTCGTCGCCGGGGAATTCATAGCGCGACAGAAGTTCGCGAACCTCGAGCTCGACGAGCTCGAGAAGTTCCGGATCGTCGACCATGTCGACCTTGTTCATGTAGACGACGAGCGCCGGAACGCCGACCTGGCGGGCGAGCAGGATATGCTCGCGGGTCTGCGGCATGGGGCCGTCGGCGGCGGAAACGACGAGGATTGCCCCGTCCATCTGCGCGGCGCCGGTGATCATGTTCTTCACATAGTCCGCGTGGCCGGGGCAGTCGACATGCGCGTAGTGGCGCTTCTTCGTCTCATACTCGACGTGGGCGGTCGAAATCGTGATGCCGCGCGCCTTCTCCTCCGGAGCCTTGTCGATCTGGTCGTAGGCGGTGAATGTCGCCCCGCCCGTCTCCGCCAGAACCTTGGTGATCGCAGCCGTCAACGACGTCTTACCGTGGTCGACGTGACCGATCGTGCCAATGTTGCAATGCGGTTTGTTACGCGCAAATTTTTCCTTGGCCATAGCCGAACTCCTTCTAGTGGCCCTGCTTCAACGCTGCGACGCGCCCTACTTGTACTTTTCGATGATCTCGGCGGCGATGTTCGCCGGGACCTGCTCGTAGTGATCGAACTGCATCGTAAAGTTGGCGCGGCCCTGTGTGCCCGAGCGCAACTGGTTGACGTAGCCGAACATGTTTGACAGCGGCACCATCGCGTTGATGACGGCGGCGTTTGCGCGCATGTCCTGACCCTGCACGTGCCCGCGGCGGGACAGGAGATCGCCCATCACGAAGCCGGTGTGCTCCTCGGGCGTGACGACCTCGACTTTCATGATCGGCTCGAGCAGAACCGATCCGCCCTTCTGCAGTCCCTCTCGGAACGCGGCGCGGCCAGCGATTTCGAAGGCGAGCGCCGACGAGTCGACGTCGTGATAGGCGCCGTCGATGAGCGTCGCCTTGACGTCGACAACCGGAAAGCCCGCGAGAACGCCGGAGCCGAGCACGCTGTTGACGCCCTTCTCGACGCCGGGAATGTATTCCTTCGGCACCGACCCGCCGACGATCTTCGATTCGAACGAGGAGCCTGCGCCGGGCTCGGCCGGCTCGAATACGATCTTGACCTTGGCGAACTGGCCCGAGCCGCCCGACTGCTTCTTGTGGGTGTAGTCGATCTCGGTCTTCTTGGTCAGCTTCTCGCGATAGGCGACCTGGGGCGCGCCGATGTTGGCGTCGACCTTGTAGGTGCGCTTGAGGATGTCGACCTTGATATCGAGATGCAGTTCGCCCATGCCCTTGAGGATGGTCTGGCCCGACTCGGGATCGGTCGAAACACGGAAGGACGGATCCTCTGCCGCAAGCTTCGACAGCGCGACTCCGAGCTTCTCCTGGTCAGCCTTCGACTTCGGCTCGATCGCGATCTCGATGACCGGATCGGGGAATTCCATCTTCTCCAGGATCACCGGCTTGTGGATGTCACAGAGCGTGTCGCCGGTGCGGGTATCCTTGAGGCCTGCGAGCGCGACGATGTCGCCCGCGTAGGCTTCCTTGATGTCCTCGCGGTTGTTAGCGTGCATCAGCAGCATGCGGCCGACGCGCTCTTTCTTGTCCTTGGTCGAGTTGAGCACGGTCGTGCCCGACTCGATCTTGCCCGAATAAACGCGGCAGAAGGTGATCGTGCCGACGAAGGGATCGTCCATGATCTTGAAGCCGAGCATCGAGAACGGCTCGGAATCTTTCGGCAAGCGAATGACCTCCGCGCCCGTGTCAACGTCGATGCCCTTGATGCCGCCGCGATCGACGGGCGAGGGCAGATAGTCGACGACAGCGTCGAGCAGGGGCTGCACGCCCTTGTTCTTGAAAGCCGAACCGCAAAGCACGGGCACGAAGGTGATCTGCTTGACCGCCTTCCGGATGCAGCGCTTGAGGGTGTCGATGTCGGGCTCGTGGCCATCGAGATAGGCTGTCATCACATCATCGTCGAGTTCGACGGCGGCCTCGATGAGCATGTGGCGATACTCGTCCGCCTTCGCCTTGAGGCCAGCCGGAATCTCCTCGTCGTGATATTTCGCGCCGAGACCCTCGTCCTCCCAGACGACGGCCTTCATGCGCAGAAGATCGATGACCCCCTTGAAGTTCGAACTCGGAGCCGATCGGCAGCTGGATGCAGACAGGGCGGCCGCCGACCTTGGTGTTGATCTCTTCGACGCAGCGGAAGAAGTCGGCGCCGACCTTGTCCATTTTGTTGACGAACACGACGCGCGGCACGCCGTATTTGTCGGCCTGGCGCCAGACGGTTTCCGTCTGCGGCTCGACGCCTTGGTTGCCGTCGAGCACGCAGACCGCGCCGTCGAGAACGCGCAAGCTGCGCTCGACTTCGATGGTGAAGTCGACGTGCCCGGGCGTATCGATGATATTGAGGCGCTTGTCATGCCAGAACGTGGTGGTCGCGGCGGAGGTGATCGTGATGCCGCGCTCCTGCTCCTGCTCCATCCAGTCCATGGTGGCGGCGCCGTCGTGGACTTCGCCGATCTTATGGGACTTGCCGGAATAATAGAGGATGCGCTCCGTCGTCGTCGTCTTTCCGGCATCGATGTGAGCCATGATGCCGAAATTACGATAGTCTTCGATGGGGTGGCTGCGCGCCATGATCCGGTTCCCGGTTGCCTGGACGACGGCCGCTTACCAGCGGTAATGCGCGAAGGCGCGGTTGGCTTCCGCCATCCGGTGCGTGTCTTCGCGTTTCTTGACCGCGGCGCCACGGTTGTTCGAGGCGTCGAGCAGCTCAGCCGAAAGCCGGTCCACCATGGTCTTGTCGTTGCGGTCCCGGGCGGCCGCAATGATCCAGCGGATCGCCAGCGCCTGACGGCGATCGGTGCGCACTTCGACCGGCACCTGGTAGGTCGCGCCGCCGACGCGCCGCGAGCGGACCTCGACCGACGGGGCGACGTTCTCCAGCGCCTGCTTGAACACCGAGAGCGGATCGCTCTTGGCCTTGGACTCGACATTATCGAGCGCGCCATAGACGATCGCCTCGGCGACCGACTTCTTGCCTTCGTACATGATGGTGTTCATGAACTTCGCGACCACCACGTCGCCGTATTTGGCGTCGGGGATGATCTCGCGTTTCTCAGCGCTATGCCGGCGGGACATGCCTAACTCTCTCTCTTCGTCATGGGGCCGGGCTCGACCCAGCATCCATTGGATGTCTTCACGATCCCCGGGGCTTGCTTCGCTTGCCCGGAGTGATTCTCACCCGGTTCGGATCACTTGGGACGCTTGGCGCCGTACTTCGAACGGCGCTGCTTGCGGTCCTTGACGCCCTGCGTGTCGAGCACGCCGCGCAGAATGTGGTAACGCACGCCCGGCAGGTCCTTGACCCGGCCGCCGCGGATCATGACGACCGAATGCTCCTGAAGATTATGGCCTTCACCGGGGATATAGCCGATCACCTCGAAACCGTTGGTCAGGCGCACCTTGGCGACCTTGCGCAGCGCCGAATTCGGCTTCTTCGGGGTCGTTGTATAGACGCGCGTGCAGACGCCGCGCTTCTGCGGGCTTGCCTGGAGGTGGCGGGCCTTTTCGCGGTAGGTCTTCGGTTGCCGCGGCTTGCGGATCAACTGGCTAATCGTCGGCATGTCGGCCCTTACTTCCCGTTCCTTCGTCGTTCGGCCGCAAAGCCGGACAGAAATCCAAATGCCCATCGGCGCGCGCCGCGGCTGAGCAGCGCGCGAAACCGACAGCGCCGTCAAACCCGTCCGGGTTTGGGCGCCGCCGAAAAGCAGAGGATCACGGGCCTTCTCCGCGATCATGCAAAACAGAACCGGCCAGAGGGGCCGGAAATGGCTCGTCGATGAGATCGTCAGCGTTTAGAGCCGTTGGGTACCAGACGCGTCGCCCGGTACATCAAGCTCTACGACCTGCCGAAAGCGCGCGGAACATATTCGTAGGCTTTCGGCGCGTCAACCCCTTTGCAGGGTCATATTGGCTGGAGAGACAAAATTTCGCGCTCCGCACCCATTGCAACGATGTCGCGAAGGCTGGAAGCGAGCGCGTCAAACGTTCCGGTCCACTGGCGGCGGCCATTGCTTCGGCTCGAAGTCGGCCTGCCTGACCGCAAGGACCGCCAGCAGCATGACGACATTCGCAGCCGTCACATAATAGGTTGAGACGAGCGGATTGCCGGTCACGCCGACGAGCCAGGTCACAATATAGGTTGCCGTGCCGCCGAAGATCGCGACGCCGAGCGAATGGCGTTCTTCATGGCGCTCGAGTCGGTCGAGCGTCGCGCCGGTGCGATTTTTGATTTGCAGCGATTGCCTGTCTTGTCCTTTCCAGCCAGACAGATGCGGTGGAAACCCGGCGCGGTCCGAGGAACGCCTTTGCAGAAGAGAACGATCCCGGACGATCCCGAAGACGTGCGGCGTGCGTCCGCAATCAAGACGGTTGCGACGCAAGCGACGCTGACCGTCGCCGCTCTTCTGGTCATCGTCAAGCTCGCGGGATGGCTCGTCACAGGTTCGATGGCGCTATTGGCTTCCGCCATTGACGCGCTGGTCGACACAGGCGCCAGCATCGTCACGTTCCTGGGCGTTCGCTACGCCCAGCGGCCGCCCGATCGCGATCACCGCTTCGGTCATGGCAAAAGCGAAGCGATCGCCGCCTTCACCCAGTCAGCCTTTCTCGCCGGCGCGGCTTGCGTGCTCGCGTTCCAGTCTGTCGAGCGGCTCGTCTTTCCGGTGGAGCTCGATGCACTCGAGATCGGCGTCTGGCTGATCGCCGGGAGCCTGCTCGCCGCCTGCGGACTGGTGGCGATGCAGACCTGGGCGGTGCGGAAAACCGGCTCGACCGCGATCGCCGCCGACCGGGCGCATTATCTGGCCGACATCGCTCTGAACGCCGCTGTTCTTCTCGCCCTCGGGGTCACCCGATGGACCGGATGGACCCGCGCCGATCCCGCCTTCGCGCTCGCCATCTCGGCCTACATGCTGTGGAACGCCTATGTGATCGCGCAAGACGCCCTGGAGCAGCTCCTCGACCGCGAGCTTCCGTCGGAAGACCGCAACCGGATCAAGGACGCCGTCCGCGCTTGCGCTGGCGTGCGCGACATTCATGACTTGCGCACTCGATTTTCCGGCGACAGGACGTTCGTCGAATATCACCTTGAGGTCGACCCCGGCCTCACCGTCGATGTCGGCCACGCGATCGGCGACGCCACCGAAACGGCGGTGCAGAAGCTGCTTCCCGGCACCGTCGAGGCGACCGCCCACATCGAGCCCCACGGGATCGCCGACAGGCGGCTCGACGACGCGGTCAGACAGGACTCCCCGCTCTTGCCGCGGCGTTAAGAAAAAGAGCCGCCCGAGGGCGGCTCTTTCCGGTTTTGAGGGCGACCTTATTCAGCCGCCGATTTCGACCGCTCCTTGCGCGGGGCCGGTTCGACCGCGGGGGCCGCGAGCGGCAAGGCGGCGGGCGCTTCCGAAGCCTCTGCCTTCTGGGCGAGGATCAGGGTGTCCCGCATCGACGCGATAGCCCGCAGCTTCGACATGGCGGCGCCGGTTCCTGCCGGGATCAAGCGCCCGACGATGACGTTCTCCTTCAGGCCCTCGAGCGTATCGACCTTGCCGTTGACCGCGGCTTCGGTGAGCACGCGCGTCGTTTCCTGGAAGGACGCCGCTGAGATGAAGGAGCGCGTCTGCAGGCTCGCCTTCGTGATGCCGAGCAGCACCGGCGTTCCGACCGCCGGCTTCTTGCCCTCCGCCGCCGCCGCCTCGTTCGCCGCCTCGAGATCGGTGGCGTCGACCTGCTCACCGACCAGGAAGTCGGTGTCGCCTGCATCGGTGATGTCGACCTTCTGCAACATCTGGCGCACGATCACTTCGATGTGCTTGTCGTTGATGCTGACGCCCTGCAGTCGGTAGACTTCCTGGATCTCGTTGACGAGATAGGCCGCCAGCTCCTCGACGCCCTTGATGGCGAGAATGTCGTGCGGAGCGGGGTTGCCGTCGACGATATATTCGCCCTTCTCGATCACGTCGCCGTCCTGCAGATGGATGTGCTTCGACTTGGGGATCAGGTATTCGACCGGCTCCGCGCCCTCCTCGCTCGGCACGATCGTCAGGCGCTGCTTGTTCTTGAAGTCGCGCCCGAACTGCACCGTGCCGGAGATTTCGGCGATGATCGCGTGATCCTTCGGACGGCGCGCCTCGAACAGCTCAGCCACACGCGGCAGACCGCCGGTGATGTCGCGGGTCTTGGCGCTGTTGATCGAGATGCGCGCGATGACGTCGCCCGCGCGCACGGTCGCTCCCGGCTCGAACGAGATGATCGATTCGACCGGTAGCAGATAGCGCGCCTCGCCGCCGCGCGGCAGCTTGGCAAGCTTGCCGTCCTTGCCCTTGATCACCAATGCAGGCTTGAGGCCCGCCGTACGGGGCGTCGAACGCCAGTCGGTGACGATGCGCTTGGCGATGCCGGTCGCCTCGTCGACCTGCTCGGACATCGAGGAGCCCTCGACCAGGTCCTCGAATCCGATGACGCCGTCGACCTCGGTGAGAATGGGACGGGTGAACGGATCCCACTCCGCGATCCTCTGGCCGCGCTTGATCTTGTCGCCTTCGTCGACCTTGAGGCGCGCGCCATACTGCACACGATGCACCGCGCGCTCGGCTCCGCTACGGTCGTAAATGACGACCGCGACGTTGCGCGCCATAGCCATCAGATCGCCGTTCGAGTTGCGCGCGAGATTGCGATTGCGAATCTTCACGTCGCCGTCGAAGTTCGACTCGATGAAGGACTGATCGGCAAGCTGCGCCGCGCCGCCGATGTGGAAGGTGCGCATCGTGAGCTGGGTGCCAGGCTCGCCGATCGACTGCGCCGCGATGACGCCGACCGCCTCGCCCATGTTGACCGGCGTTCCCCGCGCAAGATCGCGTCCGTAGCAGGCGGCGCAGACGCCGTTGGGCGCCTCGCAGGTCAGCACCGAGCGGATCTTCACTTCCTGGATGCCGGCCGCGGTGATCGCCGGCATGTCCTCCTCGACGATCATTCGGCCTGCTTCGACGATGACGTTTCCGTCGACGTCGCGCAGCGCCTCGGCCGAGGTGCGGCCGAGAATGCGGGTCGCAAGCGAGGCCACCACGGTGCCCGCGTCGATGATCGCGCGCATGCTGATGCCGCCCTGCGATCCGCAGTCGGGAATGGTGATGATCGAATCCTGCGCGACGTCGACGAGGCGGCGCGTGAGATAGCCCGAGTTTGCGGTCTTCAGCGCGGTGTCGGCGAGGCCCTTGCGGGCGCCGTGGGTCGAGTTGAAGTATTCAAGGACCGACAGGCCCTCCTTGAAGTTCGAGATGATCGGGCTCTCGATGATCTCGCCCGAGGGCTTGGCCATCAGGCCGCGCATCGCCGCAAGCTGGCGCATTTGGGTCGGCGAACCGCGCGCGCCCGAGTGCGACATCATGTAGATCGAGTTGATCGGCTTGTCGCGGCCGTGCTCGTCCTTACGCACGGCCGAAATGCCGGCCATCATCTCCTCGGCGAGCTTGTCCGAGCACTTCGCCCAGGCGTCGACCACCTTGTTGTACTTCTCGCCCTGGGTGATGAGCCCGTCGTTGTACTGCTGCTCGTATTCCTTCGCCAGGGCCGATGTCTCGGCGATGCGCTCCGGCTTGGTGTCCGGCACGACCATGTCGTCCTTGCCGAACGAGATGCCGGCCTTGAACGCCTCGCGGAAGCCGAGCGCCATAATGCGGTCGCAGAAGATCACCGTCTCCTTCTGACCGCAGTTGCGGTAGACGATGTCGATCATGTTGGAGATTTCCTTCTTGGTCATCAGCTTGTTGACGACATCGAAGGGAATCTTGACGTGCTCGGGCAGGAGCTGGCCGAGGAACAGGCGCCCCGGCGTCGTATCGAAGATCTTCGCCACCCGCTCGCCCGCCTCGTTGAAGGTCCAGGCGCGGCCCTTGATCTTCGTGTGCAGCGTGACCGCGTCGGCGGCGAGCGCATGCTCGATTTCGCCCATATCGCTGTAGAAGCCGCGAATCGGCCGCTTCGTCTTGGGGTCCTCCGCATACTGCCCCGGCTCGCCGTCGCGCATCAGCGACACGTAGTAGAGGCCAAGCACGATGTCCTGGCTCGGCACGATGATCGGCTGCCCGTTGGCGGGGTGCAGGATGTTGTTGGTCGACATCATCAGGACGCGCGCTTCGAGCTGCGCTTCGAGCGACAGCGGAACGTGGACGGCCATCTGGTCGCCGTCGAAGTCGGCGTTGAAGGCCGAGCAGACGAGCGGATGCAGCTGGATCGCCTTGCCTTCGATCAGAACAGGCTCGAAGGCCTGAATGCCGAGGCGGTGCAGGGTCGGCGCTCGGTTCAGCATCACCGGATGCTCGCGGATCACCTCATCGAGGATGTCCCAAACCTCCGGCTTCTCCTTCTCGACCAGCTTCTTGGCCTGCTTGACCGTCGCCGACAGGCCCTTCGCGTCGAGGCGCGAATAGATGAACGGCTTGAACAGCTCGAGCGCCATCTTCTTCGGCAGGCCGCATTGATGGAGCTTGAGCTCCGGACCGACGACGATCACTGAGCGGCCCGAATAGTCGACGCGCTTGCCGAGCAGGTTCTGGCGGAACCGGCCCTGCTTGCCCTTCAGCATGTCGGCAAGTGACTTCAGCGGACGCTTGTTCGCGCCGGTGATGACGCGCCCGCGCCGGCCGTTGTCGAACAACGCATCGACCAACTCCTGCAGCATCCGCTTTTCATTGCGGATGATGATGTCGGGAGCGCGCAGCTCCATCAGCCGCTTCAGGCGGTTGTTGCGGTTGATGACGCGGCGGTAGAGGTCGTTGAGGTCCGAGGTTGCGAAGCGGCCGCCGTCCAGCGGCACGAGCGGCCGCAGATCCGGCGGGATGACCGGCACTTCGGTCAGGATCATCCATTCGGGCTTGTTGCCGGAGTGGATGAAAGCCTCGATGATCTTGAGCCGCTTGGCGAGGCGCTTCGGCTTCAGTTCGCTCTTCAACTCGGCGATCTCGATCTTGAGGTCGTCGGCGATCTTCTGCAGGTTCATGCCCTTCAGAATCTCGCGGATCGCCTCGGCGCCGATCATGGCGGTGAAGCTGTCCTGACCATATTCGTCGAGCGCGCGCAGATAGTCGTCCTCGCTGAGGAGCTGGCGGTCCTTGAGCGGCGTCAGGCCCGGATCGAGCACGATGTAGGATTCGAAATAGAGAATCCGCTCGAGGTCCTTCAGCGTCATGTCGAGCAGGAGCCCGATACGCGAGGGCAGCGACTTCAGGAACCAGATGTGCGCGACGGGCGCGGCGAGCGAGATGTGACCCATGCGCTCGCGCCGCACGCGCGACAGCGTCACCTCCACGCCGCACTTCTCGCAGATGACGCCCTTGTATTTCATCCGCTTGTATTTGCCGCACAAGCACTCGTAGTCCTTGATCGGCCCGAAGATGCGGGCGCAGAACAGCCCGTCCCGCTCCGGCTTGAAGGTGCGGTAATTGATCGTCTCGGGCTTCTTGATCTCGCCGAACGACCACGAGAGGATCTTCTCGGGCGAGGCGATCGCAATCTGGATCTGGTCGAACGCCTGCGGCGCCGCAACCGGGGCAAAGGGATTGGTGATTTCCTGGTTCATTCTCGTCTCCCGCGAAATCCGGCTTCAGCCAACGCCCGATTCGCTGTCATGGAAGAAAGCCGCGGCATGATCGCCGCGACCAAACTCAATTTAGGAGGGCGCCCGCGCACTCGAGCAGGCGCCAGCCGTCACTCGGCCGCCTCGGCCGACGGCGATTCGTCCGGCAAACGCTTGATCGAGGCCAGTTCGACGTTGAGGCCCAGCGAACGCATTTCTTTGACCAGCACGTTGAAGCTCTCCGGAATGCCTGAACTCGAAGGTGTCGTCGCCGCGAACGATCGCCTCGTAGACTTTGGTGCGGCCGGCGACGTCGTCCGACTTGACGGTCAACATCTCCTGCAGCGTGTAGGCGGCGCCGTAGGCTTCGAGCGCCCACACTTCCATTTCGCCGAAGCGCTGGCCGCCGAACTGCGCCTTGCCGCCCAGCGGCTGCTGGGTGACGAGGCTGTAGGGGCCGATCGACCGCGCGTGGATCTTGTCGTCGACGAGATGGTGGAGCTTAAGCATATAGATGTAGCCGACCGTCACCTTGCGGTCGAACGGATCGCCGGTGCGCCCGTCGAACAGGGTGACCTGTCCCGACGGATCGTAATTGGCCATCTTCAGCATCTCGACGATGTCCTTCTCGCGCGCCCCGTCGAAGACAGGGGTCGCGATCGGCACGCCGCGGCGTAGGTTCTCGCCAAGTTCGGCGACGCCTGTGTCGTCGAGCGCCTTGATGGTTTCGTCCTCGCCGTAGATCTGCTTGAGCTTGCCGCGCAGGGGCTTGGCGTCGTGCGAGCGCATATAGGCGTCGACCGCCTCGCCGACCTGCTTGCCCAGGCCCGCACAGGCCCAGCCGAGATGCGTTTCGAGGATCTGGCCGACGTTCATGCGGCTCGGCACGCCGAGCGGGTTCAGGACGATGTCGACCGGCGTGCCGTCGGCGAGGAAAGGCATGTCCTCCTGCGGCACGATGCGCGAGACGACGCCCTTGTTGCCATGACGTCCGGCCATCTTGTCCCCGGGCTGGATCTTGCGCTTCACCGCGATGAAGACCTTGGCCATCTTCATCACGCCGGGCGGCAGCTCGTCTCCACGCTGCAGTTTCTCGACCTTGTCGAGGAAGCGGCTTTCCAGCGACTTCTTCGACTCGTCGTACTGCTTGCGCATCGCCTCGATCTCCGACATCGTCTGGTCGGACTCGAGCGCAAAGCTCCACCACTGAGAGCGCGGAACCTCGTCGATGAGCGCGCGCGTCAGCAACTGATCCTTCTTGAAGCCCTTCGGCCCCCCTAGGGCGCGCTTGCTTTCGAGCGTTTCGGCCAGACGCGCGTAGACGTTGCGATCGAGGATCGCCTGCTCGTCGTCGCGGTCCTTGGCGAGACGCTCGATCTCCTCGCGCTCGATCGCCTGGGCTCGCTCGTCCTTGTCGACGCCGTGGCGGTTGAAGACGCGCACTTCCACGATCGTGCCCTGAACGCCCGGCGGAACGCGCAACGACGTGTCGCGCACGTCCGAGGCCTTCTCGCCAAAGATGGCGCGCAGGAGCTTTTCTTCCGGCGTCATCGGGCTCTCGCCCTTTGGCGTGATCTTGCCGACCAGAATGTCTCCGGCCACGACTTCCGCGCCGATGTAGACGATGCCCGCCTCGTCCAGGTTCTTCAGCGCCTCCTCCGAGACGTTCGGAATGTCGCGGGTGATTTCCTCGGGCCCGAGCTTCGTGTCACGCGCCATCGCCTCGAATTCCTCGATGTGGATCGAGGTGAAGACGTCATCCTTGACGATGCGCTCCGAGAGGAGGATCGAGTCCTCGAAGTTGTAGCCGTTCCAGGGCATGAACGCGACGAGCACGTTCCGGCCGAGCGCCAGATCGCCGAGGTCGGTCGACGGGCCGTCGGCGATGATGTCGCCCGCCTCAACCCGGTCGCCGACCCTGACGAGCGGCTTCTGGTTGATGCAGGTCGACTGGTTCGAACGCTGGAACTTCATCAGCCGGTAAATGTCGACGCCGGGCTTGGCCGCGTCTGCCTCTTCCGTCGCCCGCACGACGATGCGGGTGGCGTCGATCTGGTCGACGACGCCAGCGCGCCGCGCCCCGATCGCCGCGCCGGAATCGCGCGCAACGATCGCCTCCATGCCGGTGCCGACGAGGGGCGCGTCGGAGCGCACCAGCGGCACAGCCTGACGCTGCATGTTCGAACCCATCAGCGCACGGTTGGCGTCGTCATTCTCGAGGAACGGGATCAGCGCCGCGGCGACGGAAACGAGCTGCTTCGGCGACACATCCATGTAGTCGACGCGGTCGCCCGGCAGGAACACGACGTCGCCGGCGTGACGGCAGACGATGAGATCGCCGACGAGATGCCCACTGGCGTCGATCGGCGTATCAGCCTGCGCGACCGCATATTTCTGCTCTTCCATCGCCGAGAGATACGCGACCTCCTCGGTCACCTTGCCCTCTCGAACACGACGGTAGGGGCTCTCGATGAAGCCATATTTGTTGACGCGCGCGAAGGTTGCGAGCGAGTTGATGAGGCCGATGTTCGGCCCTTCCGGCGTCTCGATCGGACAGATGCGGCCGTAATGCGTCGGGTGCACGTCGCGCACCTCGAAGCCGGCGCGCTCGCGGGTAAGGCCGCCCGGTCCCAGCGCCGACAGACGCCGCTTGTGGGTGATCTCGGAGAGCGGGTTCGTCTGGTCCATGAACTGCGAGAGCTGCGAGGAGCCGAAGAACTCGCGCACCGCCGCTGCAGCGGGCTTGGCGTTGATGAGGTCCTGCGGCATGATCGTGTCGATCTCGACCGAAGACATGCGCTCCTTGATCGCGCGCTCCATGCGCAGAAGGCCGATGCGATACTGAT
This sequence comes from uncultured Alphaproteobacteria bacterium, assembly GCA_963775665.1. GTDB lineage: Bacteria > Pseudomonadota > Alphaproteobacteria > Rhizobiales > Beijerinckiaceae > Roseiarcus. The sequence goes on along the minus strand of CAVZJZ010000058.1, from coordinate 3,064 downwards.
TCTCCATCAGCTCGCCGACCGAGCGAACGCGCCGGTTGCCGAGATGATCGATGTCGTCGACCTCGCCGCGGCCGTCGCGCAGCGCAACCAGCGCCTTGACGACCGCCAGGATGTCCTCCTTGCGCAGCGTGCGCTGCGTGTCGGGGGCGTCGAGGTCGAGGCGCATGTTCATCTTGACTCGACCGACCGCCGAAAGATCGTAACGCTCGGAGTCAAAGAACAGCGACTGGAACATCGCCTCCGCGCTATCGATCGTCGGCGGCTCGCCCGGACGCATCACCCGATAGATGTCGAAGAGCGCGTCTTCGCGCGACGAGTTCTTGTCGACCTTGAGCGTGTTGCGGATGTACGGGCCGACATTGACGTGATCGATGTCGAGGATCGGCAGCTCCTTGAAGCCCGCCTCGAGCAGCCCTACAAGCGACTTCTCGGTGATCTCGTCGCCGGCTTCGGCATAGATTTCGCCGGTCTGCGGGTTGTAGAGGTCTTCGGCGATATACTGGCCATAGAGGTCGGCGTCGGCCGCGAGCAGCGCCTTGAGGCCCTTGTCCGCCAGCACGCGGGCGGAGCGGACGGTCAGCTTCTTGCCGGCCTCGATCGCGACCTCGCCGGTGTCGGCGTCGACCATGTCGGCGACGGCCTTCATGCCCTTCATCCGCTCGACGTCGAACGGCACCCGCCAGCCGTCCTTCAGGCGGCTGTAGGCGATCTTGCGGTAGAAGGTCGAAAGGATCTCCTCGTTGTCGAGGCCCAGCGCATAGAGCAGCGACGTCACCGGAATCTTACGGCGGCGGTCGATGCGCGCATAGACGATGTCCTTCGCGTCGAACTCGATGTCGAGCCACGAACCGCGATAGGGAATGATGCGGGCGGCGAACAGAAGCTTGCCCGAGGAATGGCTCTTGCCCTTGTCGTGATCGAAGAATACGCCGGGGCTGCGGTGCATCTGCGAGACGATGACGCGCTCGGTGCCGTTGACGATGAAGGTGCCGTTCGGGGTCATGAGCGGCATGTCGCCCATGTAGACGTCCTGCTCCTTGATGTCCTTGACGGACTTGGCCTGCGTCTCCGGATCGACGTCGAACACGATGAGGCGCAGCGTCACCTTGAGCGGCGCGGCGTAAGTCATGCCGCGCTGGCGGCACTCGTCGAGGTCGTACTTGGGCGCCTCGTATTCGTACTTGACGAATTCAAGATGGGCGGTGTCGGCGAAATCCTTGATCGGAAACACCGACTTGAACACCGACTGCAAGCCCTCGGTCGGACGGCCGCCCTTCGGCGGGTCCATGAGGAGAAACTGGTCGTAAGAGGCCTTCTGCACCTCGATCAGGTTCGGCATCTCGCCGACTTCCTTGACGTGCCCGAAAACCTTGCGAACGCGCTTGCGGCCGGTGAATGTCTGCGCCATGTCGTTCCTCAATTTCGAACGTCCTCAGACAAAACCAGCCTCGCGCGCGACTACGCTCGGCCATCGCCTTCGGACTGCCGGGACGCTTTCGAACGCCCCTAACCTTGGTCCGCTTCAAGAGCGCTTCCGCCGGCTCGCCGCCGCTCGCGCCCCGTCAGACCTCTAAAAAGCACGCGCCTTCAAAACGCCGGAAAGGCCCCGGGCCGAGACCCGGGACCGCTCCTTTCTCAAAAAACGAGCCCGCGAGGGGCCCGCGCCCATTACTTGAGCTCAACCTTCGCGCCGACCTTCTCGAGGGCGGCCTTGATCTTCTCGGCCTCTTCCTTGCCGACGCCTTCCTTGACGGGCTTCGGCGCGCCTTCGACGAGATCCTTGGCTTCCTTGAGGCCGAGGGCGGTGATCGCGCGGACTTCCTTGATGACTTCGATCTTCTTGTCGCCGACGGCGGCGAGGATCACGGTGAACTCCGTCTGCTCCTCGACCGGCGCCGCGGCGGCGGCGCCGGCGCCTGGCGCAGCCGCGACCGCAACGGCGGCGGCGGCGGAGACGCCCCACTTGGCTTCAAGAAGCTTGGCGAGATCCGCAGCTTCCAGAACCGTGAGGCTCGAGAGTTCTTCGACGATTTTTTCGAGATTGGCCATTTCTGGTGTTCCTTTATATGGGTTCGAACCGAATGTTTGTGAAGAGCCTTTGGCTCAGGCTGCGTCTTTGGCGGCATAGGCCCCGACCACCCGAGCGAGCTTCGCTGCGGGCGCGGTCGAGAGCTGGGCGATCTTGGTCGCCGGGGCCACGAGAAGCCCCAGGAGTTTCGCGCGCAGCTCGTCGAGGGACGGCAAGGTCGCAAGCGCCTTGACCCCGTCGACATTGAGGGCCGTTTTTCCCATGGCGCCGCCGAGGAGCACGAATTTCTCGTTATCCTTGGCGAAAGCCACGGCTGCCTTGGCCGCCGCCACCGGGTCGCTCGAGTGAGCGATCAGGGTCGGACCCTTCAGCAAGGGACCGATCGAGGCGACGTCCGTGCCTTTGAGAGCAATCTGGGCGAGGCGGTTCTTGGCGACCTGAACGCTGGCGCCAGCGGCTCGCATCTGCTTGCGCAGACGCTGCATCTGGGCGACCGTCAGGCCGGAATAGTGCGCCACGACCACGACCGAAGTCTTGGAGAAGACCTCGTGCAGGGCCGCGACAGCGTCTTTCTTTTCCGCTCTATCCACGGGTGCTCGTCTCCGGTCGGCGGACCCTAAAGCCCGCCTGTTGCACATGCCGCGCCGCGCGATTCGTCAAGGAATCGAGCGCCGCGACGACTTGCGCCTGTCCCCGGAGCTAAGGCGAACCCAGCGCCGGACAGAAGGTTCGAACCGCATTTTTCCGAACGGGAACTCTCCCCGACGGTTGGAAACTTGGTCTTCCCCGTCTATGCTGGCCCCAATTCCCCTCACGGGGCGTTGGAATTAAGCGCATCGCCCGAAGGCTTTGCGCGCCGGCAGTCTCGGACAGGACATGGCCGGAGCGGACGCAAAGGAAACCCCTTCCGTCCTCCGGCCTATCCGCCGCCTCCATTCCCACCGGCCTCACCGAGGTCCAGCCCGAACAGGGCGGTAGCCATGTATGATCATTCGGGGTCGCATCGCGCCGTCAACCCCGGCCGGGTCTCATAGC
>CAVZJZ010000057.1:0-117821 GCA_963775665.1 uncultured Alphaproteobacteria bacterium | reverse complement strand
GGCTTCGCGGCAGGCCCTTGAGCTCTCATTAATTTACGAATACAAAAAGGCGTTAAAATCGTCAATTCGAACGATCAATGGGAGAGACAAATGAGCGCGAAACTCTTTCTGACCATCGCTGCGTTCCTCGGAATCCTGTACGGGCTGGCGTTTGTATTCATTCCCTCGCAGATGGAGCCTATCTACGGAGTTCCGGCCGACCCCCATACGAGCCTCGAATCCCAGTTTTTCGGCTCCGCGCTGATTGGGCTTGCCGTTGTGTTCTGGTTCGCCAGGGATTTTCGCGATTGGGACGCGGTCAAGGGCGTGCTGATCGCAACCGTGGTCGGCTCCATCGTCGGGGGCGGCGTCAATCTTCTGGGCACGTTCCAGGGGCTGCTCAACGGCATGGCCTGGAGCACCACCGTGATCTACGCCTTGCTGCTGGTCGGCGCTCTATATTGCTTGTCGGCGGGACCGGAAGCGAGCAGCGCCGCTGCAAGACCGGCGCGATGACTGGATAGCGGACGCCCGCTTTTCAGTCGGCGGGCGCCAGCAGTCCCGGCAGCTCCGCAAGCGTGCGGATCTCGAAGTCCGGCTGACCCGGCAGGCGCTCGCGGCGCTGGCCGTAGCGATTGCACCAGACCACATGCATGCCGAAGTCCGACGCGGCGAAAGCGTCCCAGGCGTTGGAGGACTGGAACGCGATCGCGCTCGCCGGCAGGCTCAGCGCATCGAGCGCGTATCGATAGGCGTTCGGATGGGTCTTGAAGACGCCGACCGCGTCGACGGAGAGAACCGCGTCGAACGCGCCGGCGAGCCCGGCGCGGGAGACGAGCGCGTCGAGCATCGCGGGCGACCCGTTGGAGAGGATAGCAGTCCTGAACCCGCGGGCGCGCAAGGCCCAAAGGACCTCGCGAACTTCCGGAAACGGTTCGAGTCCGAGATAGAGCTCCATCAGCGGTTCGCGCAACGCCGCGCTCAGCCCGAGCGTCTCGAGCGCGAAATCGAGGGCGTCGCCGGTCACCTGCCAGAAGTCGGCGTAGCGGTTCTGCAGGCTGCGCAGCCAGGTGTACTGGAGCTGCTTGTCGCGCCAGAGCGCCGTCAGCGCCGCGCGCTTGTCCTCCGGAACGTCGGTTGCGCGCGCGGCCGCCGAAGCGAAGTCGAACAGCGTGCCATAGGCGTCGAAAACGCAAGCGCGAACGCCTTGAAGACGCTGGGGCCGCGCGGACGCCATCAGCGCGCAGCCATCGCGCGCGCGAGCTGTCCTTCCAGGACCTCGATCCGCTTCTGAAGCGTTTCCCGGTCGACGCTGGCATAGGCAATCTCCGCGTCGCGGGCGAGGCTCGCGAGCAGCGCGCGCTCCTCGTTGTCCAGATCGGTTCCGTCTTCATGGCCGCCGTAGAGAGCGACGGCGAAGCAGCGCCGCGGGTTGCCGACGGGCACGCCGAAAACGGGCCGCGCCAGATCGTCGGGGAAGCGCTTGTCGGTCGGATCGATGCCGCCAATTCCATCGAGGGCGAAAGCGCCGCCGTACAGTCTCCCGCCCAGCACCCGCCCGTCGGAATTTAACGCATCGGCGTTCGCCGCCCGCCACCCGGCGCTGGCGCGCCGCGGGAAGACGCCGCCCTCGTCGCGAAAGAGCGCGGCGGACGCGAGTTGCAGCGAACGCATCGGCTCGTCCACCAGCAGGCGATCGATCTCGTCAAAGCTGCCGGCGCGCTGAATCGTCCGGCCGACGGCGGCGAGCTCTTTCTTGGCGCGGTGGAATCCGCGGGCGAAGAGCCGGTCCACGAGCTCGGTCGCGTATTCGTGCAGGCGTGAGATCAGGAAGATCATGACCGAGGCGACCACCACCCAGGCCCATTCCGGCAACTGCGTCCATTCGTTGATCGTCGTCAGCTCTTCATGGATGAAATACGCCGGCACGCTCAAAAGGAGGCCGAGCGCGGTCGCGCGGCGCAGCGGTATCCAGACGCTGACCACGGTCGGGCGGCGCACCGCCTCCACGACAAACAGGCACAAGATCCCATTGATGAGATAGAAGTAGCCGGTCACGTCCTCGGATCCGACGACCGGGCCAAGCAGGCTGCTCGGCAGCGAAGTCTCCTGGGCGAGTTCGGCCAACAAATAGGCGGGCAGGCCGATCAGACAGCCCCAGATCACCCAGCGGATCCGCTGGTAGTCCCGCGGGCTCAGATCCTTGCGGCGTCCGATGAGGATCAGGAGAGCAGCGAGGCTGACAGGCAAGCCGATCAGCATCGAGGCCCGCATCGCATATTCGGTGCGATGGCCGAAGACGCTGCCGAGGGTCGACAGCGACACCAGAAGAAGCAGGATGAATACGATCGGCAGCGCGCGTTCGATCCGGCGCCATCGACCCTCCGCCCGGTCGACCGGGACGCGCAACGCGAACAGGAGGAGGCCCGCATAGCCCGCCGCCTGCATCACGCAGCTCGCGATCGCCTGCGCCAGCATCACATGCGGCCACTGCTGCAGCCAGGCGTAGAACTGGAACGACTGGCCGGGATTGAACCCGAACACATAGGCGAAGAAGCCCCAAGTCATGCCGCCCGGCCGCGTCCAGACCAGCCAGGCCGCGCCAAGAACGACCAGGATGCCCGCAACCTGCTGGAGCAGCAGAACGAGGTGGACCCCGACGCTGAGCGGGCGCTGCTTCGCCGCCAGCGTCACCTCGCGCGCCGGGCGATCGGGCGCAGCTTCGACGATGAGCTTTCCCTTGCGACCCGGCATGACGTAGTTGAAGCCGCCCCACAGCGCGAGGTTGGTCGCGCAGAGCTCGGTGTCGATCGGGGCGCAGCGCATCGCCGGCAGGTCCAGTCGATCGCCGGGGCGCAGTCCCGCCCGCCATGCCGGAGAGTCCTCGTCGGCGGCGAACTGAGCCTGCACGTCGTAGATGAGGCCGTCGGCGTTGGTCGCCAGACCGAACGCGCTCAACGGGCGCACCAGCCGGTAGAGGTCGGGCGCGATCATGGTCAGCGCATAAAGCGTCAGCAGCGCAAGCAAGAATTCGCCCGCCGAGCGTAGCGCCGTCCCCGTCACGCATCAGCCGATCTCACCTCCGCCGCAATCCCGGCCAAGGCTAACCGCGGCGCAGGTCTTTGTACATGAGCCGGGTCGCATCGTAGCGGTCCTCGAATGCGTCGCGCGCGTAAGAGGGGATCGCGCCCGCCACCCGGTATCCGAGCGAGCGATAAAGCGCCTCGGCCGCGTCTCCCGCCGTATCGAGGGTGATGAGCCAGCGGCCCGCGGCCTCGGCGCGCGCCTCGATCTCGAGCATGAGGGCGCGGGCCACGCCGGCGCGGCGGAGCTTCGGATCGACCAGCACCTTGGAGGCTTCGCCGCGGTGGCGCTGGTTCGGCATCGTGTCGAGGTCGAGCTGCGCGGTCCCGGCGATTGTTCCGCCGAGCCTCGCCACGAGCACGATCCTCTTGCCCGCCTGATGCGATGGCGCGACCTTGCTCCGCCAGTAGGCGCGCGCGTCGTCGAGGCCGAACGGCATGACGAAGCCGACGCTCGCGCCCTCGTGCACGCAGGCGTGCAGGATCTCGGCGAGCCGGTCGAGGTTTTCGGTCAGGGCGGCGGGATCGAGCGCGGCGACGGCGATGGATGAGTCGGACATGCCATGTAGATGATCACGGCGGCGCGTGGGCCGTCCAGCCTCCGTCGCGCACAGGGAGACCGTCATGCTCAGTCATTGAACAGACCAAGCGTGATGTATTAAGTACGACCGAGAATCGCTGTAGCCTCGGTCCGCCAACTCGAAACGGACCATGAGAGGCTCCGGAACACGTTTTTAGCCCTGTTTTTCTTGCAATTTATTGCCGTTTTCAGCGCCAATTCTAAGCTTTTCAGAGGTTTATGCCGGATTCTTGTAAAGAAATATTGCGCCCGGCCAGTTAACCTTACTTCTTGCGGGCGAAGGCGTGTTGAAAACGGCGCCAAACGATCTGGTCATGGGTTCACAATACCACGGTTTTCCAATTTACGGAAGATTTTGTCGCCAGGTCTTCACGGCCGCGACAGCGACAGAAGAAGAGCCGGGGCGTCTCACCTGAGCCTCACGGGAATGATCTCGACCGTCAGCTGCACCTCGTCGCCGAGCCCGTAATAGGAATAGGCCGGCCGCGACACCTGCCGCAGGAAGCGGAAGAGCTTGAGCCGCGCGCGCTTGAAGAGATTGCTCCGGCGCGGCGGCAGGAGGTTCTCCTGCATGACGTGCACGATCCACTGATGCGGGTCGGTCGGCAGGTCGATCTCGTGATGCCGGGCGAGATCCTCCAGCGCCCGCTCGACATTCGGCTCCTCGAGAAAGCCGAAGGAGAGCTCGACCCCGATCACGCCGCCTCTCTGCTCCTCGCGGTCGAACACCGTCACCTGATAGCGGCTGCCGTGGATGTAGGGCGTCTTTTTGTGCGCGACCTCGACGAAGATGAGGTTTCGCGGAAGGACCCCGGTGCGCTCGGCGATGAGGCGGATCAGGGACGGCGCGCGGTCGCGCAGCGAGCGCAAGGGGCGCGGCGACATGATGAGCGCGTTGCGCTCGAGGTACCGGCGGCTCGACCGGTGCAGCGAGACGACCTCGCCGACCGTCATCGTCGCCTTGGCGTTGTGCGCGGCGTAGGTCGCCTTGCGGCCCCAGCGCCAGGTCGCCATCGCCGCGAAGGCCACGGCGCCGACTGCGATAGGCACGTAGCCGCCTTCGAAGAGCTTCAGCAGGCTCGCGATGAGGAACGCGGCGTTGAGCGCCGTCAGCGGCCCCCAGACGAGGGCGGTCGTCGCCGGGCTCCAGTTCCAGTGGCGAAGCGCGACCGGGATCATCGCGAACGAGGTGATCACCATGACGCCGGAAACCGCGAGGCCATAGGCGGCAGCGAGCGCCGAACTCGATCCGAAGGACCAGACGAGCGTTGCGCATCCGATCAGCAGCGTCCAGTTGACGACCGGAATGTAGACTTGGCCCTCCTGCGCGTGATGGGTGTGCTCAATATCGAGCCGCGGAAAGAGGCCGAGCCGGATCGCCTGGGAGACCAGCGAGAACGCACCGGAAATGAGGGCCTGCGAGGCGATGATGGTCGCGGCCGTCGCAAGGACGACCATCGGCATGAGGAGCCATTGCGGCGCGAGCGCGAAGAAGAGCTTGCCGCCGGCGACCGGCCCGCCGCCGATCATATAGGCGCCCTGTCCGAGATAGTTGATGAGGAGGGCCGGATAGACGACGGCGAACCAGGAGAGACGGATCGGCAGCGCGCCGAAATGGCCGACGTCGGCGTACATGGCTTCGCCCCCGGCGACGACCAGCATCAGCGCGCCGAGGATGAAGAACGCCTCGAGCCCGTGCGCGCGGCCCAGAAAGGCCAGCCCGTGGACCGGGTTGAAGGCGGCGAGAATCCCGGGGTGCGCGGCGATCGCAGCCGCGCCGAGCGCCGCGATCGCCGTGAACCAGAGGAGGACGATCGGCCCGAAGACGAAGCCGACGCCCGAGGCGCCTTTGAACTGGATGGCGAAGAGCGCGATGAGGAGCCCGAGCGTGATCGGGACCGCCGCGCCGGCACAGCCCCGGAACCGCGACGCCGAGGCCCTCGACCGCCGAAAGCACGCTGATCGCCGGCGTGATCATGCCGTCGCCGATGAGAAGCCCGGCGCCCGCCATCAGCGCCCAGAGCAGCATGCGCACGCGGCGGTCAGCGCGGTCGTGCAGGAGGCCGTAGAGCGCGAACACTCCGCCCTCGCCGTCGTTCTGGGCGCGTAAGACAAGGAGCGGGTATTGGATTGCGACCACCAGCGTCAGCGACCAGATCGCGAGAGAGACGGCGCCGAGCGCATCCTCCGGCGTGCGCCCCCTGGCGGCGTGGAAGACCTGTTCCATCGCATAGAGAGGCGACGTTCCGACCGAGCCGAACACGACGCCGAGCGCGCCGAACGCCAGCGCCCCGACGCCGCCGTGCGGCGCGTGATCGCCGGCTTCCAGGGCGGCTTGGCTGTGACGGGGACGATCGGCGATGAGCGACATGAGGGGACTGGCGATATTTTCGCTATTCTGCAATGGGAATGGGCGGTCGGCAACGCTCGCGCCCCGCGACACTTGCGCCCAGGCGCGGCTTGGTTTAGTGGCGCTCACTCCAGTCGTCATCGCGAGGAGCGAAGCGACGCGGCGATCCAGAGCCTGCCGCCAGCGACCTACGACCTATGGATTGCTTCGCTTCGCTCGCAATGACGGTTGCGGCCTGCGCGCTCTATGTTGGGAATTGGAACGAGGAGAAACGGCTTTGGCCGAGGCCGCGCCGATCAACTGGACCAACGCCACGACGCTGATCAGCGTCGCCATACTCGTGGGCACCGAGCTCCTCGGCGCCGGCGTCGCCGCCGGCTGGGCGATCGGCGGCCTGTTCGGTCTGGGCGAGGCGATCACCCATATCCTCCAGGGTGTCTTCGTCCTCGCCGCCCTGACCGGGCTATACTACTTCCTGCGCGCCGCGCTCGCCCACGAGCCGATCCGGGGGTAGGGCCTGTAGCCGCGCTCGATGAGCGCGGCGGGCGCGGTCGATAGGGCGAACGGAAGGACGCCCGTCTTTCGACGGGCTATCGACCGCGCCTACAGATCGCTCGGCGCAAGCGGCGTCCCGTTCCACTCCGCAACGTGGTCCGACAGCATCGGCACATAGTCCTCGCCGTGGCCGGTGGCGACCGCTTGCGCAAACGAATTGCGCACCGCTGCGCCGACCGGATTGGCGACGCCGAGCGCCTGGGCGAAGCCGGCGAGGTAGCTGACGTCCTTCAGCGCGTTCGCCAGCGTGAAGCGGTGGGCGTTGCGGTCGCGCTCGATCACGTATTTGCGGAAGGTCTGATAGAACGGGCAATCCATCCGGCCGCCGCTGATGACGCTGTCGAACACGGCCGGCGCGAGGCCCGCCTTGGCCCCGACCATGAGCGCCTCCGAATAGATTGCGGCGTAGCCCATCGACAGGAAATTGTTGAGGAGCTTCATCGTGTGGCCGGTGCCGACCGGACCGGTGTCGACGACGCGGCCGGCGAAGGCTTCGAGCACCGGCCGGGCGCGCTTGACCGCCTCGGGGTCGCCGCCGACCATCACGTCGAGCGTGCCTTCCCAAGCGTCCTTAGGGGTGCGGCTCAGCGGCGCGTCGATGAGCGTAATTCCCTTCGGCGCCAGCGTCTCGGCGAGGCGCCGCGTCGAAGCGGGCTCCGAGGTCGAGCAATCGACGATCATGAGCTTCTTTCCCGCCGAGGCGAGCCCGTCCGGCCCCTGAACGATCACCTCGACTTGCGGCGAACCGGTGACGCAGAGGACGACGATGTCGCTGGCGTCGGCGACCGCGCGCGGGGAAGCGGCTTCCTTCGCGCCGCGCGACTTCAAGTCGTCGACCGCCTCGCGCTTGCGGTGGGCGAGGACGGTCAGCGGCCAGCCCTTGTCGACGATGTTCTTCGCCATGCCGTGGCCCATGAGCCCGACGCCGATGAAGCCGATGCGTTCTTTCATATGCGTTTCCTTCTGCAAATCGGTGATCTGTTTCGTCGCCCATGTCGCGACCTTCCTGGAGGTCAAACCCGACGCACGCGATCGTGTTCGAGCGCGCTGCGACTGAGGCTCAAGCCTCGCGCTCCGCTTCAGCTCGAATCACGCGCCCGGCGCCGGGACGAGCCCGTAGCGCAGCATGATCTCTTTCATTTTCGCGAGGTCCGGCGCGCCCCCCGACAGAAGCGCGGCTACTTCGCGGAAGTAGCCGGTTCCCAAAGCGCCAGGAGTCAGAATGCAGAGGCAGCTCACCGCCTCCGGCGAGTCGTTGCGGAAGCCATGCACCATCCCGCGCTTGATAAACAGACTTTGGCCGGGCAAGAGCTCGATGTCTTCGCCGTCGACCCGCCAGGTCGTCACGCCCATCAGTCCAACGATCGTTTCGTCCCAGCTCTCGTGATAGTGCGGCACGGGCATGCGCGCGTTTGGCTGCACGATCATCTCGAACACGTCGAGACTTCCCCCCGTTTCTTCCTTCGTCTGCAGAAACCGCAAGTGCAGACCCCCCGCGACGATCGTCTCGGTCATTTTTCGCGCGCCTCCTCGTTTGCCCCAATCCTATGCCGGAACCCTGCGCACCGCGAACGCCGCCCGGACGGCCGGCGCCACGACCGTGCCCAGGAGTTCGATCGAGCGCAGGATCGCGGCCTGCGGCTGCGCGCCGACCGCCATCTGCATGAGGTATCGATCATGGTGGAAGACCTCGTGCTGCGCGAGGATTTTCCCGATCGCCTCCTCGGGGGTGCCGACCATCAGATGCCCGCGCCGACCGCGGCCCATGTCGAACTGCGCGCGCGTGAGCGGCGGCCAGCCGCGCTCTTTTCCGATGCGGCTCATTACCTCGGCGTAGGGGGCGAAGAAAGCCTCGACCGCCGCCTCGGCCGTGTCGGCGAGGAAGCCGTGGCCGTTGACGCCGAATTTGAGCTCTTCGGGAGCGACGCCCGCCCGACGCCCCGACTCGCGATAGAGCTCCGCCAGCGGCCCGAACCGCGCCGGCTCGCCGCCGATGATCGCAATCGCCAGCGGCAGGCCGAGCGCGCCGGCGCGGGCGACCGACTGCGGCGTGCCGCCGGAAGCGATCCAGACGGGCAGGGGATGTTGCAGGGCGCGCGGGTAGACGCCCTGACCATCGAGCGGCGCGCGCAGTTCACCCCGCCAGACCGGACGAGGGTTGGCGCGAATCGCGAGCAGGAGGTCGAGCTTTTCGGCGAAGAGGGCGTTGTAGTCGTCGAGATCGTAGCCGAACAGCGGAAAGGATTCGATGAACGAGCCGCGCCCCGCCATGATCTCCGCCCGGCCGCCCGACAGGAGATCGAGCGTCGCGAACTGCTGATAGACCCGCACCGGGTCGTCGGATGATAGCACGGTGACGGCGCTGGTCAGCCGGATGCGCTTCGTCCGCGCCGCTCCGGCCGCGAGCACGACGGCGGGCGCCGAGACGGCGTAGTCCGGCCGGTGGTGCTCGCCGAGCCCGAACACGTCGAGGCCGACGCGGTCGGCAAGCTCCATCTGCTCCAGAATATCGGCGAAGGTCTTGTCGACATCGACCGACTCGCCCGTCTGCGGATCGCGCCTTGTTTCGACAAAGGTGTAGACGCCGAATTCCATTGAGCAACCTCGAAGAGAGCCGCGGCCTCGTTCCAGCCGCGCGGCCGCGATGGTAGCATGGCGAACGGACATGGAGGATGAGTTCCGTGAAAGATCGTTCGATCAGCCGGTTTCCGGCGCCCGATCTCGCCGACGTTCCGAAGGACGTGCGCGAGCGGATCGAGGCGGTGCAGGAGAAGTCGGGCTTCGTGCCCAATGTCTTTCTCGCGCTGGCGCGCCGTCCCGACGAATTCCGCGCCTTCTTCGCCTATCATGACGCGCTGATGGAAAAGCCCGGCAACCTGAGCAAGGCGGAGCGCGAGATGATCGTCGTCGCCACCTCAGGCCTCAACAATTGCCTCTATTGCGTGGTTGCGCATGGCGCGATCCTGCGCATCCGGGCGAAGAACCCGCTGATCGCCGATCAGGTCGCGATCAATCATCGCAAGGCCGACTTGAGCGAGAGGCAGAAGGCGATGCTCGATTTCGCCGTCAAGGTCGCCGAGCGTTCGCACGCCATCGACGACGAGGACTATCAGGCGCTCAAGCGTCACAGCTTTTCGGACGACGACGCCTGGGACATCGCGGCGATCGCCGCCCTCTTCGCGATGTCCAACCGGCTCGCCAACGCCTTCTCGATCCGGCCGAACGAGGAATTCTATGCGATGGGGCGGGAGAAGCGGGGCTAGATGTGAGCATCCCGCGTTCAGACGAAATCCGCCGCCTTTCACTTCGCGAGCGCAGTCTCCACGGAGAGCCCGATCGACAGCAGCCGCTCGTCGTTCCCGTTGGACGCAAGGAACTGGACGCCGGTCGGGAGGCCGGCGGCGTCGGCGCCTGAAGGGATGGCGAGGCCGCACATACGAAAGAGGTTGCCGAGAAACGTATAGTGGATGGCCCGCAGGTTGGTGGCGCGGAAAAGTTCGTCGTCGCGGTCGAGCGCCGCAATCGGCGGGGCAGTCATCGGCGTCGAGGGCAGGAGCAACAATGCTTCCTTCAGTTCGTCGGCCAAAGCGGCCACGAGCCTCTCACGGCCTCGCCGCAAGCTGATCGCGTCCTCTCCGCTGACCGCACGCGCGAGCAAAGCTCGCTTCACGACGCGGCGATCCATGCGCTCAGCGTCAAGGGAATCGAAGACCTGCCGGTGTTCGGCATAGGCTTCGATCGCGACGAGTGAGCCGTGTTGCGCCGTGAGAGCACGCATCGCGCCGATCGAGGGTACTGGGCGCGACGTTATCTTGGCGCCCGCCGCAGCCAGCCGTTTCGTGACGGTCTCGAGATTCGCCGCCACGGCGGCGTCGACATCGTCAATTCCAGTCTTGTCAGGCACGACGAATTCGACGCCGGTGAGATCGAGGGGGCGTATTTGAGCGCCAGTTTGGCCGCGCAACGCCATGTCAATCAGCACGCAATCCTCGACCGTACGCGCCAGCGGGCCGATCGTGTCGAGAGTGCGTGAGAGCGGAAACACGCCGCGCTTGTCGATCCGCCCCTCGCTCGTCTTGAACCCGACGATGCCGCAGAATCCGGCGGGCGCGCGGATTGAGCCGCCGGTGTCGCTGCCAATCGCGCAAGGCGCAAGGCCGCCCGCAACCGCTACCGCCGCCCCTGAGGAGGAGCCGCCAGCGATGCGAGGCGTCGCGGCGTCGCGGGGGTTTCTCGGCGTGCCGAAATGCGGATTGAGTCCAAGGGCGGAGAAGGCGAATTCCGAGAGGTTGGTTTTCCCCAGCGCCACGAGACCGGCCGCCGACAGGTTGGCGACGATCGGCGCGTCCGTCTCTTTCGGCGGCGACTCGGCAAAGAGCGCCGAGCCAGCGGTCGTGCGCTCGCCCGCCATATCGACGAGATCCTTCCAGGCGATCGGAACGCCATCGAGAGGGCCAGCCGCGCGGCCCTCCCGGTGGCGCTTCCGGCTTGCCGCCGCTTCATCCAGAGCTCGCGCGCGGGTGACGAGAATAAAGGATGGATTGCCGCGATCGTGTTCGATGCGATCGAGGAAGAATTCCGCAACCTCGACGGGATCGAGACGGCCCGCCGCAACGAGGCGCCCTATCGCCGCAGCGGACTGCGTTTCCAGGTTCTCGATCATGTTGCGGCGCCTCGCCGATCAGGGGGCCGTTCGAAACGGAATTGCGCGGGCTTCGTACGTCCGCCTCGTCGAGTTGTCGAATCCCGCACGGGCCGCTCTCCGGCGCTCCCTTTTGTGATAGGCTCGCCTCGAATTGCCGGCGAGGGAGATGATCTTGCGAATTTTGTGCGGGTTCCTGACTCTTCTGGCGGGCGTCGTTGCATCGAGCGCGCCAGCGCGGGCCGACGATCCGTTTCCGGCGAGCGGCGCGGCGAAACTCGCAGCCTATGCGGTCTGCCGCTCGCTCGCAATCGTCGACATGGGTCCTGTCGGCTCCAACTCCTCCGCCGAATGCACCGGCATCGTGAAGACCCGGGACGGATCGAAGCTGCTCGACAACCTCGCGATCCGCTGCCTCGAGGAGGCCAAGGCCCGACCCGAGGGCTACGCCTTTACCGGCACGTGCACCCAGACCGACGGCGACAGCGACAAGCTCTTCATGACCTACGAAGGCCCGGAGGGCGGCGACATCGCGTTGCTCGGCGGCACGGGCAAGTACAAGGACATAGCAGGCAAGGGAACCTGGAGCGTCGCCGACGCGCCGGGCAACAACGCGAGCCTGTTTGCGTTCACGCTGAGCTACGACGTGAGTTGGACGACGAAGGAGAAGTGAGCCGGGCAGCGGCGTGCTCAAGCATCCTGCGCCGGACCGCACGAACGAAGGACACCGACGGATGTCGATGCCCCCGAAATCACCTCGGATCGTCCCCTCCCTTTTCTATCGCGACGTCCGGCGGTCGATCCCGAGGGCCATCCCCGGTTTTTCACGCCGCCGCCCAAGGCGCGGTAGACCGCCACGACACCCGAGGAGGTGAACGGTCAAGGCCTACGCCAACACCGACGACGCCCGCCTGCAGATCGGCGAGTTCATCGAAACAGTCTACAATCGAGAGCGTCTGCATTCGGCGCTCGGCTATAAACCGCCGGCCGAGTTCGAAGCCGGACTGGGCAGGTCAGCGCCAATGCTAAACCAGGAAGAAGACCCAATTAGAGCGTCTCACCCGAGGGGTGCAGGTCACTACAATTCCACTGTAATTCTAGAGTTACGACGTGAACTGGACGACGAAGGGAATGACTCAGGGATGAATTTTGCGTGATTTGGCGAGAGCCGCCTCCGCGAAAGCGCATAAGCGAGGAACCGCGGCGACCAGGCCGTGCGCGAGGGCGACGGCGACAGGTCGGGCGCCTCGCGCTTCCTTAGGGTGCTAACATGGGCGTGGCGGCGCTCGGCGGAATTGGCGAGGCCTTCGGCGACGCGAATTTTCGTCGATACACGGTCGGCTCCGTCGTCTCCTGGCTGACCTTCTTCATCCAGGCGGTCGCCATCGCGTGGGTCACGTGGACCCTGACGCATTCGACAGGATGGCTCGCCGCGGTCGCGTTGCTCGACGCGGTTCCGATGAGCGCACTCGCTCCGCTTGGAGGAGTCATCGCCGATCGTCACGACCGTTTTCGAAGTCCTGATGATCACCTACAGCTTTGCCACGGCCCACGCCGCCATCCTTACTGGCCTCGCGTTCACCGGACGCTTGACGGTTGAGTATCTTGCGGTGCTCGCTCTGATTCACGGAGTGATTCACGCCTTCAGCGTGCCGGCGGCCTTTGGTCTTCTGCCTCGATTTGTCGCCCCCGACAAGTTGGCGTCGGCTATCGCCGTGGCTTCGGCCTACACGCAATTGGGGATCTTCGTCGGGCCAGCGATCGCGGGGTGGGTGATCCTCCATTTCGGACCCGCGGCGGCCTTCGCAAGCAACGTCGCGGGGTACGGAGTCTTCTTCATCTCAGCGGCGCGCATGCAAACGCCGGCGCACTACAAGCCGGTGCCGGTCGTTCAGCGCGCGTTCGCGCACGACCTCGTCGAGGGGCTGCGCGCCATCCAACGCCATGCCGGCGTCCGCGGTCTCCTTATGCTGATGCTGTTCGGCGACGGGCTCGCTGCGGCCGTACGACAGATGTTGCCCGCCTTCTCGGATCGAGCGCTGAACTCCGGAATCGAGGGGTTTTCGACGTTGCTCGCTAGTGCTGGCGTCGGCGCGACGCTGTCGGCTCTTTGGCTCGCGTATGGCGGCCGACGACGGCTGCGGACGAACGTTATTCTCACCGCATATCTCGCATATCTGGCCGCTACGGCGGCGCTACTCAGCACCACGACGCTTTCGCTTGCAGCGGTCGCGATGCTCGTCCGCGGATTTTGCTTTGAAATCTGTCGTACCGGCGCCGTGGGCCTGCTGCAGACCACCGTCCCGGACGGCTTGCGCGGGCGGATCATGAGCGCGCAGTTCTTTCTGCAGCAAGGGGCGAGCGCCGTGGGCGTCGCCCTCATCGGTGGCGTCGCCGATCGCTGGGGCCTGA
The DNA here is from genome assembly GCA_963775665.1 of uncultured Alphaproteobacteria bacterium. Taxonomy (GTDB): domain Bacteria; phylum Pseudomonadota; class Alphaproteobacteria; order Rhizobiales; family Beijerinckiaceae; genus Roseiarcus. Next base: position 104,220 of record CAVZJZ010000057.1, on the reverse strand, counting down.
GGGCGCCGCTCCTATGCGGCTGCGCCATGGCCTTGCTGGTCTGGCTCGTCTTGGTTCGGCGCCGTTCGCGCATGAAAGACGCTTTCGCCGAGAACGCAAACTAGTCCCCGATCGCCGGTCGACCCCCGGTCGACGCCCCCTACGCCACCCCCCATCCTCCGCCGGTCGGCGTCACGATCTCGATCGCCTCGCCCGCCTCGAGATTCGTCTCGGCGCAGCCCGGCAAAATCTCGATCCGCCCGTCGTTGCGCCGGACCGCATTGCGGCCGAGTTCGCCTTCGCTCCCGCCCAAAGTCCCCGGATTGGGCGCGGCGCGATGGCCGCTGAGGATCGCGGCCTGCATCGGCCTTAAAAACCGGATGCGCCGCAGCGTGCCGTCGCCGGCCTTCCACCGTCCCTTGCCGCCGGAGCCGCGGCGGATGTGAAAATCCTCGAGCACCACCGGGAAGCGGCTCTCCAGCACTTCCGGGTCGGTCAGGCGCGAGTTCGTCATGTGGGTGTGGACCGCGCCGCGCCGTCGAAGCCGGGGCCCGCCGGCGCGCCCGAGCAGATCGTCTCGTAATACTGGGTCGTCCGCGTCGCCGAAGGTGAGGTTGTTCATCGTGCCCTGCGCGGAGCCGAGCGCGCCAAGCGCTGCGAACAGCGTGTCGGTCACCGCCTGCGAGACTTCGACATTGCCCGCCACGACCGCGGCCGGATAGCGCGGCTTCAGCATCGAGCCTTCGGGCAGGATGACCCGGATCGGCCTCAGGCAACCCGCGTTCATCGGGATGTCGTCGTCGACCATGACGCGAAACACATAGAGCACGGCGGCGCGCGTGACCGGCTCGGGCGCGTTGAAATTGTCCGGCTGCTGCGGCGACGTGCCGGTGAAGTCGACCGTCGCCTCGCGCTTGCGCTTGTCGACGCTGATCCTCACCCTGATGACCGCGCCCTGGTCGGAGACGGACGAGGCTTCGCTGTCGACGAGCCGGTCGATCACGCGCCGCACGCTTTCGTCGGCGTTGTCCTGCACATGGCCCATATAGGCCTCGACCGTCTCCAGGCTGAACGCCTCGACCATGCGCTTGAGTTCCCGCACGCCCTTCTCGTTAGCGGCGATCTGCGCCTTGAGGTCGTTGACGTTCTGCAAGGGGTTGCGGGCGGGCCAGGGTCCGCTTGCGAGCAATTCGTAGAGCTCGCGCTCGCGGAAGCGGCCGCGTTCGACCAATAGGAAGTTGTCGATATAGACGCCCTCCTCGTGGATCGAGGTCGCGAGCGGGCTCATCGAGCCGGGCGCAATGCCGCCGATGTCGGCGTGATGTCCCCGCGACGCCGTCCAGAACAGATATGGTCTTGCCCGCCTCGTCGAAGACGGGCGTGCAGACGGTGATGTCGGGCAGATGGGTGCCCCCGTTATAGGGCGCGTTGAGGGCGAACACGTCGCCGGGGCGGATGCGTCCCTCGTTGTCATGGATGATCGTCTCGACCGAACGATCCATCGAGCCCAGATGCACCGGCATGTGCGGCGCGTTGGCGACGAGACGGCCCTCACCGTCGAACACCGCGCAGGAGAAGTCGAGCCGCTCCTTGATGTTGACCGAATAGGCGGTGTTCTGGAGCGTCACGCCCATCTGCTCGGCGATCGACATGAAGAGGTTGTTGAAGATTTCGAGCATCACCGGATCGGCCCTGGAGCCGATGGCCTCGCGCCTGGGGAGAGGCTCGACCCGCCGCAGCACGACATGGTTCTTGGGCGTGACCGAGGCGCGCCAGCCATGTTCCACGACGATCGTCTGGTTGGGATCGATGACGAGCGCCGGCCCGTCGAGGCGCGGCGCCGACGGCCAACGACTCGCGCAAGACGACGTTCGCTTTCCGCCACGCGCCTTTGGAGAAGATCTGCGTCTCGCGCAAAGGCGTCACCGCGGCGCTCTTCGGGATCGGCCGCGTCCGCTCGGCGAAGCGCGCCGCGCCGCCGACCGCCTCCGCCGACACGGCCTCGACGACGAGCGCCTTGGCGCGGTCGATGAAGCCGAAACGCTGCTTATGGGCGCGCTCGAAGGCGCGCCGCATCGCAGCCGGCGCGCGAAGGGGGATTTCGATCGTCGTGTCCGAGCCCGCATAGCGCAAATGCGCGCGGCGATGAACCGTGATCGCCACCCGTTCGACGCCCTGGCGTTCGACCTCCGCGACCGCCGCGTCGGCGAGCGCGTCGGCGACGAGGCCGACGCGGGCGAGGGCGCCGGCGTCGAGCGGCTCCTCGACTCCCTGCGCGCGTTGCGCGCTGATGTCGGCGAGGCCCATGCCGTAGGCCGACAGCAGCGACGACAGCGGATGGATGAGGACGGTCGTGATCGCAAGCGCGTCGGCGACGTCGCAGGCGTGCTGGCCGCCCGCGCCGCCGAACGAGTTCAGCGCATAGCGGGTGACGTCATAACCACGCGCGACCGAAATCGTCTTGATCGCCTCGGCCATCTTGCCGACCGCCACCGCCAGAAACCCCTCCGCGACCGCCTCGGGGCTGCGCCCGTCGCCGATCTCCCGCGCCAGCGCCGCGAATTTTTCGCGGACGACCCGTTCGTCCAGCGGCTCGTCGCCGTTCGGTCCGAACACTTTGGGAAAGAAGTCAGGGATGAGCCTGCCCGTCATCAGATTGGCGTCGGTGACGGCGAGCGGGCCGCCGCGCCGATAAGCTGCCGGTCCCGGATCGGCGCCGGCGGAATCCGGTCCGACGCGAAAGCGCGCGCCGTCGAAATGGAGCACCGAGCCGCCGCCGGCCGCGACGGTGTGGATCTTCATCATCGGCGCGCGCATCCGCACGCCCGCGACCTCCGTCTCGAATGCGCGCTCGAATTCGCCGTCGTAGTGGGCGACGTCGGTCGACGTGCCGCCCATGTCGAAGCCGATGACGCGCCTGAAGCCGGCGCTGGCCCCCGTCAGCGCCATCGCGACCACGCCGCCCGCCGGCCCCGACAGGATCGCATCCTTGCCGGCGAAGAGGCCGGACGAGGTGAGGCCGCCCGACGACATCATGAACATCACCCGCGCGCCGGTGCGCTCGACGTCGAGCGCGCGCGAGACCCGCCCGACGTATCGGGCGAGAATCGGCGAGAGATAGGCGTCGACCACCGTCGTGTCGCCGCGTCCGACGAGCTTGATCAGGGCCGAGCAGACATGGCTCTCGGAGACCTGGGCGAAGCCGAGCGCGCGCGCGATTGCGCCGACCGCGCGCTCATGCGCCGGATAGCGGTAGGCGTGCATGAAGACGATAGCGACCGCGTCGTAGCCCTGCGCCCGCGCCTTGCTCAGCGCCGCGCGCACGGCCTGCGGGTCGGGCGCGGCCTCGACGGTTCCGTCGGCGAGCACGCGCTCGTCGATCTCGATCACGTCGGAATAGAGAAGCTCGGGCTTCTCGATCGCGCGGGCGAAGATCTTCGGGCGCGCCTGATAGCCGATCTCGAGCGCGTCGCGGAACCCGCGCGTCGTCACGAGGAGGGTGCGTTCCCCGCGCCGCTCGAGCAGCGCGTTGGTCGCCACGGTGGTTCCCATCTTGACCACGCGGATCGCGCCCGTCGGGATCGGCTCGCCTGCGGAGAGCCCGAGAAGACGGCGGATCGCCTCGACCGCGGCGTCCTCGTAAGCCGGGCTTTCGGACAAGAGCTTTCGCGGATGCAGCCGGCCTCTCGGGTCGCGGCCGATCACGTCGGTGAAGGTGCCGCCGCGATCGATCCAGAAGTCCCAGCCGCGCTTTCCCGCCATGCCTCGCCCCTCGCTTTGGCGAGCCTACGAAAGGTCCTATGATGGGCGCAACCAGGCAAAAAGGGATGATCCGATGGACACGGTCAGGTTCGGCAAGACGGGCATGCAGGTGTCGAAGCTCTGCCTCGGCTGCATGACTTACGGCTCGACGAAATGGCGCGAATGGGTGCTGGAGGAGGAGGCCTCGCGCCCGTTCATCCGCGAGGCGCTGGAGCGCGGCATCAATTTCTTCGACACCGCCGACGTCTATTCGCAGGGCGCGAGCGAGGAGATCCTCGGCCGCGCGCTGAAGGAGTATCGCGCGCCGCAGCGAGGTCGTCATCGCCACCAAGGTGCACGGCGCGATGGGGCCGGGCGCGAACGCCAAGGGCCTGTCGCGCAAGCACATCATGGAGGGGATCGACGCGTCGCTGAAGCGCCTCGGCACGGACTATGTCGACCTCTACCAGATCCATCGCTTCGACGCCGAGACGCCGATGGAGGAGACGATGGAGGCCTTGAACGACGTCGTGCGCGCCGGCAAGGCGCTCTATATCGGCGCCTCCAGCATGTACGCCTGGCAGTTCGCCCGCATGATCGACATCGCCCGGGCAAAAGGCCATGCCGAGTTCGCCTCGATGCAGAACTATTACAACCTCGTCTATCGCGAGGAGGAGCGCGAGATGATGAAGTTCTGCGCCTTCGAGGGGATCGCGGTCATCCCGTGGTCGCCGATGGCGCGCGGCTACCTGGCCGGCTCTGGGCTAGGCGAGACCGCTTCGACGGTGCGCGGCCGCACCGATCCGTTCAGCGCAATGCTGGGCTTGGGCTCGCGTCAGGACGAGGCGATCCGCAAGCGCGTCGTCGAGACGGCGGAGAAGCTCGGAACGAAGCCTGCGGTCGTGGCGCTCGCCTGGGTGCTGTCGAAACCCTTTATCACCTCGCCGATCATCGGCGCCTCGAAGCCGCACCATCTCGCCGATGCGGTTGCGGCGACCGAGCTCAAGCTCGACGCCCGCACAATCGCCAAACTCGAGGAGCCCTATCAGGCGAAGGCGGTCGCGGGGCATGTGTAGGGAGAGATCGAGCGTCCTTCGAGACGCGATGCTTGCGCATCGCTCCTCAGGACGAGGACAAGTGTGCGGAACACAATAGAAATCCTCACCCTGAGGAGCGGCCGCAAGGCCGCGTCTCGAAGGGCGAGGATTTCGGGTCCACTCGTCGACATACGATAGGAGCGACCATGACCCAAGCCGGAACCAGGGACCATCCGATCACCATCGAGCCGATCGCGGAGCGCGTGCGCGTCGTCTGGCGCGGGCGCACCATCGGCGACACGAGAGGCGCGCTCGAGCTCGCCGAGGCGGGCTACAAGCCCGTCGCCTATATTCCGCGCGAGGACGTCGACATGGATGTTCTCGAGCGAACCGAGCGCGTCACGACCTGCCCCTACAAGGGCGAGGCCAACTACTACTCGATCGCGGACGGCGGGGCGCGCGACGACAACGCGGTCTGGACCTACGAGACGCCGAAGCCGGACGTCGGCGAAATCGCCTCCTTCCTCGCCTTCTATCCGAACAAGGTCGAGATCCGGCGCGGGTGACGCCTTCTCCCGCGAGAGCCCGTCGAGAGACGGGCGTCTTCCGACGCCCTATGCCGGAGAAGGGTAACTCATGACCGTCAGAGACAAAACCATCCTCGTCACCGGCTCGACCGACGGCGTCGGCCGCTATGTCGCCGAGCGGCTCGCGGCGGATGGCGCGAGCGTCATCCTGCACGGGCGGGACCGCGCGCGGGGCGAGGCTCTCGTCGAGCGGATCGCGAAGCGCGGCGGCAAGGCGCGCTTCCTTCGCGCCGACCTCGCGTCGCTTGCGGAGGTGCGCGCGCTGGCCGAAGCGGTGCGGAGCGAGACCGGCGGCCTCGACGTGCTCGTCAACAACGCCGGCATCGGCACGGCCGGGGCAAAGCGCGAGGTCAGCGCCGACGGCTTCGAGCTGCGCTTTGCGGTCAACTATCTCGCGGGCTTCCTGCTGACGCGGCTGCTCCTGCCGCTCATCGAGGCGCGCGCCCCGTCCCGCATCGTCAATGTGTCCTCCGCCGGGCAGCAGGCGATCGACTTTGACGACGTCATGCTGACGCACGGCTATAGCGGGGTCAGGGCCTATTGCCAGAGCAAGCTGGCGCAGATCCTGTTCACCATCGACCTCGCCGAGGAGCTCAAAGACCGCAACGTGGCAGTGAACTGCCTCCATCCGGCGACCTACATGGACACGACCATGGTTCGGCTCTCCGGGACACGCCCGATCAGCACGGTGGAAGACGGCGGCGCCGCGATTCTGCAGCTTGTCGAGTTGCCTGCGCTCGAAGGCAGAAGCGGCCTCTATTTCAACGGCCTTCGCGAGTCCCGCGCCAACGCCCAGGCCTACGATCCGGACGCCCGCAAGCGGCTGCGTGCGCTAAGCTTCGAGCTCGTCGGAATGGCCGATCCGCTGGCCGAATAGCTTCGAACGAGGTCTCAGCGCCCTCGCCCGGGAACGGCGGTCCGTCGCGAATTGCCAAAGTCGCGTTTGTATGGTCCGATGCGGTGGGCGGCGGGAAAAGGCGGGAGGAGCCCAATATGAACAAGATCGCTTTTGTCGCGCTCGCGTGCCTTACGCTCGGCGCCTGCGCCACGCCGGTGCAGACGGTTGGCACCGCAGGGGGCGTCGTCGCCGGCGCCGCGATCGGCGGACCGGTCGGCGCGGTTGTCGGCGGCGTGACGGGCGCGGTGGTGACTCGGCCTGGCTCTGTGCTTGGCGGCCCTGGCCATCGCTGTCGTTACCACGACCGCTACGGTCACGTTCACTACCACACCTGCCGGTAGAGCGATCACAGAAGAGCGCCCGCGATCGCTTGCGGGCGCTTGAGCTCTGAGCCCGAGGTCGGCGTGGCGCCGGCGCGCGGCCCTCGGATCAGGCGCCCCTGGTCGGCGGCGTCCGCTCGCGCATCGAGGCGAGCGCATCCGCGAGCGCGCGCCTCAGTCCGTGCATCTGGTCGAGAAGATGCAGGATCACGTCGAGACCCTCGTCGTTGACCCCCATATTGTGCTTGAGATCGTGGATGAGCTCGGCGCGGGCGAGATCCATTTCGGTGAACGCAGGTTCGGGCGCCGCGCGGATCGGGACCAGCCATTCCTCCCGGATCCAGATTTCGAGCGTGCCGCGATCGAGATGGGCGCGTTCGAGAAACTCCCGCTCGTTGATCATGGGGTCACATCTCCCTGCGCGGATCGTCGCCTGCGGCCGGCGTCCAGTTGGCGAGGAACGCCTCGAGCTCGGGCGTCCGGCGCCTTCGGCATCACGACCTTGAGCTTGACGAATTCGTCTCCGGCGCCGTCGCGCCGCTTCACGCCCTTGCCCTTGAGGCGCAGCATGTCGCCGGTGTTGGAGCGCTTCGGGATCTTGAGCATGACGCCCCCGGTCGTCGTCGGCGCGCGCACTTCGCCGCCGAGCGCCGCCTCCTTGATGCTGATCGGCAGCTCGACATGGATGTCGTCGCCCTCGCGGGTGAAGCTAGCGGTGCGGCTCGACGACGATCTGCACCAGCGCATCGCCCGGCGGACCCTCGCCGGGCGAGGGCGCGCCCTTGCCGCGCAGGCGCAGGATCTGCCCGTCCTCGACGCCTGGCGGGAATCGTCACCTCGAGGGTTCCGCCCTGGGGCATGGTGATCGTCCGCGTCGCGCCGTTGACCGCGTCGAGAAAGGAGACCGGGAGTTCGTAGTGCAGGTCCGCGCCCGGCGCGCGCCGCGCCTGCTCGCGGCTGCGGCGCAGGAGCTCGGCGAAGAGATCGTCGCCTTCCGCGTAGTCGGCGTAGCCGGAGGCGCTCTCGTAAGGATGTCCCGCCCCGCCGCGTATTCCCGATAGTATCGGCCGTGCGGCGGCGCTTTCTCCGCCCCCGAAGCGTCGATCTCGCCGGCGTCGTAGCGCTTGCGCTTTTCCGGGTCGGACAGAAGGTCGTTGGCGGCCGAAACCTCCTTGAACCGCTCCTCGGCGTGCTTGTCGCCCGGATTGAGGTCCGGGTGCAGCTTCTTCGCGAGCTGCCGGTAGGCCTTGCGGATGTCCTCGGGAGTCGCGGTCTTGGCGACGCCGAGAACTTCATAGGGGTCTTTCAAATGCGCCTCCGAAGGGCCCGCGACGGCGCATGCTTACCAGACTTGAGGCCGCCGTCTCCAGACTTGGAGCTCGATGCGACTTGGAGCTTGATGCGCAGGACGCACAAAAAAACCGCCGCGACGGGCGCGGCGGCTTTTCGGTCCGATCATGACGTCGCGCCCTAATCAGGCTGCCGCCGGTACATCCGCGGTCGACAGCGTAAGACGCGCGACGTCCATGTCAGTCAGAGCCGCGCCGCCCATTCACCCTGCCGCCGGTACATCCGCGGTCGACAGAACGGGGGTTGCGCGCGCTCTTTCGGGTCAGGCGGCGCTGAGGTTGCCGGCGCTCGACTTGCCCGTGCGCTTGTCTGCGACGAGTTCGAAGTTGACCTTCTGGCCTTCGTTGAGGTTGCTCATCCCGGCGCGCTCAACAGCGCTGATGTGGACGAACACGTCCGAGCCGCCATTGTCCGGCTGGATGAAGCCAAAGCCCTTCTGGGCGTTGAACCACTTCACGGTTCCGACTTGCATAGTACTTCCTTTTTGCGCGATTAGGCGCGGTCGTACGGCGCCCGAAGACGTCCGCTGTTGCATGATATCGATGTCCAGGAGAGGTGTCGTGGGCCTGCCGCAATGTTTCCAACACGGCGCGGGCCAAGTCAGTCGGCCAAAACTCGATGCGCTTATATCGCCTGCAATTGTGTTTTTTTTAAGATCACCTCCGGGCGCGCCGTGAAAAGGCGGGGCGACCGTCCAGAAAAGCGCCGGTTGACATTCCCGAACGGAATACGGTAAATCTTGGCAGTGACGACTCGGCGCCAGGATAAGCTTGGCGAAACGAGGCTCTTGCTGGAGGAAAGCCATGTCTGCGACGCTCATCAATATCATTATCCAGCTCATCGCTGGCGCGATCGGCGGCAACGCGGTCGGGCGGTGTGGCGGAGAAAGCGAGCCTGGGGACGGGCGGAAACACGATCGCCGGCGCGCTCGGCGGCATTGCCGGCGGGTCGCTGCTGACCTCGCTCATTCCGATGCTCTGCGGGCGGCGCGGCGGGCGGCGTCGATATTGGCGCTCTTGTCGGCCAGGCCGTCGGCGGCGGCGTATCGGGCGCGATCGTAACGGCGATCGTCGGCATGATCATGAACAGCATGCGCAAGGCCTGATCGCTCCCATCTGCCGCAACGCGCTGGCGCGCCGCTCGCAGGCGGGATAAACGTTCGCCCGCGTCGGGAACGGCGCCGGGCCGCTTGTGAGCGGGCCTCGTCCTATCGGGCCGGCGTCGCCGGCCGGCACTGGAGCATGAATTCATGGGATTGATCAGTTTCGTCAAGAACGTCGGCGCGTCGATCTTCGGCGGCAGCGAAGCCAAGGCCGCGCCGGCCGAGGAGCTCAAGAAGGAGCTCGACAAGCACGGCCTCGACGCCTCGGGCGTCAAGATCGAGGTCGACGGCGACAAGGTGAAGGTGTCGGGCACGGCCGCCTCGACCGAACAGGCGGAAAAGATCGCCATCGCGCTCGGCAACACCAAAGGCGTGCAGACGGTCCAGAACGACATCAAGCCCGCCAAGGCGGACCCCGAGTCGAAGTTCTATACCGTCAAGAGCGGCGACACGCTGTGGGCCATCTCCGAGGCGCAGTACGGCAAGGGCCATGGCGCCAAATACGACGTCATCTTCCAGGCGAACCGGCCGATGCTGACCCATCCGGACAAGATCTACCCGGGCCAGGTCCTGCGCATCCCGCCGCTTCACTGAGCGGCGCAACCCTCTCCCCGGGGAGAGGGCAGGGCTGAGGGACGGCCATGCTGCATCCGTCCCCGCTTCGCCGCTTCATCTGGATCGTGGTCGTCAGCGCGCTGATCGGCGCCCTCTACAGCGAAGTCCAGCACGGAACCGTGCCCGTCGGCGCGCTGGCCGGCGGCTCGATGGGCGCCGCTTTCTATGCGCTCGAGCAGTTTGTGCTCAGGCGCAACGCCGGCGGCCTCTTCGGCCGGCTGCCGTTTCTGCCTTATCTCGTGCTGCGCTCGTGTCTTTATGCCGCCGTCATCGTCGTCATTTTTACCGCTGCGGCTTGGATGATATACGGTCAGCTCATCGTGGTCGGCGGCGTCGACTTCGTGGTCTCGCTGGTGCTCGTCGTCGCCGGCAACCTGTTGTTCAGCGTCAACGATCTTCTCGGTCCCGGCACGCTCTTCGCCTTCGCCGCGGGACGCCATTACCATCCGCGCATCGAAGAGCGGGCGCTGCTCTTCATCGACATGCGCTCCTCGACCGCGATTGCAGAGCGCCTCGGCGAACTCAGGTTTCTCGACCTGCTTAACCGTTTCATCGTCAATGTGTCGCTCGCCGTCGCTGAAGAGGGCGGCGAAATCCACAAATATGTCGGCGACGAAGTGATCGCGACGTGGCGGCTTGCGCCGGGTCCGAACGAGCCGGCGTGCGTTCGCGCCTGCTTTTCGGCGCTCGACCGCATTCGCGCGGATGGACCCGCCTACGAACGCGAATTCGGCCTCACTCCCGACTTCCGCGCCGGCCTTCATTGCGGCCCAGTCGCTGTCGGCGAACTCGGCTATTTGAAGAAAGAGATCGCGCTGATCGGCAATTCGATGAACACCGTCGCCCGCATCGTCGACGCCTGCCGCGGCGCCAACGCCCGAGTGCTCGCCTCAGCGGCCCTCCTCGATCGGCTCGCCGCGCTCCCTCCAGGCGTGACGAGCGGGCCGCTCGGCGAGCTCGCGATGCGCGGCAAGGAAAGGGCGCTCGAGCTTTTTGTGCTGCAGGAGGGCAGGGGCCAGGAAAACCATGACGTGTTAGGCTGACGGCATGGATCTGCTCATCAACATCGACGTGCCCAATCTCGCTGAAGGCGTCGCCTTCTACACGCGAGCCTTCGGCCTCGACGTGACGCGCCGCCTCGGCGCCGAGGTCGCGGAGCTCAGCGGCCTCCCGGCTCGGCTCTATCTTCTGCAAAAGCCGGGCGGCTCGATCGGCGCCGGCGCCGATCGGCGCCGCTACGATCGGCACTGGACGCCGGTTCATGTCGATCTCGTTGTCGACGACATCGAGGTCGCGCTCGCCCGTGCGGTGGCGGCGGGCGCGCATGCGGAGACGGACATCCGCGTCGCAGGCTACGGCAAGATCGCCATGCTGTCCGACCCGTTCGGCCACGGCTTCTGCCTCATTCAGTTCCTTGGCCGCGGCTATGACGAGATTGTCGAACCCGGCGAGCCGTCATGACGCAGCCGCGTCTCGTCCTGGAGTTGACGTAAAAAAACAGTGCAACAATGTTTATTGTAGCGAAAAGGACACACGAACAGAGGTGACAGAAAAAGGCGCCTAAAGGTTTGAAATCATGGAGTCGCGAACAAACTCGCGCGCTCCCTTCTCCAGCAAACAGCGGAGGGGCTTCTCACTTCGCATCCAGCCCATAGAGCGTATGCAGCGTCCTGACCGCGAGCTCGGTATAGGGCTCGTCGATCAGCATCGAGAACTTGATCTCCGACGTCGTGATCGCGCGGATGTTGACGCCCTTTTCGGCGAGCGCCTTGAACGCCCGAGCCGCCACGCCCGAGTGCGAGCGCATGCCGACGCCGATCGCGGAGATCTTCACCACGTCCTGCGCGCCGTTGAGCTTGGCGAAGCCGATTTTTTCGCGCCGCGCCTCGAGGATCTCCATCGCGCGATCGAACTCGGACGCGGGCACGGTGAAGGTGATGTCGGTTGTCGTCGTGTCGTCGGAGACGACCTGAATGATCATGTCGACATTGATGTTGGCGTCGGCGAGCGGCACGAAGATCGCCGCCGCCACCCCCGGCTTGTCGGCGACCTCGCGCAGCGTGATCTGCGCCTCGTCGCGCGAGAAGGCGATGCCGGTGACGATCTGCTGTTCCACAATATCCTCCTCGTCGCAGATGAGCGTGCCAAGCTTGGGATGGGCGGGATCGTCGAAGGACGAGCGCACATAGAGCTTGACCCCGTGCACCAGCGCCACCTCGACCGAGCGCTCCTGCAGGACCTTGGCGCCGAGCGAGGCCATTTCGAGCATTTCCTCGAACGACACCTTGTCGAGCCGCCGCGCCTTGGGCACGACACGCGGATCAGTCGTATAGACGCCATCGACATCGGTATAGATGTCGCAGCGGTCGGCATGGATCGCGGCCGCGAGCGCCACCGCCGACGTGTCCGAGCCGCCGCGCCCGAGCGTCGTCACCCGGTTGGTCGCCCTGTGCAGCCCCTGAAAGCCGGCGACGACGGCGATCTCGCCCTGGCCAAGGCCTTCGATCAGCCTCCCGCCGTCGATGCCCTCGATGCGGGCCGAGCCGTGCGCGTCGTCGGTCGTGAGCGGGATCTGCCAGCCGGCCCACGAGCGGGCCTTGAGCCCCATGTCCTTGAGCACGAGCGCGAGCAGGCCAGCGGTCACGAGCTCGCCCGAGGCGACGACGGCGTCGTATTCCGGGTTGTCGGAATGGGAGCCCGCCTCCCTGCACCAGGCGACAAGCTCGTTGGTCTTGCCAGCCATGGCGGAGACGACAACCGCGACTTCGTGGCCGGCCTCGACCTCCCGTTGGACGTGGGCCGCCACATTGCGGATGCGTTCGACACTGGCGACAGACGTGCCGCCAAACTTCATCACCAGACGCGACAAGACGATCCTCGGATTTCGGGAAAGAAACGCGCGGCTCGCGCGCCGTGGCGCAGCGGCGTATAAAGGCGGCGCCCGGAGCCGGTCAACGCCGGTTCATCGAGAGGATTGTATGGCCGCCAAAGCCGCGCCGAGCGTGATCCCGGCGGAGGTTGCGCATTTCGACGCGCTCGGCGACTCCTGGTGGGACGCCGACGGACCGATGGCGCCGCTGCACAGGCTGACGCCGGTTCGCGTCGCCTGGGCGCGCGACCTCATCGCCAGGCATTTCAGGCGCGATATCGACGCCGGCCCGCCGCTCGCCGGCCTCGAATTGCTCGACATCGGCTGCGGGGCGGGGCTGTTCGCCGAGCCCATGGCGCGGCTCGGCGCCGACGTCACCGGCGTCGATCCGGCGCCGGCGTCGATCGAGGTCGCGCGCCGCCACGCCGAGGAGACCGGCGCGAAAGTCGCCTATCGCGTCGGCGCGGTCGAGGCGCTTGCAGAGGGCGAGGCGCGCTTCGACGTGGTCAGCGCCATGGAGGTGATCGAGCATGTCGCCGATCCGGCGCGCTTCGTCGCTTCGGCAGCCTCCCTCGTCAAGCCCGGCGGCCTCTTCATCGCTTCGACGCTCAACCGCACGCTGAAGAGCTTCGCCCTCGCCATCGTCGGCGCGGAATACGTTCTGCGCTGGCTCGAGCCCGGGACCCATCGCTGGGAGCAGTTCGTGACGCCGGAGGAATTCTCGGCCGCCGCCCGAGCGGCGGGCCTCAAGGTGATGGAGCGCGCAGGGCGTCGCCTACGATCCGCTGCGCGGGACGTGGCGGCTGTCGCGCGACACGAGCGTGAACTATCTGTTCGCGGCGAAGAAGCCACGGCGGGCTTGAGTCGCCCGGCTGGTCCGCCGCGGCCGGCCCTCACGCCGCCGCGGCGAGCCGCTGCTCGACCATGGTGCGCAGCGCCTGGAGGTCGTGGGCGAAGAGGCGGATGCCGTCGGAGAGTTTCTCCGTCGCCATCTGGTCCTCGTTCAGCATCCAGCGGAAACGCTTCTCGTCCATCGCGATGCGCGGCGGGCGCGAGGCCGGGGTGGTCCGGGTCGAGGCGGCGCGGCAGCTCGCCCTCTTCCTTCGACAGCGCCTCCAGAAGTTGCGGCGAGATGGTCAGGCGGTCGCAGCCGGCCAGCGCCTCGATCTCGCCGGTGTTGCGGAACGAGGCGCCCATCACCACCGTCTTGATCCCGTAGGACTTGTAATAGGCGTAGATCGCGCGCACCGACTTCACGCCCGGGATCGGTCTCGGAGTCGTACGGGCCGCCGCCCGCCTTCACGTGCCAGTCGAGGATGCGGCCGACGAAGGGCGAGACGAGGAAGGCGCCGGCGTCCGCCGCGGCGATCGCCTGGGCGAGCGAGAAGATCAGCGTCATGTTGCAGTCGATGCCGTCGGCCTGCAGCCGCCTGACCGCCTGCATGCCCTCCCAGGTCGAGGCGACCTTGATCAGGATGCGGTCGCTGGCCGATGCCGCGCTCCTCGTAGAGCGCGATCAGCTTCTTCGCCTTGGCGACGGCTGCGCCTCGGTGTCGAACGACAGGTCGGCGTCGACCTCGGTCGACACGCGGCCGGGGACGATCTTGGTCAGCTCGGCGCCGAAATTGACCGCGACCCGGTCGGTGACGTCGCCGACGTCGGCGCTCTGCCGCCGCCCCCAGACGATCGCCTCCTCGACCAGCCGCGCGTAGGCCGGCATCTCCGAGGCTTTCAGGATGAGGGAGGGATTGGTGGTCGCGTCGGTCGGCTTGAAGGCGCGGATCGAACTCCATGTCGCCGGTGTCGGCGACGACGGTGCTCATGGCGCGCAACTGGTCGAGCTTGTTCGGCATGGCGGGCCTCCGCGGGTGAGCAGGCATCGCGAGCCGCCAATGTCGCCCCGCGCCGCGTCGCTTTTCAAGCGCCTCAGTTGAGCGGCGCCGGTCCGATGCGCGGTCGGCTGCCAGCGGCGCCGACTGCGGCCGGCCGTACTGACGCCTGCCGATCCCGGCGCGGCGATGACGGGGGCCGCGCGGCGTTCGGATCCTGATATTTGCGTCGCGTCGATCACCGAGACGCGTATTGGCGTCCTGCGGCGCCGCGGCGTCGCGATCGGCGCGCCGATGCTCGTTCAGGACCTCGGGCGAATCCGCGTAGACCGCATGGCTGATGAAGCGGTCGGCGTCGGCATAGGCCGTGATGTCGACCACCTTGGCGCCGAGGCTCTCGATCTCGGCGCGATCCTCGGGCTTCGAGGCGTCGATCGCCCCGACCCGCTGGCGGGAGCTCGCGATCAGCGCTCGACAGCGACAGCGCCCGGTCGTTCGGCGTGGCGAACACGGTCACCTTGGCCGGGCGGATGCGCGCCATCTGCGAAGCGAACACCGTCCATGTCGATGTCGGGCGAGGCGAGGATCACGTCGTCGAGATGGCCGCTGAGGTCCCGGTCGCCGGCGATCGCCGAGGCGCGCAACGCCTCCATCGTCAGCCAGCCGCCCATCGAATGGGCGAGGACGTGGATCTTGCCGACGCCGGGCGTCTGGCCGAGGTCGTGCAGCAGCGCCTGCAGCGCGTCGCGCGAGGCGGTGGCGCTGTCCTTGTCGGAGACGTAGCCGAACGAGTTCGCTGCGCGAGGGCCAGGTGAAGAGCACCGCGACGCCGCCGAAATGCGTGTCGGCGACGATCTGCGCCGCGCGCGAGCGCGCCTCGTCGAAGCTCGTGTTGAAGCCGTGCACGAAGACGAGGATGTCGCGGTTGACGCCGATCCGGCCGGAGACGTGCGAGGCGAGCTCGGCGCGGAACTCGTCGCCGTCGAGCTCGCGCTCGCCCGCAAGCACGATGTCGTTCTTGCCGTTGGCCTGGCCCCATAAGCGGCGCCTCGATCGAGCCCGCGCGATGGCCGGGCGGGATCGTCATGGTGGCCAGCGCGAAATGGGCCTCGGGCGCCTGTTCGCGCGCCGCCGCGCCGCTCTCGCCCTTGCGGGTCGAGGCGATGAACACCTGCACCGGTCTGCGGCTTCGGAGCGACGCAGGCGGAGGCGAACGGCGACATCGCGCCCATGTCGCCGATTTCGCTCATGTCCGGGCCGATGCAGCCCGAGAGCGCAAGCAAGGTGGCCAGCGCGAGCGCAAGGCGCGAGGCGCGAACGGCGAAAATTCCGACGGCGCACGGCGCGGCGTTCATCCAATCGACCATTTAAGACTTTGTTAAGCAGAGGGATTCGCGGGGCTCGCACTCGCGGCGCGGCGATTGCCCCGGCTCATGCGGCGCCCGTGTGGCGAGAATGAGACGCATCAACTGCGGCGGAAGATCACGCGCGCGACAAAGCGAGCGAGCGCGATGAGCGGCAGCGCGAGGCCGATGCGGCCTGCGAGCGGCCAGCCGCCCTGCGCATAGGCCCAGCGCCGACGGCCGAGCCGAGCGCACCGGCCGCGAAGAAGGTCGCGAGATAGACGCTGTTGAGACGTCCGCGCGCCTCGGGCGCGAGCGAGAAAATGGCGCGAAGCCCAGCACGAAATTGCCCTGGACGCCGAAGTCGACGCCGATCGCCGCGGCGACGAGAACGGCGAGGGCAATGCTCGAGCCTTGCGGGACCATCATGGTCGACAGAAACGCCGCCGCAACGAGGATGATCGCCGCCCCCGTCGCCGGCTTGCTGAAGCCGCGATCGGCGAGCCGCCCGGCGATCGGCGCGGCGATCGCCCCCGAAACGCCGGCAAGGGCGAAGAGGGCGATGCCGCGCTGGGTCACGCGATAGTCGGGGACCGCGAGCAGGAGCGGCGTCGTCGTCCAGAACAGGCTGAAGGCGGCGAAGAGGCACGACTGGTAGAACGCGCGAAGTCTCAAGATCGGAGTCGACGCAGCGAGGCGCGCCATCGAGCCGATCAGCGCTCCGTAGCTCACGCGGGTCTCGGGCGCGCGCACCGGCGGCCTCCTCGCCAATACGAGGCCGAGCGCGACCATCATGACCGCAGAGGCTATGAAAATTGCGCGCCAGGACCCGAGCGGGGCGATGAAGCTCGAAACCGGCCGGGCGCCCATGACTCAGGATAAGTCCGGCCGCCTGGGGCGCGAGCCCGAGCGTCTCGGCGATCGGTTTGATCAGCGGCTGGGCGTAATAGATGTTGGGGGCGAGCAGCAGGATCGTCGCGGCCGAGACCTGCGGCTGGGCCGCGGACGGCGGCCGGTTCAACCGATCCACCCGTAGCCGCCGTTCTCGAACACGATCGCGCGGCCCTGAACGATGGGCGTATCGGCGGCGACCTCGGCGGGCACGCCCGCAAGCATGGTCATGAAGGCGCGCGCGACCCCGCCGTGCGAGACGACGAAGGCGTCGGCGGAAAGCGAAGCGAGCCAAGGGCGCAGGCGCTCGGTCAGCATGGCGTAGCTCTCGCCGCCGGGGGGCGCGAAGTCCCATTTATCGGCGCGGCGGGCCTTGACGCCTCTGGGGTCGCGGGCCTTGACCTCCGGCCATGTCAGCCCTTCCCACGCGCCGAAGGTGAGCTCGACCAACGCCGGGTCGAGACGATAGCGTTCGGGCGGGAGGTCCATCGCGGCGCGCAGAAGCTCCATCGTCTCTCTCGCGCGCTTGAGCGGCGAAGCAACGAAGCCTCCGGCCGCCTCGAGCCTGTCGATCTCGGCGCCGAGGCGGAGGCTGAGCGTCCGTCCGATCGCGCTCGCCTGATCGCGCCCGCGCGCGTTGAGCGGGATGTCGCGCTGCCCCTGCAGGCGGTTCTCGGCGTTGTAGGACGTCTCGCCGTGGCGCACGACGACGAGGCGAAAAGGCAAAGGTGTCACAGCGCGGCGGCTATCCAGTGAAGACATGAGGGCAGATTCGATCTGCGATCCGAATTGATTTGCCGACATGCCAGAGCGCAAGGGGAGGGCCCGGATCGGGAAGAGCGGAAGTTTGCGACCGAATGCAAATCGTATATCGAGCGACGAGGGCCTGCCGGCCAAAAGGGCGCGAAAAGGGATTTGGTGAAGCGATGCTCTGGCTGGTCGATCATCCAGCGGCGTTTTTCGTCGTGACATTGGCGCTGTTCTTGGCCTCCGCGCGACTCGGAGTCCTGACCCGCACGCGCATCCACAAGCTGACGTTGGCGGATCGCGCCGAATTTGATCTCGTTCGCAACGCGATGTTCACCCTGCTTGGCCTGATGGTCGGTTTCGCGATTTCGATGGCGGTGAGCCGCTACGATCTGCGCAAAAGCAACGAGGAGGCGGAAGCCAACGCCATCGGCACCGAATACCTCCGCCTCGACCTCATGCCGCCCGAGATATCCGTGGCAGCCCGCACGCTTCTCAGGGCTTATGCCAACGAGCGGCTCGCCTTCTATCAGGACGGCGACCCCGACCGGCAGGCGAAGAACGACGCTCAGACGATCGAGACGATGAACGCGCTCTGGGCGGCGATCGCGCCGGAGGCGAAGGCCCGACAGACGCCGACCACGGCCCTTGTCGCCTCTGGAATGAACGACGTCCTCAATTCGCAGGGCTACGCGCTCGCCGCCTGGCGGAACCGGCTGCCGATCGAGGTGTGGATGCTCCTGATTCTGGTCGCCGCGAGCTGCAACTTCCTCATTGGCCTCGGAGCCGAACGGCTTTCGCCCTTGACGCACGCTATTTTGCCGGTCACAGCCTCGCTGGCGTTTCTCCTCATCGCCGACGTCGAGGGTCCGCGCAACGGCTTTGTCCGGGTGCAGCCTGTCAACTTGGCTGACGTCGCCGCAGCGATCCGCGAGAAATAGCGGCCCCACGCGTTTCATGCATGGCGTCACGCGGCGAGCGGCCGGAAGCCGAATTTTTCGGCTAGCGACCAGCACTCGGCCACCGATGCGACCCCCGCTGTCGTCGAAACCGCGCGCAACGACGCGGCGGCGGACGCATGGGCGAGGCTGAGCGCCTTCTCGACTGGCCAATCTTCATGCAACCCGTAGAGCATTCCGGCGGCGAAGGCGTCGCCCGCGCCGTTCGCGCCCGCAATCGCGGCTGCCGGCATCGCCACCGATCCGATCGTGACCCGCGTTCCGTCGCGGCCGCCGAGCACGGCGCCTTCGGGAAAATGCGCGACGACCCAGCGCATGGCGCCGAGCTTGAGCGTATCCTCGATGGCGAGGCTGACCGCGCCGACGTCGGTCGCCCCGTTCGCGCCGCGCGTCTCGCGCCCGGCGAGCGCGCCGATCTCGAAATCGTTGACGATGAGCGTGTCGAGATGGGGGAGGCACGGGCGGCCGAGCTCGGCAAGCCGCGCGGCCGGAATCGTCATGAGTTCGAGATTGGTCGCAAGGCCCAGGCTCCTCGCCTTGCGGAGCAGCGCAGCCCAGCCGTTCGCCTCGCCGCGCCAGGGCCGGTCCATCGCCGCATGCGCGCCCGGAAGCCCGAGATGGAGAATGCGCGCGCGGCTCGAGGAGAGCTCGAAATGATCGGGATTCATCGCCGCAGCGACGCCCTGATGGAAGAAATGCGTGCGCCGCCCGCTCTCGCGCACGTTGAAGGCGTCGACGCTCATCGTCGCGCCCCCGGCGAGCGCGCGAATCTTGACGCGCTCGACGCCATGCGCGTCGCATTCGCCGATCAGAAACCGGCCGAGATCGTCGTCACCGACGACGCCCATCGCCTCGACGGGCAGGGCCGGATCGAGCCGCTTGAGATCGAGCGCCATATTGAAGCCCGAGCCGCCGCCCTGGCGGTCGATCTCGAGCACCTCGTTGGTGGTGTCCTCGCTCGGCCAGCGCGCGATCGACTTGTTGAAGTCGACGCAAAAAGTGCCCGCCGACAAGACCCCCCGCCGCGCGCTCATGCCCCGTCAGGCCTGCTTCAGGACGGCTTCGGTGATCTCGCTGTCGCGCTCGAAGTCCCGGATCGGCTTCACGCCTTTCTTTCGGAGCGCCTCGTGATAGTCCTCGACCGCCTCGAGCGGCGTCAGCGCGCCGTCGGCGACGGCGCGCATCAGGCGCACGATGTCGAGCGGCGACTCGGCGAGATTGATCTTGCGTCCGAACAGCGCGACGCGCGCGCCGTGCTTTTGCGCCTGGCAGATGAGCTCGAAACAGTCGCGGGTCGTGCCCGCGCCGCCGCCGAGCACGCCGACCACGAGGCTCGGATCGTAGGAGGCGAGCTCCTCGAGCGCCCGCGGCCCGTTATAGGCGATCTTGAGGAAACGCGGACGCTCGGCCTCGGTGAGGCCGGCAAGGCAGCGGATGATCGCGTCGTTGACGAATTGCGGCATCTCCTCCTCGGAGAGGCCGCGCTCGACGTTCGGATTGAACACTTCGAGAAAATAGGAGACGCCATGCGCGGCGGCGTCGGCGCGAAAGTCGCGGAACGCCTCGAGCGAGGCGATGTCGGCGTCGATGTCGTTGGTGAAGGTGATCGAATAGAGGCCGAGGTCGGTCAGCGGCCGCACATGCGCGAGCGAGGCGGTGCGGAACGGCCGCGACGGCGAATGATGGTGGGTCGCGCCGCGATGGCGCCAGATGTCGGTCGTGTCGTTGGCGCGGATGGCCGGCTTCACGCCCGTGCCGGCGAAGGCGTTGCGCTTGACGAGCTGCTCCAGGTTGCTGACCGAGGTCAGCATGATGTCGACGATGTCCTGGCGGAGGATCGCCTCGATCGAATTGAGGAACTCCTCGCGGGTGCGCAGCCGCGTCGCCGACCCGTCGGCCTCGCCGCGCGGGGCCGACGGCGTGGAGGCCCGGGCCCATGTCGGGGTCCTTGGCGTCGGCGATGATGAAATCGCGTGCGCCGGTTGGCCGCCTGCGCGAATGCGCGCGAGCTTGTCGTCGAGCCGATACATGGGAGGCCTCCGCGCCGGTAGGCTCCCGACTATAGACCCGCCTTGCAGCGAGGCAACCGGCGGAGAAGCGCCCGATGCTGGCGCGCGCCGCGCGCGAGCGGGTAACGAGCCGCTCCGTCCGGCGCATCGCCGATTGCTATTGGCTCAATCCTGAACCGGGGTCAATCATGTCGCAACGCCTTCGCATTCTCGTCATCGGCGCGAGCGGCGACCTCGGCCGGGCGATCGTGGCGGAGCTCGCGCCGCGGCACGACATCGTCACCGCCGGATCGAAGTCGGGCGACATCCGCATCGACATCGCCGATCCCGAGCAGCATCGTCGCGGGGCTCAAGGCGGCCGGGCGCGCTCGACGCGGTCGTCTGCGCCGCGGGCGCGGTCAATTTCGACCCGCTCGCGGCGATCAAGCCGGCGCCGCATCGAGCAATCGTCCTACGGCCTCGGCCTCACGAACAAGCTGATGGGCCAGGTCAATCTCGCGCTCGCCGCCCGCGACCATCTCAGCGACGGCGGCTCGATCACGCTGATCACCGGCGTGACCGCCGACGCGCCGATCGCCACCGGGTCCTCGGCCAGCATGGTCAACGGGGCGCTCGAGGCCTTCGTCATGGCGGCGGCGATCGAAATGCCGCGCGGCATCCGCATCAACGTCGTCAGCCCGACCGTGTTCGAGGAGTCGATGGACGGCCTATGGGCCGTTCTTCCGCGGCTTCGATCCCGTCCCGGTCGCGCGCGCCGCGCGCGCCTTCAGCCGCAGCGTCGAGGGCCTCGAGACCGGCCAGACCTACCGGGTGCGACTGACGCCGCATGACGAAGCGCTCGTCGTCTATGTCGCGCTGACGGCGCTGACGCTCGTCGTCTTCGCGGTCTGGCCGAACTCGACCTCATCGTCGCGCATCTCTTCTATGACGGCGGCGGCTTCATCGGGCGTGACAGCCTCGAGCGCTTCGGCCGCGATTTTTTCCGGGTCACGCCCTTCGTCGTGCTGGCGCTCTACGCGGGCCTGTGGCTCGCCAAGCGCCGCGGCGTCGCCTGCGCTGGGCGCCGAGCGGCCGGGCGGTGATCTTTCTCATCGCCACGATCGCGATCGGACCCGGCCTCATCGTCAATCTCGGCCTCAAGGACCACTGGCATCGTCCGCGACCCAGCCAGACCCAGGAGTTCAACGGCCCGAGCCCATTCCGCCCGTGGTATGAGGACGACGGCGCCTGCAAGAAGAACTGCTCCTTCGTCTCGGGCGAGGCTGCGACCGGCTTCTGGATGGTCGCGCCCGCCAGCGTGCTGCCGCCGCCCTGGCGCGGCCCAGCGATCGTCGCCGCCTTCGCTTTCGGGGTCGGCGCGAGCCTGCTCCGCATGGCCTTCGGCGGCCATTATCTCTCCGACGTGCTGCTCGGCGGCCTCGTCACGCTGATCGTCATCGAGATCGCGCGGCGCCTGTTGTGGCCGCGCCGGGACGCGTGACGCCATGTCCGGCGGATCACTTCCTTGTCATTCCCGACGGTCGCGAAGCGACCGATCGGGAATCCCGGAGGGACGCTCGGACGCCCCGGATCCCGGTCAGACCTTCGGTCTTCCGGGAATGACAAATCGTATGACGGACGCGAGGCTTGCGCGCCGCAAACCGCCCGCCTATAAGGCCGCTTGGCCGTTAGGGCCTGTCGGAGTGTAGCGCAGTCTGGTAGCGCACCTCGTTCGGGACGAGGGGGTCGGAGGTTCGAATCCTCTCACTCCGACCATTATTCGCTCAGCAAACACGGATTCCCGCCGTCGAAGGAAACGGTTCCAGGGCGAAGACGGTTGTCTGGACAGAAAACCCAGAGGCCGGCGCCAAGACGACGCCCGGCGGCGCTGGTGTCCGCGTAGAACGGCTTGATGTGCAGGGCGGCTTTTGGGCTTGCGCGGGCAGTTCGACGGCGCAAAAATCATAAGCTGGGCGATAAGGCGATGGGCGCGCCTTGGTATGTCGCTCGCCGGAGGATTGAGCCAATGCCAGACAGAGCCCTCGATCCGGTCGAATGGGAATTGGTTCGCGCCGACATCGCAATGGAGAAAGCGCGCCTGAGGGCGAGCGGCGATTGGTCCAAATGGGAAGAATTCCAGGCGCAGACGAACGCCGCGCTCTCCGCTCATGCTGCGCCGGCTGAGTGGATGCGGGCCGCGATGACGCGGCCTCCCATGAGCGAAGAGGAACGCGTCGGATTGTGGTGGGCAGTCCGCACCCCCGAGCTGCCGGCGATGATGGCGCCGCGTCGAAGGCCGCGGCGGCGACCCGGCTGGCCGCTTCGCTGAGTGCGGCGTCCGCGGGCGCCGAAGCCCTCAAACGCGAGCCGCAGCTGACGCGTTCCCCCTCGAGGGCTGAGGCTGCCCCAATTCACGGGAAATAGAGAGAATTCATTGCAGAGCTCCGCGCCCGGCGCATCGGCCTTCGACCGCTTGCCGCCCGCCATCCGCGAAACGGGCGCCGGCGGCTCGAAACTGGATCGCGAATGGGTGGACCGGACTCGACCCTGAGCACGCACTCATCCGTCCCGCCTCATCGTCATGCTTCGGCTATAGCGAATAGATGATTGCACAAATCAGAACTTTCTGCTAACCTAAACAGCCATTTGCAAAGGCGGCGCGCGGCATGGAGGGCGAGATAGACAGGAGCAACCGCGCGGGCGGCGGCATCCACGTTCTTTCTCCCTCGTGTCAGCCTGTAAGCTGTTGATAAGTCCTGTTTTGCGGTCAGAAATTGCAATATTTTGCAATTTTTTGCAAGTTTCGGAGGCCGAAAGACCGGCGAAATGAAGCTTTTGGCAAGCTTTTGCAGCGAATTGCAGAAGCCCATCGACGCTCTCGGCGGCGAAGCGTTCCCGCCCGACGTTCCCACGCCAGCCATACGTGCTTCTAGGGCGCGTTAAGGTCGTTGACAAAAGCGTGGAGCCGATGGTTCTGCTCGTCGGCGCGCCCGTCAGCGGATCCTGGCCATGCGCCAATTGCAGTATGTCGCCGGGTCGCGGCCGCGAGACAGTCGGGCGGCAGGCCCTCAGTGCGGCGTCGGCGCGTCGCTCGAGATCAGGCCTGCTCCCTTCAGGTCCGACCAGAGGGATGCGGGGATCGGGAGCCGGCAATGCTCGACGTTCTGCCGCACCTGGTCCGGGCTGATCGCGCCGGGAATGATCGAGGCGACAATCGGATGGGCGAGCGGGAACTGGAGGGCCGCCGCCGCCAGCGGCACGCCGTGGGCCGAGCATACGGCCTTCATTTTGGCGACCCGGTCGATCTCTTCCGGCGTGGCGTCCCTGTAGTTGTACTTCGCGCCGGGCGCCGGACCGGTTGCGGTGATCCCCGAGTTGAACACGCCCCCAACAACGACCCCGACCCCGAGGCGCTGACAGTAAGGAAACTCCGCCTTCAGAACATCCTGCTCCATCAGCGTGTAGCGGAGCGCCACCAGAAAGAAATCCAGCGGGAGCGCATCGAGGAAGCGGGGCATCATTCCGAGTTCGTTGATCCCGGCGCCCACGCCGCGCACCAGCCCGTGCGAGCGCAGCTGGTCGAGCGCTCGCCAACCCGAGGTGAAGAGCTGGGTGAGATAGGCCGAGACCTTGGCTTCGGAGGCGTGAAACCAGAAGTCGAGATCGTGAATCAGGAGAAGGTCGATGCGGTTCATCCCGAGCCGCATTTGCGACTGCTCATAAGACCGCATGATCCCGTCGTAGCTGTAGTCATGCACGAGATCGAAATGGAGCCCGCCGGCCCAGGGTTCGGTCTGGAACGCGTCCGGCTTCGCCGGCGGGAAAAACCAGCGCCCGACTTTGCTCGACAAGACGAATTCAGAACGCGGCTTCGTATCGAGGAAGCGCCCGCAGCGAATTTCGGCGAGACCCCTGCCGTAGTATGGCGCCGTGTCGTAATAGCGTATGCCCGCGTCCCAGGCCGCCTTAAGCGTGGCGGCGGCGGTTGCTTCGTCGACCCGGACAAAGAGTTCGCCCAGCGGGGCGCTCCCGAAGCCAAGTTGCGTGAGCTCCACGCCTGTGTTTCCAAGCTTTCTGGTTTCGAACGGATTCATGGACGACAAACCTCCCCGCAGCCGCTTCAGCTCCCCGAGCGCCAGTTCGTCGCCGCAGCGTTTCGAACCGAACGCGGCGACAATGATGGCGCAAGTTGAAAAGTCTTTCCAGATCGAAGACCAGTTTTGGCGACCTGGGCCTCGCTTGAGCGGGGCCTACCGTCGCGCGGCGGCCAGGAACGAACCGTTCACAAGATTGCGCAGGCGCCCTTTGGCCAGGTACAGCATTGCGGTTTCGACCGCGAGCCGTCGTGCGTCGGCGCGACTTTCGGGGCTCGCCCATGCGGCGTGCGGCGTCAGGACGAGCCGATCGACGATTCCGGCCGCCTTGAGATCGCGATAGGCGATCGCGATCTCATCATTGGTGTCGGGCGGTTCGGCCGGCAGCACATCAATGCCCGCACCCGCGATGGAGCCGTCGCGGATGGCCGCGATCATTGCAGGAATATCGACGATCTGGCCTCGCGCGGTGTTGATCAGGATTGCATTCGACCTCATCCGCCGGAACGCATCGGCGCCGATCATCCCCTTGGTTTCCGCGCTCAGCGGGCAATGAAGACTGATGACATCGGCGACGTCGAGGAGCGCTTCGAGCGAACCCACGCGCTCGATCCCGATCGCAATCTCGGTTCCGGCCGAAACATAGGGGTCGAAACCGACGACCTTGAAGCCGAAGGCCTTGGCGCGAAGCGCGGTCGCGGTGCCAATCCGGCCAAAGCCCACCACTCCGAAGGTTCTGCCGCGGGAACGGCGGACGAGGGGGGCGCGCGCGCTGTCGAACCCGCCAACCGGATCCCGAACGAGATGCTCATGAAAGCAGACAATGCCGCGGGTCAGCGCAAACATCAGCGCAATCGCGTGGTCGGCGACTTCGCTCGTGCCATAGTCCGGCGTATTGCATACCGGGATCCCGACCCGGCCCGCCGCTTCCAGATCGATGTGATCGAAGCCAACGCCCGCGCGCACGATCACTCGGCATCTCGGCGCTCTGGCGATGAAGCCGGCGTCGATCCGCATCTCGTGCCACGACACGACGCCGTCCGCTTGCGCAAGAGCGTCGACGGGAAGGCGCTCGACCTTGCGCTCCCGGCAGATTGTCCAGGCGACATCGGGCCCAGCCGTCTCCCGCTCGATCTCGCCGTCGTCAGGATATTGGGCGTCGGGCGTGAAAAGATGGAGGCGCAAGGGCGTTCGCTCCCTGTTGATGATGGCCTTGCGCTGCGACATGGCGGGCGCGACGCTATGCAGATTCCTGCAGCGAGATAGTCGTGAATAATGCGCCCCGGGACAAGCGTGAAGTCTGCCCGCCAGTAAAGACCGTCGAGCATGTCGACGACAGGCAGGCGATGAATCGGAGCCTGGGCGTTAGGGCGCAATTCGACCGTGCAGGGTCCGCCCCAGCATTCGTGGACGCGCACGTCGGCCAGTCGCCGCGCGGTCAGTTGCCGGATCGCCGGGCGGCCGTCGATCTGGTCGATCGCTTTCAGATTGATATTTAGGGCGAAATCGAAATGTCGTGTCAGGCTGTCGAGACTGTCTGGTCGCTGTCTCGTCGGCATGGTTCCGGTCAACACATCGATTCCGTTGCGCCTGACGATGCCGACCGTAAGATCGCCGCGAATATCGATGATGGGCTCGCCGAATTTCTTTGGCTGACCGTGCACTTCCCGGCCATGGGCGACTCCCACATCCGACGACAGAAAGAGATAGGGCGAATACGAACCGGCTATCTCCGCCCCCGGCAGATTGCAGCCGACGGACACGTTGCTTTCGCCGTAGGCGCCAAGCCAATCGACGTCGCCCATACGATAGACATGGGCGAGCACCACGTCGGATGTCGGCTCGAGCGGCGGCGGCAGCAGCCGCGCGACCGCCGCTTCGCGAGTCCGCCACGCGAGAGTCAACACCTCGACATCGCGGAAGGTGAAAGGGAACGGTGGGATTGTCGGCGCATCCCAGGGCGTCGAGAATCCTGGGGTGAGAATGTCTTCCACGGTCAGACGGTCGAGACCGCCGCGACGAAGGTCTTTTCCGCTCATGCCGCTTCCCCAGGCGAACGCTTCGCCAACGCAGTCACACCTCTTCAAGGCGCGCGGATCGGGCCGAGCGGTAGAGCGCGTCCAAAACTTCAACGGCGCGCATGCCGACCGTGCCCGGCGACTGGTTCTCGACCGGCCTGCCAAGACAAATATCAACCAAAATGTTCAACGGCTTGTCGCATGCATAGGCGCCCGAGCCGGCCGGCATTTCGACCACAGTGTCCCGTCCGTCTCGGCGGCGTACTTCCAGCCGCTCTCGCTCGATGTCCAGCAGAAGCACGCCTTCGGAGCCGAAAATGCGCAGATCGATCTGGTTGCCCCGGTGCTTGGGCGCCGTCGCCGAACCCGAGACGGAAGCGGTCGCCCCGTTGGCGAACTGCACGACGGCGGCATCGTAGTAGTCCACTCCCGTCGGCGACTTGCCGGTCACGGCGAACACGCGCGACGGCTCAAGGTCGGCGATGCGGAACAGGAGCCCCAGCGCATGCACGAGCTGGCCCCAGCCGTAGCCTCCCGCCCGCGCGGGATCGGCCCAGGTCGAAGGCGGAGGACGGAACATGTGCCCCTCGGTCTCCTTCATCGGCCGGCCGGCGAAGAGGTCCTCCAGCGCCGAGGCCATCTGGAGCACGACGTGCTCGATCCGGCCGATCTCGCCGTTGGCGACCAGCGCCCGGGCCTCGTCTGTCCATCCTTTGAAGTTCCAGCCGTAGGGCACGATCACCTGTTTGCCGGCGGCAAGGGCTTTGGCGATGAGGTCGCGAGCATCGGCGGCTGTCGTCGTCAAAGGCTTTTCCACCAGCAGATGACAGCCTTTGTCGAGCGCCGCGACTGCATGCTCGTGATGCAGCAAGTGAGGCGAGGAGATCACCACGCCATCCATCGGGACCTGGTCGAGCATGACCCGATAATCCTCGAATCCGAGCGGCACTTCAAATTTTCGCTGCAACTCGGCCAGCTCCGCCGAACCGAGGCGATTGACTGCGACAATCTCGCAATCCCTGTTCGCCTTCAGCACCGGCAAATGGTTGACTGCCGCCCACCAGCCGGCGCCGATCACTCCAATGCGCGCCCTTCGAGTCATTACGCTTCCGCCCTTGCCTCGACCGCCCGACTTGCGCTGCACATGCTACGATATGCTCAGCGCCTTGCAACTTCCGAAGTGCGCTTCCCGGTCACCCGACCCTTAAGTCGTGCTCCGTCTTGACCCTGTCGGAGGCTCCTCCTAGCTTCGGGCAATCTCAAGGTTTAGAGAATCCCGATGGCGCCTCAGTTGAGGATCGAACGCATTGAATGCGTGCCGCTCAGCATGCCGCTTCCGCGCACATTTCGCGGCAGCAACTACTTCATGACGCATCGCTGCACCATCATCACCAGGGTGTACACCTCGGCGGGTGATCATCGGCGAGATCTACAATGGCGACGAATTCGAAACCCAGGGCGAGGTCGTCAAGATCATCCTCGACGAGATGCAGCCGCTGCTGATCGACAAGGACGCCTTCAACATCGAGGGCTGCTGGGAGCTCATGCGCAAGCCGAGCACCAACATCCTGCGCGATCGGAAGCTCGCGATGTGCGCCCAGGCCTGCGTCGACAGTGCGCTCTGGGACGCAGTCGGCAAGGCGCTCGATGCGCCGCTTTACAAGCTGTGGGGCGGCTATGCCGATCGCCTCCCCTCGATCTGCATCGCGGGCTATTACGAGGAAGGCAAGACGCTGGCCGACTTCGGTCGCGAGATGGAGCAGATCAAACGACAGGGTCATGCGGGCTGCAAATTCAAGGTTGGCGGTCGGACTCCCCGTGAAGACGCGGAGCGGGTGCGGGTTGCGCGCAAAGCGGTCGGCGATGATTTTGTTCTCGTCGTCGACGCCAATCAGGCCTGGACCTTGCGACAGGCCGTCGAATTCTCCCGCCTCGCCGCCGATCTCAACATTCGCTGGTTTGAAGAGCCGGTTCGCTGGGAGAACGACCGCCTCGACATGGCCGCCGCGCGCAACCAGACGGGTATTCCGATCTGCGCCGGCCAAAGCGAGATCTCCCGCTCCGGCTGTCGGGACCTTATGATGTCGGGCGCGATCGACGTCTGCAACTTCGACGCCAGCTGGAGCGGCGGGCCGACTGAGTGGCGACGCGTGGCGGCGCTGGCGGCCTCGTTCGCCGTCGAGATGGGCCATCACGAGGAACCACAGATTTCCGCCCATCTGCTCGCGGCGATTCCGAACGGGACCTACCTGGAGACATTTCATCCGGATCGCGATCCGATGTTCTATCGTCTCGTCGCCAATCGATCGCCGCTCAAGGACGGTTTTTATGCGGTGCCGTCAGGACCAGGCTTCGGACTGGAGCTCGACGCGGACACCATCCGAAAATATAGCGTATGACCAAACCAGGGAAATATTGGGGGAGCGAAGCGCGATGACCGAGCCGGCGCCGCTGCGAGGCGCGAGCGCGAGCAACAAGCGCCGCGGCGCTGAGCGTCGAGGATCGGATCGACCTCTTTAGGACCATGACGCTGATCCGCGAGTTCGAAGAACAGGTTCAACGTTCTTACCTCGACGGACTTGTTCACGGGACGACCCATCTCTGCAACGGGCAGGAGGCCGTCTCAGCCGGGGTCGCCAAGGCGCTCGGGGACGACGACTACGTCAGCTACACCTATCGCGGACACGGCCAATGTCTCGCGCGAGGCATGGACCTCGAGGCGGCTTTCGCCGAGCTATTCGGCCGCGCATTGGGCGTTTGCGGCGGACTTGGCGGCTCGATGCACCTCACAGACATCGATCGCGGTCTGATCGGCGCCTTCGGGATTGTGGGCGCCGGCCTGCCGGTGGCCGTCGGCGCAGGACTGTCGGCGCAACTTGCCGGCCGCAGACAGGTATCGGTCTGCTTTTTCGGCGACGGGGCGGTCAACATCGGCGCCTTTCACGAGGCCATGAATCTGGCGCAGGTCTGGAGACTCCCGGTGGTCTTCGTCTGCGAAAACAATCTCTATGGGGAGTTCAGCCACATCCTTCACACGACGCCATATGAAGACCTCGTCATCCGGGCCGCGGGCTATTCCATGCAGACCGAAAAGGTCGACGGCAACGACGTCCTCGCCGTTTATGAGGCTGCAGCCGCGGCGGTCGAGCGCGCCCGGGACGGCGAAGGACCTACGTTCATCGAGTGCAAGACCTATCGCCATCGCGGCCATTCGCGCACCGATCCTGCCAAGTATCGCGATCCGGCGGAGGTCGAAGCCTGGTTGAAGCGAGATCCGCTCTTGCTCTACCGCTCTGAACTCCGCGCTGCCGACCTCATCACCGACGCCGATGCGGAACGCATGACGGCCGAGGCGCGCGCGGCCGTCAAGGCGGCCGCCGATCGCGCGGCCACGGCGCCGTGGCCCTCGCCGAATGAGGACTTCATGGCCAGGACGTTTGTCCAATGACGGCGAGCGAGAAAATCAATCCGGCGGGGCTTCAGCCGATTGAAGCGCAGATGCAGGAGATCAGCTACCGCGAGGCGATCGCGGCGGCGCTGCGCGAGGAGATGCGGCGCGATCCGAAAACATTGATCATGGGCGAGGATATTGGCGAGTCCGGCGGCCCGTTCAAGACGTGCCAGGGTCTCTACGAGGAGTTCGGCGCAGCTCGCGTCCGCGATACGCCGATTTCGGAAACCGGGTTTGTCGGCGCCGCGCTTGGTCTCGCGCTGACCGGCTACAGGCCGATCGTAGAGATCATGTTCGCTGACTTTCTCGGGGTGTGCTTCGATCAGATCGCCAACAGCATCGCCAAGCACCGATTCATGTCGGGAGGCCGCGTCAAGACGCCGCTCGTCATTCGCGCCCTTGGCGGGGCCGGTCTTCGCTTTGGCGCGCAGCATTCCCAGACGGCGGAGTCATGGCTCCTGTCAGTCCCGGGGCTCAAAATCATCTGCCCGTCAAATCCGGGGCAGGCGTATCTGATGCTCAAGGCCGCGATTCGCGACGACAACCCGGTGCTCGTCCTCGAGCACAAGGCGCTCCTGTCGATGAAGGGTCCTGTGCCGATCGGCTCTCAAGAGGCGTCGATGCCGAGCGGTCCGAAAATCGTGCGGCCCGGCCGGCGCGCCACGATCGTCGCCAGCCTCGCAATGGTCGGCAAAGCGCTCGCCGCCGCCGATAGGCTGGAGGCGGAGGGCATCGATGCGGAAGTGATCGACATCCAGGTGCTGCGGCCGCTGAACGTCACGCCAATCGCCGACAGCGTGCGACGCACCAACATCCTTGTCACCGTCGAGGAGCAGGCGCCGACGGGCGGCTGGAGCTCGGATGTCGTCGCGGATGTCGTCAGTCAGGCCTTCGACTACCTCGACGCTCCGCCTGCGCGCATCACGCTGCCTGACCATCCGCTGCCATACAGCCCCCACCTCGAGGATGCTCTTATCCCGTCGCCCGAGACGATCGCGGCGACGGTGAAGTCGTTGCTCTGAGAGGCCGGATGGACTTTCTCGTGCCCAAGCTCAGCGCCACCATGGAAACCGTCAAGGTTCTGCGCTGGTTAAAGCGAGCTGGAGACAAGGTCGAGATGGGCGAGCCGCTCGTCGAGCTGGAAACCGACAAGGCTACGATGGAGGTGGAGTCTCCGGTAGACGCGATGCTCGACGCCGTGGTGGGCGGAGAGGGCGAGGAACTGTCAGTCGGCGCCGTGCTCGCTCGGCTGCGAACCCTGGGCGAGGCGATATCCGCAAACGAGCCGAATTCGACGATGACGAGCGCAACGGCCGCGCACGAAGCGGAGCCTGGCTTCCCGACGTCTCAATCTGCTGGTGAGGCTCCGGCGGGGCGGATCCTCGCGTCTCCATTCGCAAGGCGACTGGCCAAAGTGAATGGCGCTGACTTGGCGCGTCTCGCCGCCGCAACCCCGTTCAGGCGCGTTCGCGGGCGCGATGTCATCGCCGCCGTCGAGGCGCGGGATGCGAAGGAGAAACGCGCCGCGCCGACGTCCGTCGAATTCGAGCCTTTGTCCTCCGTGCGGCGCCAGATCGCCGAAGCGGTCACGCTCAGCCGCAGGACGATCCCGTCCTTCGTCATCGACCGCTGGGTCGAGACCGCGGCAATTGATCAGGCGCGCGACGCTCTCGCCCGTCGGATCGAGCAGGCGACCGGCGCCAAGCCGACCCTCACGGATTTTCTCCTGCTCGCGTTGGCAGAATCGTTGTCCGCGCATCCCCGCATCCTCGATCGTTGGCATGAAGACAATGGCCGCGTCGGCAGGATGCGCGCATCGAGCGTCGACATCGGCCTCGTCGTCGCCGTTTCGGATGGGGTGATGATCCCGGTGTTGCGCGATCTTGGGGGCAAATCGATTGATGAAGTCGTGCAGGCGCGGCAGGACGCGGTCCGGCGCGCCCGAAACGGCCGGCTGCTTCAGGCCGACATGGCGCCGGTTTCTTTCTCGCTTTCCAACATCGGCGGAGGCGGCGCCGACCGCTTTGAGGCGATCATCTATCCCGGCCAGTCGGGCATTCTCGCTGTCGGACGCCAGCACGAGCGGGTCATCGCGCGGGCCGGAGGGATTGCGGTCGCCAAGGGCGTCAACCTCACGCTCTCCCTGGATCACCGTCTGATCGACGGAATCCTCGGCGCCCAGTTCATCGAAATGCTGGCCGAGCGGATGGCGCGCGGCCCCTGGTTTCCCACCTGACCGTAGTTACGCGTTTCGACGGAATCATCCGTGGAGGCGTGACAGGGCGTCGAAGACGCGCTCGACGGGATAGAAAATCTATACTCCTGCCCTCGCGCCGGGCGCCGCCTGCAACTTCGCCAAAACCGGAATTCTCCCTGTTATGCCCTGCTAACAGGGGAACGCGGGCCTCGCCGCACTCTGGCTTGAGGCATGAAAGCGATGAATATCAATCTCTTGTAGTAGCGTGCTGAAAGTTCTGCAAAATCGCTTGAAGGCGAGAGGCGGTCATGGCAGGCTGGTGATTGTCGAAGTCACCAATTCCCGTGGAGGAATCCCGCCATGACCAAGAGTGAAGCTAGGCCAGCGATCGTCGCCGTCAACGAGCTTTTCTCGACGAGCCCTGACGGGCTGCGCGAGATCGTCCGCGCTGTGGTGCAGGAGATGCTGGAAGCCGAGATGACCGACGCGCTCGGCGCCGAGAAGAGCGCGCGCACCGGCCGCCCGGCTCGGCTACCGCTCCGGCTACTACACCCGCACGCTCGTCACCCGGGTCGGCAAGCTCGAGTTGCGCGTGCCGCAGGATCGCGACGGCCGGTTCTCGACCGAGCTTTTCGAGCGCTATCAACGCTCCGAGCAGGCGTTGGTGGCGACGCTGGCCGAGATGTACGTGCAGGGCGTTTCGACCCGCAAGGTCAAGGCGATCACCGAGGAGTTCTGCGGCCATGCCGTTCTCGGCCTCCGCCGTCTCCGCCATCAACAAGCGCCTGGACGAAAGCCTCGACGCCTTCGCCACGACGCCCCCTCGCCGAGCCTTTCCCTTACCTCATCCTCGACGCTCGTTATGAAAAGGTGCGCGAGGGCGGCGTGGTCGCGAGCCAGGCCGTGCTGATCGCGGTCGGGATCGACTGGGACGGCCGTCGCCAGATCCTGGCTGTCGACATGGCCAACCGCGAAAGCAGCTCCTCCTGGAAAGACTTCCTGCTCGGACTGCGCCGGCGCGGCCTCGACGGCGTCGAGTTCGTCGTCGCCGACGACCACGCCGGCCTGCGCGCGGCCATCCGCGAGGTTCTGCCGGAGGCAGCCGCTCCAGCGATGCTACGTGCACTTCCTCCGCAACGCCCTCGACCATCTCCCGCGCAAGGCCGACGACGACTGCCTGCAGGAGTTGCGCTGGCTGTACGACCGGCGAAACGTCGAAGAGGCCCGCCGCGACCTCGCCGCCTGGATCGCCAAATGGGGCGACCGCTACCGGAAGCTTGTCGATTGGGTCGAGGAAACGATCGAGGACACCTTCACCTTCTATCGTCTGCCGCGCCAGCATCATAAGCATCTCAAGAGCACCAACATGCTCGAACGGCTCAACGAGGAGATCAAGCGACGAACCCACGTCGTGCGCATCTTCCCCAATGCCTCGGCATGCCTGCGTCTGCGTTCGCGCCTTAGCCGTCGAAACCCACGAGAACTGGCTCGAAGCCCACCGTTACCTCAACATGAACGACCTCAGGGAGCACAAGAAAACCTACCTTCGCAAAGCCGCCTAACCCAGCCAACCCAGACCGCCTTTTGCAGAACTTGACGCACTCAATCGCGTTCGCCGGAATATCATCGCGAGGGTTAGAATCTATCCGATCGGCTTCGCGCCGGGCGCCGCCTGCAGCTTCGCCAAAACCGGAATTCTCCCTGTTATCCCTGCTAACAGGGAGCGCGGGCATGGCCGCACCCGGATTGATGCATGAAAGCACTGAATATCAGTCGTTTGCGATGAATTGTTCATGCAATGGTTGAACGAGATAACAGGGAGCAGATCTCCCTGTTCCGGCCGATAACAGGTCGACGACAATCGAGGAAAACCGAAGCCGGAGACTGGCTTTCGCGGCCTGCTTGAGGGCGCGGAAGGATAGAATTTCTATACTCAGCCGCCTGAATCCGTCCGAATCCGGCGGAATGGCGCCACTTTGGCCGCCACTGCGGGATGAAATTCCTGATTTTACAACAGATTACGAAATAATCCTCATGTGTTGCGTAAGCAAAATCGTGCGCAGGATGCAAACTCCGCGTCTCATGCGGCTGGCTTGGCGGGAGTGGCGACCGGCATCCCGCAGCCGAACCGAGCCCGCCCAGTTCGTCTACGATTGCAGTCTTGCACCGGCGCCGTCATCGCGGGCGTGACGCTCCATTCGCGCGACGTCCGTGGCGAGAGCCTCGACGTGAGGGTAGTCGTCGACCACGATCGCCCGCGACAACCCGCCGTCGACGACGACATGCGCGCGGTCGGCAGCCTCGTAGACTTCCAGCACTTCGGTGCAGAACATGATCACCGAATTACCGGCGTCGACGTAGTCCCGCAGCAGCCGATAGATCTCGCGCTTGCTGTGAATATCGACCCCCCGCGTCGGCTCCTCGAGCAACAGCAGACGCGGCGCGCAATTGAGCGCCTGCGCGATCGCGACTTTCTGTTGATTGCCGCCGGACAAAGAGCGGATGCCCTGGGCGACAGAGTGCGCCCGTATCGAGAAACGCCGGACCGCGTCGTTGGCGAGCTGGCGCATCCGCTTCTTCCTCAGCGCCATGCCAAGACCCGCAATATCCGGGCTGCCGAGACGGACAAGCAGGTTCTCGCCGACGGAGAAATTCGCTGTAGAGGCTCAGCATTCGGGTCGCGGGCACATAGGCGCTGAGGCGCTGCGCCCTCTCCCCTGTCTCGCCGGCAATGTCGATGTCTCCCGAACACGTCTCGAGCCCGGCGAAAGGAACGCAGCAGTTCGCGTGCGCCGGAGCCCTCGACCCCTACCAGGGCGACGATTTCTCCGGACTTGGAATCCAGGCTGATGTTGTGAAAGGCCGCGCCGTGGGACCAGTCGTGGACCGCCACGAGAGCTCGTCCGCCATGATCGATCGCGCCGGCTGTCTTGGCGCTTGCCTCAGCGCCGCGGCTGACGACAAGCTGCTGGGCAATCCCGTCCTCAGTCAGCGCATCGCCTTCGAGGATCGCGCGGACGCGACCGTCGCGGATCACCGCGACGCGGCTCGCGTGCTCGAACAGATCGCCGAGGCGATGGGTGACCAGAAGGACGATCCTGCCTTCTGCGGCAAGCTTGTGCAGCTCTCGAAAGAGCTCGTCGGATTCCTCGTCCGTCAGCGCCGAGTTCGGCTCGTCGAACAGGAAGACCTGGGCGTCGCGCGCGACCGCGCGGGCAATCTCGGCCCGTTGCTGGGTCGCCAGGGTGCAGTCTGCAAGCGGAGTGTCGGCGAAACGGTCGATGCCGAAGGCCTTCATCACCCTGGCGTCGGCGGGGCCAAGCTTTGGCCAGCCGCTGCCCGTCCCTTCGCGCCCGACCAGCACGTTCTCGGCGACCGTGAGGTTTGGAAAGAGCTGCGGCTCCTGGTGAACGACGGCGACCCGGCGCCAATCGAGGCTCGGCGTCCAGGGGCTGCCGTTGAAGACCAGTTCGCCGCTATCGGGGCGTTCCTCTCCGGCGAGGATCCGGACGAGCGTGCTTTTTCCGGCGCCGTTCGGTCCGGCGATGCCGAGAACCTCCCCGGGCCGGATATCGAGGTCGAGACCGGCGAGCGCAACTGTGGCGCCGTATCGTTTCTGCAGGCCGCGGAGACGGATGCCGTCGAAGCCGCCGTTCATGCCGCCCTGCGCCTGCGGATGTTGGTGAGCGCGAGGTCGAGCGCGACGGCGCCGATCGTGACAAAGCCGAGGAAGAGCTGCTGCACGTGCGGCCCGGGCGAAAGCAGGGCGAGGCCCTGCTGCAACTCGGCGAGCAGCAACGCTCCGCTCATTGCCCCGATCACCGTCCCCTTGCCGCCCGAGAGACTGGCGCCGCCGATGATCACGGCCGCGAAAACCGGGAACGTGTAGGAAAGGCCGATATTCGGCTGGGCTGGTCTGGATGAAGGAGAAATCGAGGATTCCGGCGATGGCGGCGAGCATGCTGCAGATCACGAAGGCCAGGATCTTGTAGCGCGTGACCGGCAGCCGGGCGAGCTGCGCCGCCACCGGGTTGCCGCCGATCGCCATCAGGCGAAAGCCGAAGAGCGTGCGATGCAGCAGGAACCCGACGACCACGGCGAGCCCAAGCATCCAGATGACTTCGAACGAGATTGGATGCGCGCCGAAGCTCGCCGTCAGGCCGGTGAAGAAATCAAGCTGTGCCGGCGGGATCTCGGATCCGGGCGGGGGATAGACCGGGTTGAACGTCGACGTCTTGGTGATCCATAGCGAAACGCCATAGAGCAGGTTGTAGGTGCCGAGCGTGACGATGAAGGAGGGGATGCGCAGCCATGTGACCAGAGCGCCGTTGAACAGGCCGACCAAGGCCCCGACGCCGACCGCCAGCGGCAGCGCGGCGTAAATCGGAATTCCGAGCAAGATCCACATGACAGCGAGCGAATTGGCGCCGAGGCCGTACATGGCGCCGAAGGAGAGATCGATCTCGCCGACCACGATCACCAGGGTCAGTCCGAGCGACATGATCGCCACCGAGCTCATGGCGCGGAGCACCGAAATGCCGACGTCGATGTTGAACGACTTCGGCTTGAGCACGAACATCAGAAGCGCGACGAGGACGATGGCGAGGAACAGGCCTCCCATGCGCAAAGCAAGGTCGAACGTCGCCTGCACCGGTCGAGGACAGGCTTGAGCGGGACGTTCCGACCGGGACAGGGTCGCGGGAGTCGGCGCTGGACATTGAGCGACGCGGCCAAGCTTTCGAGGAGGAGGGGCCAGGATAGGCCTGGCCCCGAACGCTAGCAAACTATTTCTGCCCGAGGATGCGATCGAGTTCGACGCGCGCCGCCGCCACCTGATCCTTCATCACCGGCAACAGCGTCTGCGTGTTTGGCAGGATGACGCCGTTCTTCAGGAACTGCGCGCAGGCCGGGCCGCCGAACGCCGCCTGGTCGGACCACCGCTGATCGAGAGCCGCCACCTGGATGCCCTTCTCGATCCCGTCGAGCTGGCCTTTGGAGACATTCCAGCCGATGGTGAAGACTTGGCCGGCCTTGTTGAGGCTCGTGATCGCCCGATCGGCATGCTCGGCGCCGATGTCGACGTTCTCGATGAACTGCACGTCCGGATTTGCCGACAGGAACGTCCTGTAGGCGTCGTAGGTCTGGCCGGGATCGTAGCTGACGTTGAGGCCATTGGCTTCGGTGGTGACGAACTTCGCGTCGGGGATCGCCTTGGCGATCGTCTCGTGGAATCCTTTCATCCGGCCTTGCGCCCAGAACTGCGTCGGGTCGCCGCCCGACACCGCGAACACTTTGAGGTCCTTGTTGTTGGCCTTCATCCAGTCGAGCACGATCTTGCCGGCGGTCTCGCCCTCGAGCTGAGGCACCTGGGTGAAATTGGTGAATTCATGCCCGCGAGAGGTGACGCCGACGGTGAAGACCGGGATGCCCTGGTCCATCAGCTTGTTCACCATCGCAGTCGTCGAGTCGGAAGTCACCGGCTCGATCGAGATGCAGTCGATCTCGCCGGCCGCGAGCTTGGCTTCGATCTGCGAGATCTGCTGATTGGCGTCGGTCTGCACCGGGGCGATTGAAGCGCATTCGAGCGGGGAGATCGCATTGCCGAGCTTGCAGCCGGTGTTGAAACCGGCGGCGTATTGCGGCGAGAACAAGGGAATGCCGGAGGCCTGGTAGGAGAAGACATAATTGATCTTGTCGCCGGCTTTGACCTTGGCGGCGATTCGGTCAGCGAGCTTGAACGTGCCCCAGTCGCGCTTGACCTCGAACGGCGCGCCGGCGACTTTGTCGCCGCTCGCGGGGATCTGCGACTGGCTGTCCGCCGCGATGGCGGTCCCGGCGCCGGCTGCGCCGGCAAGGACAAAGGTCGCAACATAGAGTTTCAGCCTCGATTTCATGTCTTGATTCCTCCCTGGGTTTGGCGACTGCCGATTTCCTATCGCCCATTCATTTTTGCGACGACAGAATTTTTTCGCTGCGAAAGCTGTTCACCACGTCCTCGATGACTTCGATGCCGAGGCCGGGGCCGACGGGCGGATAGACCCAGCCCTCGACATGCTCGAACGGCTTGGTCACCAGATCGTGCTGCATCGGATTGCGCAGCGGCTTGAGCTCGAACAGCTTGCAGGCCGGCGAATTGAACGAAATCGCCAGGCTCGCCGCGGTGACGATCGCCGACGACCAGGCATGAGCGTTGGCCTGCCGGCGATAGAACTCGCATCGTTCGGCGACCTTCTTGAAGCCCGTGATGCCTTCGGCGCGGCCGGGATCGACGCCGACGACATCGACAGTGCCGGTCGCCAGCACGCGCTCGAACTGCTCGAGCGTCCACTCGCGCTCGCCGTAGGCGATGCGCGTCGTCGTCTTGGCGCGCAGGTTGGCGTAGCCCTCGGGATCCCAGGCGCCGAGCGGCTCCTCGATCCACGAGAGATTGTACTCCTCCATCGCCTTGGCTCGCCGCACGGCGTCGGTGACGTCCCACTTGATCGCGATGCCGTTGTCGATCATCAGCATCTTGTCGCCGAGCACTTCGCGCATCGCCTTGACGTAGGCGACGTCGCGGTCGTGATCGTAGCCGAGGCGGGCGTTGCCGCGCTTGCCGAAGCCGGTCTTGAGCCCTTGCAGCCCGGTCGAGACCCATTCCGCCGTCTCCTCGGCCATCTCGGGGATCGACTCGTAGTGCGCATGGCACGAGGCGATCGCCGGCAGCCGCTCATGCACCGGACCGCCGAGCAGGTCGAGGACGCTTCTGCCCAGCGCCTTGCCCTTGAGGTCCCAGAGCGCGATGTCGATGGCGGCGACGGCGTAGGAGGCGATGCCGCCGTGATAGCCGTACCACCAGGCCTGCTGCTTGTTCTGCCGCCACAGCGTCTCGGTCTGCACCGGGTCCTTGCCGATCAGGTTCGGCGCCATGCCCTCGATGATCGCCTTGGCGGCGAAATTGGCCTCGGGAAACTGCGTGATCGACTCGCCCCAGCCCACCTGTCCGTCGTCCGCCGTGATCTTGGCGAGGCAGAGATGGCGAAGGGCGTTGAAGTCGTTGGGCTCGGGATAGCTGACCGGGATGGCCTCGACCCTGGCGATTTTCATGGCGAGAATTCCTATCCGATCGCGCCGCGGAACAGCGTCATGCCCTCGACGCCGACGTCGACCTTGATCAGCCGGCCGGTCATCGCCGCGCCGGTGACGTCGAACGGCCCCATGTCGCAGCAATAGAGTGCGCCGCCCGTGCCGAATACGCAATTGAGGATTGTGCCGCCTGTCTCGAGAAAATCGAGCGGCTTGCCGGTCCTGTCGATGATGTCGACGCCGCCGGCGGCGACCGCGGTGATCCAGAAATTGCCGTTCGAGTCGATTTTCAGACCGTCGGGAATATGTCCGTCCGGCATCTTGTGGATAACTTGCTTCGATCCGTCCGGTTTTCGCCGAACGACGTTGAGCGTGTAGGACTCGACCCAAACGAGCGAACCGTCCGGCTCGGCGACGATGCCGTTCGGATAGACGTGATCGAGTTCTTCGAGAATGCGCGCCCTGCCGTTCTTCTCGACGACGACGATGCGTCCAGGATGCGGCTTCGTCTCCGGCGCCCAGTCGCCGGAATCGGTGAAATAGAGCCGTCCGTCCGGGCCGAAGGTGAGGTCGTTCGGGCCGTCGAACCTCACGCCGTCGGCTTCGGTGACCAGCACCTCCACCTTGCCGGCCGGGCTCGTCTTCTGGATTGATGGCGGGCGGTGGACCGGCGCGACCCAAGTGCCCACCGTCGGCGTCTGGGTCGAATAGACGTAGCCATCCGAGCCGAGCATGCAGGCGTTAGGACCGCCGCCGACGTCGGCGTAGACTCCGGCCTTGCCGGTCTTCGGATCCCACACGCCGATCGCGCTGGCGTAAGTGTTCGCGTAGATCAGGCGCCCGTCGTCGAGCTCATAAGGACCTTCCGGGTGTCCGAGGCCCGTCGCGCAGACCGAGATCGGCTTCTTCATCTCGCCTTCCTTTCCCATCACCAGGTCACCAGACCGCCGGTGAAATTGATGGCCTGTCCGGTCATGTAGGCCGCTTCGTCGGACAACAGAAACCAGATCAGCCCCGCGCATTCGTCTGCGCTTGCGCCGCGCCCGAGCGGGACCGCCTTGCTTCGCGCGTCGCGCCATTCGTCGGCCGTCAGGCCTCGCATCGGCGCGACCTTCGCCAGCACCTCCTCCTGCATCGCGGTGTCGACGATGCCGGGCAGGATGGCGTTGACGCGGACCCGCCGCGCCGCCAGGGCGTAGGCGAAGGAGCGCGTGATCGACAGGATCGTCGTCTTGGAAGCGGCGTAGGCCGCGACTTCGACAGTGGTCGCGTATTTCGCCGAACTCGACGACAGATTGACGATCGCGCCGCCAGCGGCGAGCTTCGGGCCAATCTTCTGGCACAGGAAGAACGTCGCCTCGGCATTGACAGTCTGCACGCGCCGCCAGTCCTCGACGGTGATCTCGAAGATCGGCTTGATCAGCACGACGCCGGCCGAGTTGACGAGATAGTGCGCGCCGTCCGCCCAGTCGCCAATCGCGTCGCGATCGTTTGGATCGGTGATGTCGGCGATCAGAGTCTCGACCGCTTCGCCTTTCAACTCGGCGAGGCCCGCGGGATTGACGTCGACGGCGAGGACGCGCACGCCCTCGCGCGCCAGCCGGCGCACTGCCGCCTTGCCGATGCCGCTTCCGGCGCCGGTGACGACGCCGCGCCGCTGCGATGGCGAAGCCATGCCGTGAACGTCCTCCCGCGGCGGAGGCGTATCCGCCTCCCGCCGCTCTCGTCAAAACTATAGAGAATCGCTGCGGACAGGCGCAAGTGCGTCCTGCGCGAGCGCAAATCGCCAATGGCGAACCGCCGACCGAGCGCCCGCGCTCTCCGGACCATGAGGATGCGATCCTTGCGCGCCTCGAGGCCTCCGGCTATGCAAGGAAACGGAACAAAGAGCGTCTTCGCGCCGGCCTGTGCTGGCGCGGACTCAAGAGGGAGGGTTTCGTCCGCGGCCGCTGATCCTCGCGGTTCCGGAGAGACAATGCGCATGGCCGAAATTCCTTTGGTCGACACCCATTTCCACCTGCACGATCTGAAGCGGCCGGAGCTGCGCTATTCCTGGCTCGAGCCGGACGCGATCCACGGCTTTCTCGGCAACATCGACGCGCTGAAGGCGCAGCACTACTGGATCGAGGACTATATCGCCGAGATCCGTTTCTCCAACGTGCCGAAGGCGATCCACGTCCAGGCCGCGCTCGGCATCCCCGATCCGGTCAACGAGACTCGCTGGCTGCAGGCTTTCGCCGACAGGACCGGCTATCCGCACGGCATTGTCGCCGAATGCCACCTGGCCGACGCGGACGCCCAGTCGGTGCTCGAACGGCACATGCAATACGCCAACGTGCGGGGCATCCGCGACTTCGGCAAGGGGCGCTACCTCGTCGACTCCGCCTGGCGTTCCGGTTTCGGTTTCCTGGAGCGCCACAACCTCGTCGCCTGCATCGATACGCGCATCCAGCATTTCGATGATCTCCTCGACCTCGCAGGCAAGTTCCCGAACATCGTGATCTGCGTCGATCACTGCGCGATTCCGGAAGCGCGCGACGACGCCTATTTCAAGCGCTGGCTTGCGGCCCTGAAGAAACTGGCGACAGGCCGACAATGTCGCGATGAAGATTTCCGGCCTCGGCATGATGGACCGGCTGTGGACGATCGACTCGCTGCGTCCCTGGGTGCTCGGGTGCATCGAAGCCTTCGGCGTCGACCGCGTCGTCTTCGGCACGAACTGGCCGGTGGACCGGATGTTCAGCTCCTATCCCGACATCGTCAACGCCTACGCGAAGATCATTGCGGGCTTCAGCCGGGACGAACAGCTGAAGATGTTCTCCCGCAACGCCGAGCGCATGTTCAGAATCTAGCCTCGTCAGTGAGGAGGGCGCTTTTGGACGAGCCAGCAGTCAGACCGGGGACGGATCGCGACGGCCACGGCGGTGCATCATGTCGGCATGAGCGTCGCCAATCTCGACGAGGCGCTCTCGTTTTGGGAGAACTTCCTCGGGCTCAAGGCGCGCTGGCGCGCGGTGCTCAACCGGCCCTACCTTGGCGAACACGTCGGCATCCCCGGCGTCTCGATCCGCGCGGCTTTCATCGACCTTCCCGGCGGCGTCGTGCTCGAACTGCTCGACTACGAAACGCGGACCGAACGGCCAATCCGGAGGCGACCGCGAATCCCGGGAAACGTGCATCTCTGCCTGGCGGTCGACGACATCGACGTGGCCTGGAAGCGCGCCGTGACCTGCGGGGCGAGGCCGGTCCGCCCGCGAGGGCCCGGTCGCCATCGACGGGGGGCCGAACGCAGGGGCTCGCGGCGCCTACCTGCGCGTTCACGACGTCATTACGCTGGAATTGTTCCAGCGGCCGCCCGGACGGCGAGACGCTGCATGATCCGACGCGTCAGCTTCATCCGCCGGAAGCCCGGCCTCACGCGCGAGCAGTTCTTCGCGCACTGGACGGGACGGCACGCCGAGATCGTGCGTCAGCTTCCCGGTTTGCGCGGCCTGCGATTCAGCCGCATCGACAGATGCATTCCTGCCGAGGCCGAATGGGACGGGCTCGGCGAGACCTGGTTCGACAGCATCGCCGACTCCGACCGCGCCTTCTCCGCCGAACCGTTCAAGGCGATGCTGATCGAAGACCGCGCAAAATTCATCGGCGAGGCTCATTCCTGTTACGTCGAAGAGCAGGCCGGCTTCAACCCGCCAGACGCCGGGAGCGCATGATGGCATGGAACCTGGCCTCCGGGCTCGACGGCAAGTGCGTCCTCGTCACCGGTGGGGCCGGCGGCATCGGCCGCGAAGTGGCGCTCGCCTTCGGCGCGGCGGGATCACGGGTCGCCGTGGTCGATCTCGCCGAAGACAAGGTGAGATCGGTTGTCGCCGAGATGGAGGGCGGGCCGCATCTGCCGTTGGCCGCCGATCTGCGTCCGGTCTCCGGACACGCCAAACTCCTCGAAACCGTCGTCGGCGAGCTCGGCGGGCTCGACGTTCTCGTCTGCGCGGCCGCCGTCCTCGTGCGTCGCGCGAGCGTCGACGACGTCTCCGAGGCCGACTGGGATTTTCAGCACGACATCAATCTCAAGTCGACGTTCTTCCTCAATCAGGCCGCGGCCCGGGTTTTTCGACACCAGGGACGGGGCGGCCGCATCATCAACTTCACCTCGCAAGGCTGGTGGAGCGGCGGCTTCGGCGGATCGGTGGCGTACGCCGCGACAAAGGGCGGCATCGTCTCGATGACGCGCGGCCTCGCCCGCTCGCTGGCGAAGGACAACGTCACCGTCAACGCAGTCTCGCCGGGCGCCGCGGACACCGCGATGATGCGCAGCGGGATGACCGAGGAGTCGTTGGCGGCGACCGTCGCCGCGATCCCGCTCGGACGAATGGCGGCGCCCTCGGAATTGGCGGGCGCGGTGCTCTTCCTCGCTTCGGACCATGCCGGCTATGTCACCGGCGCGACGATCAACGTCAGCGGGGGCTGGCTGATGTACTGAGCGGACGCGGAGCCGCAAGGAGGACGCCGATGACCAATTCCCTTGCTGGCCGCGTCGCCGTCGTCACCGGCGCCGCGCGCGGCATAGGCGATGCAATCGCCGAGAGGTTGCTCGCTGACGGCGCCAGCGTCTTCTCCCTCGACAAGTCGCCTCCCACCGAGCCGCGCGACGGCGTCGTCTATCTCGAAGCCGATGTCACTGATCCGTCGAGCGTCGCGCAGCGTTCAAGTCGATCGACGCACAGTCGGATGGGATCGACATCCTGGTCAACAACGCCGGCATCCAGCGCGTCGGGCTTGTCGGGAAGATTTCGTTCGCCGACTTCTCGGCGGTCGTCTCGACCCATCTCAATGGCTTCTTCATCTGCGCATCCGAGGCGGTGCCGCGCATGGTGGCGCGCGGCAAGGGCGGCGCGATCGTCAGCATCGCGTCGACCGCCGCTTTTGTCGGCTTGCCGGGGCGCGGCGCATATTGCGCGGCAAAAGCCGGCATTCTCGGTCTTACCCGCGCGCTGGCGCTTGAAGTGGCGTCTGCAGGCATTCGGGTCAATGCCGTCGCGCCGGGCTTCACCCGAACCAAGCTGATTGAGCAGGGATTGGCCGACGGGTCGTTGCAAGAGGACTGGATGGTGGCGCGCGTGCCGATGAAGCGCCTCGCCGCAACCCAGGAAATCGCCAACGTCGTGCGCTATCTCGCCGGCGACGAAGCCTCCTACGTGACGGGCCAGACCATCGTCGCCGACGGCGGCTGGACCGTGCAGGGGATACCGCATGCGCCAACGTGGTTGCAGATCCCTGCTGCAGATTAACGTAGCAACCGGCTCCGGAATGCTGCGAGCCGTCCTCACGTCCGACCGGCGGCTGCAAGGTACTTGGCCTGCAGGCTCTTGACCATCCAGACCATGGCGTCGTTCAGGGGCGTCGGCAGCGAATGCCGCCGGCCGGCCTCGACGATGGCGCCGTTGACCACGTCGATCTCCGTCTGCCGGTTCGCTTCCACATCCTGCAACATGGAGGCGCGAGCGCCGATCGCCTGCCTGAGCAAGCCCGTGATCGCCTGCCACCGCTCCGCGTGATCGAGGTTGATCCCTTGCGCCTTCGCAACCGCCACGACCTCGGCGAGCAGCCCCTCCATGAGCGCGATCGTCCCTTGGTGCTCGATCAGTTCGTGCGCAGGGAAATGGAGCAGCGCCGCGGTCGGCAACGTGCATACGTTCAACGCAAGCTTCTTCCATATCTCGTCGACGATGCGTGACGCCGACGACGTCTCGATGCCGGCCCTGCGAAATGCCGTGACCGCCGCGTCAAGGCGCGCGGACTGGGAGCCGTTCAGCTCCC
This sequence comes from uncultured Alphaproteobacteria bacterium, assembly GCA_963775665.1. Taxonomy (GTDB): domain Bacteria; phylum Pseudomonadota; class Alphaproteobacteria; order Rhizobiales; family Beijerinckiaceae; genus Roseiarcus. The sequence goes on along the minus strand of CAVZJZ010000057.1, from coordinate 59,323 downwards.
CCACATGTGTCATTCCAATTCCCGAGTGCTTGACGCGGCCGGGCCCGAGCAGCGTTCCTGAATGATAGGTCAGCCCGACCATCACCCGCGATCCGCCCGCCACCGCCGCGATGCGATCCGCATTGCCCCAGCCATTCTGAAGCGTCAGGATTGGCGTGCTGTCCCCCAGCATCGGCGCTGCGGCGGCGATCGCCGCCTCCGTGTGGTAGCACTTGACGAAATTGACTATGAGATCGACCGGCCCGACATCCCGCGGCTTCGACGAAGCCTTGGCGCGGATGGTCGCCATCGAGCCGTCCTTCTCTTCGATCTTAAGGCCATCCCGATTAATGGCGTCGACTGCGGTCTGCGACACATCGATCAGAGCGACGTCTTCACCGGCGCGCGCGAGATAGCCGCCGAATAGACCGCCCATCGCCCCGCCGCCGCCAAGAACTGCAATTTTCATCGGTGATAATCCTCCCCGGGACGCTTTCACATAGCTTCGCCGACCTTGGGAAAGCGGGTCAAGGTTGTTGACGAATGACCCGACTTCGCGCGGCGTTGCAAAAGCCTGGCGACTGCGCCAATCTCGCCAGGTGGAGCTCGATGCGGCTTCAATCGCTCCGGTTAGAGAGTCGAGCGCCATGTCCAAGACCATTCTCGTCACCGGCGGCTCACGCGGCATCGGCCGCGCGACCTGTCTTCTTGCGGCAGAGCGCGGCTGGTCTGTCGGCGTCAATTATCTGAAGGACAGCGCCGCCGCGCACTCGGCCGTCGCCGAGGTCGAGCGTTCGGGCGGGAAAGCAGTCGCGGTCGCGGGCGACGTCTCGCGCGAAAGCGATGTGATCGCCATGTTCGAGGCGACGACAAAGGCGCTTGGGCCTCTGGACGGCGTTGTCGTCAATGCCGGCGTGGCGGCGACCTCGTCGCGCCTCGTCGACATGAGCGTCGAGCGCATGCGGCAGGTTTTTGATGTGAATGTGCTGGGCGCGTACCTGGTGGCTCGCGAAGCCGCGCGACGCATGAACAAGAGCCGCGGCGGCAACGGCGGCTCGATCGTCCTGATCTCTTCAGTCGCCGCACGGATAGGCGCCCCCGACGTATATGTCGACTATGCCGGCTCAAAGGCTGCGGTCGACGCCATGGCGCTGGGCTTGTCGAAGGAACTGGGCCGCGAAGGCGTGCGCGTCAACTCGATTCGCCCCGGCGTCATCGAAACCGAGATTCATGCCGCGTATGGCGAGCCTGAGAGGCCATACAAGATCGGCGCGTCAACTCCACTCGGCCGCCCGGGAACCGCGAATGAAATCGCGGAAGCGATCGTCTGGCTGCTCAGCGATGCTTCGTCCTATGTCACGGGCGCGATCATCGACGTGACCGGCGGGCGCTGACAGAGATGATCGAGGCGCAAGAGCTTGCCGACGGAGCGGCAGTCGCCGCACCGGTCCTGGAGATTCGCGGCGTCGCCAAGCGCTTCGACGCCACCCAGGCGCTCGAGGACGTCTCCCTCGCGCTTCACGCTGGCGAAATTCACGCGCTGCTTGGCGAGAACGGGGCCGGCAAATCGACGCTGATCAAGATCATCACCGGCGTGCATCAGCCGGATCGCGGCGAGATTCTTCTGGCTGGCCGACCGGTCGCGATACGGAGCGCCGCCGAGGCGCAGCGATTGGGCGTCGCGGCGATCTATCAAGAACCTCTGCTGTTTCCCGATCTCAATGTCGCCGAGAACATTTTCATCAGTCATCAGGACCGTGGGGCGGTGGTCGGGTGGCGGGAGATGTATGACGACGCCGAAAGAATCCTCGCCGAACTTGGCGTCGCGTTGGACGTTCGAAACCCGGCGCGGGGGCTGACATTGGCCGCGCAGCAGTCGGTCGAAATCGCCAAAGCCATTTCTCTCAATGTTCGTATCCTCATCATGGACGAGCCAACGGCGTCGCTCTCCGCGCACGAGGTCCAGGAGTTGTTCAAGCTTGCCCGCGACCTGAAGAGGCAGGGCGTCGCCATCCTCTTTGTCAGCCATCGGATGGAAGAAGTGTTCGAGATCGCCGACAAAGTCACGGTCTTTCGCGACGGAAGACTGATATCGACGCGAACGCGCCGTGAGGCGACGCCGCAGCGCGCAATCGCCGACATGGTCGGACGCGCGATCGATCTGACGAAGGTGCGGGCCAGCTCGGCCCGACAAGACCTTGTTCTCTCGGTGACCGATCTCGCCCGCCAAGGCGTATTCGAAGGCGTGACCTTCGACCTTCGCCGGGGCGAGGTGCTGGGCTTCGCGGGCCTTATCGGGGCGGGCCGCACCGATGTCGGGCTCGCCCTTTTCGGCATCGAACCCGCGACCTCGGGAACGATCCTCCTCGACGGCAAGCCAGTCACCGTCCGCTCTCCGCGCGACGCCATGAATCTCGGCATCGCCTATGTTTCCGAGGACCGTCGCCAGCTTGGGCTGGTCCTCCCGATGGCGATCTTCGCCAACATTACCTTGCCGGTTCTGCGCCGTTATCTCAATCGCCTCGGCCTCGTCCGAACCGGTCAGGAGCGGCGGACCGCCGAGGCCTTCCGCACCCGGCTCGCGATCCGGACGCCATCGGTCGATCTCGAGGTCGCCAAGCTGTCGGGCGGCAATCAGCAGAAGGTCATGTTGAGCAAATGGCTCAACACAAACCCTTCGGTCCTGATTCTCGACGAACCGACGCGCGGCGTCGACGTCGGCTCCAAAGCCGAGGTGCACGCGATCATCGGCCAGCTCGCGGCAGAGGGCATCGGCGTCATCGTGATTTCGTCGGATCTGCCGGAGGTGCTGGTCCTCAGCGACCGCGTGCTGGTCATGAGAGAGGGCCGGCAGATGGCGATCCTGGATCGCGCCGAAGCCAACGAGGAGTCCGTCATGACCGCGGCGATGGGTCAGAGACTGGCGGTATCAGTCGGTGGAAGGCCGTCATGAACTGGCTCAAGCGACGAGTCCGCCCGGAGCAGATCCGCGAGTTGAGCCTGCTCGTCCTCATTGTCGCGGCGATCGTGATCTTCGGTTCGTTCATCGACAATTACTATAGCTTCCGCACATTCAACCGCATTGCGTCGAGCGTCGCGATCATCACCGTCGTCGCGGTCGGTCAGACGCTGGTCGTGCTGACGCGCAATATCGACCTGTCGGTGGGCTCGATCGTCGGCTTCACCGCCTATTTCGTCGGAACGCTGATCGCCAACCACAACGGCATCAATCCTTTCCTGGCCGTTGCGATTGCGATCGCCCTCGGCGCGGCGCTTGGCGTCGTCAATGGGCTGATCGTGGCGTGGGGCAGGGTGCCCGCGGTCGTGGTGACGCTCGGAACGCTGGCGATTTATCGCGGCGTGCTTGTCGACCTCTCCGGCGCCAAGACCGTGACCACGGACAGTCTGCCCCAGTGGCTGATCGATCTTCCCCTGGTCAACATTTTGCCGATCGGTAGTCTCGACATTCGCGCCCTCTTCATGCTGGCGCTCTTGATCGTCATCGTGTTCCAGATCGGAACGAGCTATCTGAGCTTCGCCCGACGGTTCTACGCGATCGGCTCCAATCCCGAGGCGGCGCAGCTGATCGGATTGCCGATCAAGGGCGTCGTTTTCCTCGCCTTCGTCATCTGCGGCGCGCTCTCGGGTCTCGGCGGCTTCATGCTTCTCGCCCGGTTCGGCAACATCACGGTCGAGGCCGGACGCGGCCTGGAGCTCAGCGTGGTCGCCGCTGTCGTCGTCGGCGGCGTCAACGTCTTCGGCGGCTCCGGGACGGTTTCGGGAGCGATGCTCGGCGCTGTCATGATCGGGACGCTCGAGCAGAGCCTCTTCCGCCTGGGCATCAGCGAGTTCTGGCTCGATGCGGTGCTTGGGCTCCTCATCCTGCTGGCGGTGGCGAGCGACGCGGTCATCCTGCAGCGCCTGCGCACGCTTTGGGGCGGCGCGGAGATGAAGCTGGTCGCGAAAGAGGCGAGCCCTGCCTCCGGGGAACAAGGCGCGTCGCGGCCATGAGCGCGCTCGCGAGGCTCAAACGATGGGAAACGATGATGCTCGTGCTGCTGATCGCGATCGTCGCGCTCAACAGCGTCGGTTCACCTTATTTCCTCAGCGTCGGAAACATCGTCAATCTGTTTCAGCTGTCGATCGAGAAGAGCATCGTCGCGCTGACGATGGCGCTGGTCATCATCGGCGGCGAGATCGATCTTTCCGTCGCTTCGGTCATGGGACTCTCGGCCTGCGTCATGGCCTGGACGTTCCATCAGGGCGCGCCGATGCCGCTTGGCTATTCTCATCGCGCTCGGTGCGGGCGTTCTTGCCGGGCTCAACAACGCCTTCTGGATCGCCCGGGTCGGCCTGCCGTCGCTTGCGGTCACGCTGGCCGGCCTGATCGGCTATCGCGGCGTCGCCCGCATTCTGCTGGAAGACCGCGCGATCGGCGGTTTTCCGGACTGGTTCAACACGCTCGGCCAGCAGCCTTTGATCGGCCCGCTCACGGCTGCGATCGTGATTTTCGTTGTGCTCTTCATTGTCTTCGCAATCGTGCTGCACGGCTCGGCGTTTGGTCGTCTCGTCTATGTCGTCGGCAGCAACGTTCAGGCGGCGCGCTATTCCGGCGTGCGGGTCGGACTGGTCAAGGCGGCTTGTTCGTCGGCTCGGCATTTGTGGCGGCGCTCGCCGGAATTCTCTATGCTGCCCGACTGGGATCGGTGCGCGGCGACATGGCGGAGGGCTTCGAACTCGACGTCATCACCGCCGTGCTTTTGGGAGGGGTCAGCATTTTCGGCGGCAAGGGCAATCTGGTCGGCGTTGGCCTTTCGCTGCTCGTGATCTTGAACCTTCGCAACGGAATGGGGCTTGCCGACATCACCGGCAACACTCAGAACTACGTGATCGGGGGGCTTCTCATCCTCTCGGTGTTGATCCCGAATGTGTGGCAGGACCTAAACAACAAATGGAAAGGGAGAGAAACATGAGGAAACTTCTTGTTGGGCGCCGCGGCGCTGGCGATGATCGCGGCCCTGCCGCAATACGCGCTGGCCCAGGACGCCATGGCGACGCCCGGCAAGGCCGTCAGCATGGTGCTGCTGCCGAAATTCCTCGGCATTCTGCCGTTCGACCAGGCGCACAAAGGGGCCGAGGAGGCCGCCAAGGAGCTGAAGAACCCGACGGCGCTGCAGTTCCTCGGTCCGACGCCGCAGAACAGCGTCGCCGGACAGATCGAGATCGTCACCAACGCCACGACCCAGGGCGTCAAGGCGATCATGATCTCGAACAACTCGGGCGATCAGATCGTGCCGGCGGCCAAGGCGGCCCAGGCCAAGGGCATCAAGGTCGTGACCTGGGACTCGCCGATTCCCTCGTCCGAAGGCGAAGACGTGTTCGTCGCTCAGGTCGATTTCGCCGATATCGGCAAGGTCATGGCCGACATGACGCTCGACCTCACCGGGCCAGGCGGCGGCAAATTCGCCATCCTGTCGGCCTCGCCTGACGCGGCCAACCAGAACGCCTGGATCGCCGCGATGAAGACGGCGCTGAAGGATCCCAAATACGCCAAGCTCAATCTGGTCGACACGGTCTACGGCAACGACGAGTCGGAAAAGAGCTACACCCAGGCGCAGGCGCTCGTCGACAAATATCCGGACCTGAAAGTGATCATGGCGCCGACCTCGGTCGGCATTGTCGCCGCCGCCAAGGCGCTGCAGGACGAGAAGCTGTGCGACAAGGTGAAGGTCAGCGGTCTCGGCCTGCCGAGCGAAATGCTCGCCTACACCAAGAACGGCTGCGCGCCGGAGTTCGCCTTGTGGAGCTTCGTCGACCTCGGCTACCTCACCTATTACACGGCCTATCTGCTCGCCACCGACGCTCTGAAGGCTGAGGAAGGGGCGAAGTTCAAGGCCGGCCGGATGGGCGAATTCACCATCACCAAGGATCCGACCCGCGCCAAGGGCCTGCGTGTCCTGATGGGACCGTTCACGGTCTACAACAAGGACAATGTCGAAGCCGCGGCGAAGGAATAGTCCGAGGCGCTCAGACCGCTGGCCAGAAATGGAGCGTTGGTCGTCGCGCCTCAATCGAGACCTGAGGCGCGACGGACTCGATCGCTGCGCGCAGGAAGATGCGAAGGCTGAGGCGCGGCGAACATGCGCCTTCGGGGATGCTCATGGACCACTACGACGTCATTGTTGTGGGCGCGGGCTCGAGCGGAGGCGTCGTCGCGGCGCGTCTGTCGGAAAACGCCTCGCGGAAAGTCCTGCTGCTCGAGGCCGGTCCGGATTTCCCGCTAGAGGAAACGATGCCGCCGCTGTTCACCTTTAGCGGCGAGCATCATTGGCGCGGCGCCGGAGGGATACCGGAGTTCGACTGGGACTTCGTCAACACCGACGGCGCGGGGACGCTGAGCGGCCGCAGCTTGCGCGTGCCGCGCGGGCGCCTGGTCGGCGGCACGTCGATGGTCAACGCGACGATCGCGGCGCGCGGCGCGCCGTTCGATTTCGATCGCTGGGCCGCGATGGGCAACAAGGGCTGGTCGTGGGCGGACCTGCTGCCTCTGTTCATCGCCATCGAAACCGACGTCAATTTCGGCGATGACCCGATTCACGGCCGCAACGGGCCGATCGTCATTCAGCGCTATCGGCCGCAGAGCTGGGCGCCGGTCAACCGCGCCATGTATGACGCCTGCGTCGAACTCGGCGTTCGCGAAGCGCCCGACCTCAACGCGCTCGACGCCCATGCGGGCGTGGTGGGGCCGATGCCGCACAACCGCTACAAGGAAGTCCGTCTCGGCACGCTCGTGACCTATGTCAGGGCCGCCCGCGCGCGATCAAATCTCGCCATCCGCGCCGGCTGCCATGTCGATCGCATGCTCCTGGAAGGCGCCCGCGCCAAGGGCGTCGCCTATCTCGATTCTGCAGGAGAGCGGCGGACCGCGTCTCGCAGACGAGATCGTGATCAGCGCCGGCGTCTACAACAGCCCGGCCATCCTGCAGCGCTCCGGCATCGGCCCGGCCGAATGGCTGCGGCCGCTTGGGATCGACGTCGTCGCCGACCTGCCGGTCGGACGCAACCTGACCGATCATCCGGGCTTTCCGATGATGTTCAGGGCGGAAGGGCTCGGCGTGACGACCGGACGTTTCTTCGCCGCGAACGTGCGCGGTCCGGCGAACGCCGAGGGCGAGCCGGAGTGGCAGACCCATCCGTTTCCGGTCGACGAGGAGGAGCATACCGCGGGCTTCTGGACCTATCTCACCCGCCAGGAGGCGACCGGCGAAGTCCGCATCCAGAGCGCCGATCCGACGCGCCCGCCGCTCATCGACCATCGCTACAACACCAGTCAGCGGGATCGGGATCGGTTCGCCGACGCTCGCTCGTTCGTCAAGGCCATGCTGGCGACGCGGACCTTTCAGTCGCACGGCGCCAAGGCGATCGACGATCTCGACAAGCCGATCGCCGAGGCGCTGACCGAAGCGATGGGACCCGCCCATCACCAGGCGGGATCGGTCAGGATGGGCCCGCCGGGCGACCCGACGTCGGTCGTCGGGCCGGACCTTCGCGTCCACGGCTTCGACAACCTGCGGGTCGCCGACACCAGCATCTATCCCGACAATGTCATGCATAACACCAACCTCACCGCCATCGTGGTCGGGGAGAAGGCGGCCCGCTTCATCGACGGGAATCGCGGCGGAGCCTGAGAAAGCGAAGGCGAGGCGGCCCCTTCCTTGAAGTGAGCCTCTACGACGGCAGCGCCCTGTCGCGCTGCCGCTTCACGATCTGGTCGAGAGCGACGGCGAGCACGATGACCGCGCCGGTCACGAAGGTGCTCCACGTCGCGTCGATGCCAAAGAAGATGATGCCGCTGCTGATCACCTGAATGATCAGCATGCCCACGACCGCTCCGATGACGGTGCCCCAACCGCCGGAAAGCGGCGTTCCGCCGATGATGACGGCGGCGATGACGATGAGGACGAAGTCGGCGCCTTCCTGCGGGTCGATGGCGCCGCGGAAGCCGACATAGAGCGCTCCCGAAAGCCCGCAAATCGCGCCCATGAGCACGAGGGTCTGCAGGCGCACGAGCGAGATGGGGATGCCGGCGAACCGGGCGGCTTCCGGGTTGCTGCCGATCGCCTGCACGCGATAGCCGAAGCGCGTCCTGTGAAGCACGAGATGCAGCGTCACCGCCAACGCCACGAAGAGAACGCCCACGACCGGAACGACGCGCAATATTTTCATCGATGCAAAGGTGAAGAAGCTGCTCGATTGGTCGGGCGGAAAGACGGCGCGACCCTGATTGGCGACGAGCGACAGTCCTTCGAACATCGAATACGTGCCGAGCGTGATAATGATCGAAGGCAGCCGCAGGCCGACGGCGAGCACGCCGTTGACGAGTCCGAGAGCGCCGCCGAAGCCGATGCCCGCAACCGCGGCAAGCCAGGGATTGACGCCGGCCACCATCAGCAACGCCGAGGCGACCGCGGAGAAATTGAACATCCATCCGATCGAAAGGTCGATTTCGCGGATCGCCAGCAGAAACACCATCCCGAGCGACAGCATGCCCTGGAACGTGGTGTTGCCGAGGATCGTCAGCAGGTTGATCGGATTCAGAAACCGCGGCCGCGCCACGCCGATCACGACGATCATCACCAGGAGAACGAGGATGACCCCGATTTCCTCCGGCAATCGAAATTGGCGTCGCCGCCAGGTCGGAGATTCGGGCGCCTGCGGGATCCGGGACCAACGGGTCGTCAACCACACTACTTCTGCCACGGCAGCGATTCTGATGCGGCGCCCCAACTGGGCATGGGAGGCTGCAACCCGTCCTTGATCCACAGGAACTGTCCATTGACCGCGGCGGCTTCGTCGCCCATCAGGTTGATGATGAGGTCTGCGGCTTTCTCCGGATCGTCGCCCCCGGTCTGCTCGACCCAATCCGCCCATTGCTGAAATGCGTCCGCCGCGCGGACCGAACTCGCCTGGCCTTTGCCCTGATGTCGGCCCACATCTCGGTCTTGACGTCGCCGGGATGAATGACATTTGCGGTGACGCCGCTGCCCTCGATCTCCGCCGCCAGATGGCGGGTAAAGTGATTGAGCGCCGCCTTGCTCGTCCCATACGCGCTGTGAAGCGGCCCGGGCGGATGCAGCGCGTTCGCCGAGGTCACGTTGACGATTCGGCCCCAGCCCTGGTCGATCATCCCGCCCACGAAGGCCCGGCAGGTCAGGTAATGGCTGACCATGTTGGTCATCAACGTCTCGATCCATTCCTTTGGATCGCTGTCCTTGATGAGCTGGATCGGACCGAAGACGCCGGCCGCATTGACGAGGATCGACGGCGCGCCTATGCGGCTCGTGCGCGTGGTGACGGCGTCGAGCGACCGTGGATCGCTCAAGTCCGCGCGGACGATCTCGGCGCGGCCGCCCTTTTCGATGATGCTCCGCGCGGTCGTCTCGAGCGCCGCTTCGCTCCGGGCGATCAGCACGACGACGGCGCCATGGCCCGCAAGCCGAATGGCGGCGCGCTGACCGAGGCCGCGGCTCGCGCCCGTCACCACCGCAACTTTCCCGCCGAGGTCCGTCATCGAGGCGCGCCGGCTCGCGTCTCGAGGTGGAACACCTCCCGCATGGTGGTGGAGTCGACGATCCCGTCGTCACGAAAGAACATCAGCGGGTTCATCGCCTCCTCGGACCATCGATCATGAATCTTGGTGCGCCAGAGTTTGTCCCATGCGCCCTCGTCCACGATTTCGGAGTAGAGGAAGAGGACCGGATCGTTCTCGAAGATCGTCATCGAGGCGATGCCGCTCTTTTCGATCTCGGCCGCCAACTCCGGCCAGACGTTGTCATGAAAATGCTTGTATTCGGCAAGTTTGCCGGGCTTCAAGCGCATCGTGAAGGCGCGACGGATCATGGGTTTCCTTCTTCGTAAATCCCACCGCGCGGCCGGCGGGATCTCATTGGAGGGCCACCTGCGGGATTTCGCCGGTGTTGACCGCGTGAAGCAGAGTGCGCTCGTTGATCCCGCCGCCCTTGATCTCGCCGGCGATCCGGCCGCGGTAGAGCACGATAATTCGATCGCACAGCCCGATCAGCTCCGGCAGCTCGGTCGAGCTGAACAAGATGATCCGCCCGTCGGCCGACATGCGTCGGATGAGGGCATAGATTTCGCGCTTGGCGCCGACATCGACCCCGCGTGTGGGATCGTCCAGCAGGATCACCTTGGGCGCGACTTCCAGCCATTTGCCGAGCACGGTCTTCTGCTGGTTGCCGCCGGACAGATGGCTCACCAGGGCGTGCGGGGAGCGCGTCTTGATGCGCAGGCGGTCGATCTGCCGGACGGCGCGGTCGAGCGCCGTCCCATGGTCGAACCACGGCAGGCCGTTCTTCAGCGCGCCAACCGCGACATGACTGATATTGAAGAGCACGCTTTTGTCGAGCATCAGGCCGTTTCGCCGCCGGTCTGCCGGGACCAGGGCGATGCCGCGCCTGGCCGCTTCGGTGGGACCACGCGGCAGGCCGCGCGAATCCGGAAAGGTGACCTCGCCGCCTCGTGGACGCTGTGTCCCGAACAGCATGCCGAGCAGCGTCGCGACACCCGAGCCTTCGAGTCCGGCGAAACCGACGACTTCTCCTGAGCGTGCGGTGAAGTCGACATCCTTCAAGGCGCCGCCGCTCAGTCCCTTGACCACGATCGCAGACGATTCGCGGCCGCCTGGTCTTGGCAGGGGCGGCGGGAACAACTCCGTCTGCGGAGCGCCGATCATGCCCTCGATCACCTCCCGCATGGTCACGTTCGCGCGCTCTCTCGTCATGACGTCACGGCCGTTGCGAGTCACCGTGACCCAGTCGCAGATGGCGAAGACCTCCTCGAGCCGGTGCGAGACGTACAGCATCGTGATACCGCGGCGATTCAGTTGCCGCAACACATCGAAGAGCCGTTTGGTTTCCTGCTCGGTGAGCGCGGAGTTCGGCTCGTCGAGGATCAGCAGGCGAGGCTCCTCCAGGAGCACGCGGGCCAGCTCGACAAGCTGCTGTTCGCCGATGCTGAGGCGGCTCACCGGCATGTGCACGTCGACGCGCAAGCCGAGCCGGTCCAGAAGGTCTCGGCTGAGGTCTTCCATCGCGCGGACGGAGACGAAGCCTCGCCGCAGCGGCTCCCGGTTGACGAACAGGTTCGCCAGAACCGAGCGCTGCGGGAACAGGCTCAGCTCCTGGTACACAATTCCGACGCCGTATTGGCGCGCCACGACCGGAGAAACGATTTTCGCCGCGCGCCCATCGATCTCGATTTCGCCGGCGTCGGGTCGAACGACGCCGGCCAGCACTTTCATCAGCGTCGATTTGCCGGCGCCGTTTTCTCCGACCACCGCATGAATGGCGCCGCGACGGACGGCGAGGTTCATGCCGTCGACCGCGACGACGCCCCCATAGCGCTTACGAAGGCCGCGAACGGCGACGAGCGGTGTGTCGGCCATCTCTTGGATCCAGGCGCGCGCGGCGGGGCTGGCCGCCGCGCCGCCCGGCTCTCGCGTTACTGGCCTTCCGCCGCGATCGGCTCGATCTGCGCGCAGCTCTTGCCGGCGTCAGGGCCGTTCACGCATTTCGACCACGGCTTGTAGAAAGCCGCGGTCGCCTTCGGGTCGGCCGCCATCGCCTGGAGCTCAGGAAAGGTTGTGGCCGGCAGGTTATTCGCCATGTCGACGCTGGTCGCGGTTACGGCCTGGGTGCCGGCATTGTAGAATCCGACTTCGAGAGGTTTCTTGTTCTGAATGGCGTGCACAAGAAGAGCCACGGGAAGATAGCCCTGGACGAACGCGCTCTGCCCAAGCGTCACGTAGGCGTGGCCGTCTTTCACCGCCTGCAGATTTTGCGCGGTGAGATCGTAGCCGCCGGCGACAAACTTGTCGGCGTTGGCCGCGTTGAGCTTGCCGAGGCTCGCGACATCGGGGGCGCACAGGCCGACAAGAGCGACAGCGTCGGGATTGGCCGCGTAGAGCTGCTCCCAGTGATTGTAGTTCTCGACGGCGCTGACCTTGACGTCAAACGGACCCAGCACGCTGACGCCCGGAGCGGTCGCGAGCGACTCTTTCACGCCCTTGCCGCGGTTCTCGAGCACCGTCAGGCCGGGAAAACAATTGCCGATGATGACCTTCCCCTTCGCCCCGGCGCCGCCAAGCTTGTCGACGATCGCCTTGCCGAGGATGCGTCCGCTTTGGGTTGACTTCTCGCCCACATACGGCGCCTTGACCGCGGCGCTCAGGAGATTGAACTGAACGACCGGAACGCCGCCGGCGATGATGTCGTTGAGGCTGTTGGCCATGGAATCGCCGGGAACCGAGGTTGCGACTCCCTGCGCGCCCGCATTGACGATCGTCTGCACAAGCTTCAGTTGACCGTCGGGCGCGCTTCCCTGCTGTTGCGCCACCTTGAGCGTGACGCCAAGATCGTCGGCAGCCGCCTGCGCTCCGTCGATGATCTGCTGGATGAACGGGTCGCCTTGCGAGTGGGTGACGAAGCCGATCGTTATCTTGTCCTCGGCCTGCGCTGTCGAAGCCAGGACTCCGAAGCCAAACACAAGGGTCGCACACGCCAGATACCTGCCTGGGGACATAGCCGTTTCCTCCGCCCGTAAAGTTGTTTTGCTGAACCACGCCTGAAAACGTGATCAGAAATCATCTCGCGGCGCAATTCGTATCACTGCCGGCCCCAATTCGGCAATGCGGGCGGCGCCCGCAACTGTGATCAAACGCGCTTCGACTCGAGTTTGGCGAACAACGGAGTCGCCGATCGTTCCCCCAGGCCTCGCCCGGCAATCGAGAGCAGGGTCACGCCGATCAAGGCGGAGAGGACAGATGCGGCAAAGATCCTGATTTTGGCGGCTTCGAAATCAGCTTCCGCCGGGAACGCCTGGCCGGCGATGAAGCGGGACATCGTGAAGCCGATCCCCGCGAGCGCGCCGGCTCCCGCCGGCCAGTGTTTCAGGGACGACCATTTCGATCAATCCGCCGGGAGGAACGCCCCATCGGACCGAGACGCCTTTTCGGCAGCTGTCTTCGCTGCGAGCGTTCGAAAGGTGATCGAATAGCGATGACGATTGACAGCGGGAATGCTGTGCTCCCAGACCGTCCGGGATGGCCCGGACAGAAGATAGGCGGAGCGCGGTTCGACCGTCAGCGACCGGCGATCCCAGGTCTTGCCCGACCGGCGCCGAAAACGGAACGCGCAGGGCGCAAGCAGCGACACGCCGACAACCTCGTCGAATTGCGGCTTGTCTCGGTGCCAGCCGATCCCGGCGCCGGGCCGATATTCGTTGATCAGCACTTGCTGGAAAGCGTCGGCTGGCCGATCGAAGCTGTCGGCGATTTTTGCTCTCAGCCGCACGAGAAACGCGGGAAGCGGCGTGGCTTCGACGACGGCGCGACGATCGTAGTCATAGCGAAGGCCAAACCCCACGACCTGCCGGTTGGCTTGGTAACCATGGAAGTCGAATGGCTTAAACGGGAGCGCGGCGAGTTCGCTCGCCAGGGCCTCTTCCTCGTCGGCGGGCAGGAGATCCGGATGATAGCGGAATCCCTCGGGCAAGCCGCCCAGGGCGCCAAACAGATCGACCGCACCGGACATTGAAGACGCAAGAACCCGGCGGCGAGTTGTGGTGTTCATGACGGGTCATAGATAGGAGGTTCGCCTGGCCATCCAAGTCTGTCGTCCGACCATTTGTCGTCCGACGAAGTCGCGCTAGCCCTGCGGCCCGTCAGGCCGCCTTCAGCCTTCGCCTCGGGGCGGCCGGCTTCACCGGCTTCGGCGGCTCGGCTTTTTCGTCGAAGAGCTCGGCGAGCTTCTCGGTCATGGCCCCGCCCAATTCCTCCGCGTCGACGATCGTCACCGCGCGCCGGTAGTAGCGTGTGACGTCGTGTCCGATGCCGATGGCGATGAGCTCGATCGGCGAGCGGGTCTCGATCTCCTCGATCACATGGCGCAGGTGGCGCTCGAGATAGTTGCCGGGATTGACCGAGAGCGTCGAATCGTCGACCGGCGCGCCGTCGGAGATCATCATCAGGATTCTGCGGCTCTCAGGGCGCCCGAGCAGGCGCTGATGCGCCCAGTCGAGCGCCTCCCCGTCGATGTTCTCCTTGAGGAGGCCCTCGCGCATCATCAGGCCGAGGTTCTTTCGCGCGCGCCGCCAGGGCGCGTCGGCGGCCTTGTAGATGACGTGGCGCAGATCGTTGAGGCGGCCGGGATTGGCGGGCTTGCCCGCCTGCAGCCAGGCCTCGCGCGACTGCCCGCCCTTCCAGGCGCGCGTGGTGAAGCCGAGAATCTCGACCTTGACCCCGCAGCGCTCGAGCGTGCGGGCGAGAATGTCGGCGCAGGTCGCGGCGACCGTGATCGGGCGCCCGCGCATCGAGCCTGAATTGTCGATGAGCAGCGTCACCGCCGTGTCGCGGAAGTCCATGTCCTTCTCGCGCTTGAAGGACAGCGGCTGCTGCGGGTCGATGATGATGCGCGGCAGGCGCGCCGTGTCCAGCATGCCCTCTTCGAGATCGAACTCCCAGGAGCGGTTCTGCTGCGCCATCAGGCGCCGCTGCAGCCGGTTGGCGAGGCGGGCGACGACCGACGACAGGTTCTGCAGCTGCTTGTCGAGATAGTCGCGCAGACGCTGCAATTCCTCGGGTTCGCAGAGTTCGTCGGCGTCGACGGTCTCGTCGAAGCGGGTGGTGAAGGCCTTGTAGTCCGGTCCGCGCCGTTCCTGGCTGTTGGGCTGGGGCGGCCGGTTTTCGGCCGCCTCCTCGGCGTCGCCTGCGTCGCCCTCGTCCTCGAGCTCCGACGACGGCGCCTCGACCGTATCCATCGCGCCTTCGTCCGCGTCGTCGGCGGTGTCGTCCGCCGCCTCGCGCTGCATCGAATCCTCGGACTGCTGTTCGTCGCCCTCGCCTTCGGCTTCGTCGGGCTCCTCGGGCGGCTTGTTCTCCTCGTTCTCCTGGCTCTCGTCCGCGTCGGCCTCCGAATTCGCTCGCCATGCCGAGCGAGGTCAGAAGCTTCTGCACGAGCCTGGCGTAGGCGCGCTGATCGAGAATGGCGTCGCTGAGCCTGTCGAGGTCGCCGCCGGCCTTCTCCTCGATGAAGGAGCGCCAGAGGTCGGTCAGACGCTCCGCGCCGGCGGGAGGCTTCAGGCCCGTCAGGCGCTCGCGCGCCAGCATCGCGACCGCGTCTTCGAGCGGCGCCTCGTCGCGGCTGCGCGCCTCGGCGAAGGGGCTGCGATGGTATTTGTCGTCGAGCATCGCGGTGAGGTTCGAGGCGACGCCCTCCATGCGGCGCGCGCCGATCGCCTCGACCCGCGCCTGTTCGACCGCGTCGAACAGCGAGCGCGCGGCCGGATTCTGCGGCGCGTGCCGGCGATGGATCGCGTCGTTATGGCAGGCGAGCCTGAGCGCAAGCGAATCGGCGAGCCCGCGAATGATGGCGGCCTCGCGCAGATTGGGCTTGCGCGGCGGCTCCGGCAGCCGCGCCTTCGGGCCTTCCGGCCCGGTGACGAGCGAAGGCTTGTCGGTCGAAAAGGAGATCTCGAGCTCGGGATGGCGCGCGAGCGCGCGCGTGCAGGAGGCGAGCGAGCGCTTGAACGGCTCGTTCGGCGCGTCGGCCTTGGCGCCGGGCTTTCGGTTGCTGGTCGGCTTGACGTCGACGGCGGACATGGGGGCCTTCTGAGCGGCGCTTTTCGCGGAGCGCGCGAAAGCCCTCTATAGGCCCCGGGCGCGGGCGGCGGCAAGGCAAGCGGGCGCTCGCGCCGGGATAGTCCCGGTTTCGGCGCCGACCATTGACCCACCCAAAATCGGGCTTAAATGTGCGCCCGACTGCGCCACGGACCGGCGACGGCCGGCCTTAAGAAAACGCCAACCGGCGGGCGAGGCCCGCGCAACAAAAGGGGCAACCCCATGAACGCGCCCGTCTTTCCCGCTTCCGAACTCGCTATTCCGGCCGAGTTCCAGTCCTGCTTCGACGCCCAGCGCGCCGCCTATCTCAAGGCGCCCGAACCGACGCATGCCGAGCGCGTCGCAGATCTGAAGGCGCTCAGCCGCATGGTCAAGGACAACCAGGCGGCGATCGTCGCCGCGATCAATGCCGACTACGGCAATCGGAGCGAATTCGAGACACTGTTCGGGGAACTGTTCGTGACGCTCGACTCCGCGCACGAAGCCGCAAAGCGCCTGAAGAGCTGGATGCGCCCGCGGCGCCGGGGGGTGGACCTCCTGGCCTTCGCCGGCGCGCGCAACCGGCTCATTCCGCAGCCGCTCGGCGTGGTCGGCGTCATCGTTCCCTGGAACTATCCGATTTTCCTGACTTTCCCCCCACTCGTCAGCATCTTCGGCGCGGGCAACCGGGCGATGGTGAAAATGTCGGAGAATTCGCGCCGCCTGGCCGAGCTCCTGATCGAGATCACGCCGAAATACTTTCCCCAGGGAGAAACTCGCCTTCTTCGACGACGGCGGCGGCCGCGGCCCGGCCTTCGCGTCGCTGCCGTTCGACCACCTGCTCTTCACCGGCTCGGGCCAGACCGGCCGGGCGGTGATGGCCAGCGCCGCACGAAACCTGACCCCGGTGACGCTCGAACTCGGCGGCAAGTCGCCCGCAATCGTCGCGCCGGACTTACCCATCAAGACCGCCGCCGAGCGCATCCTGTGGGCCAAGACCTTCAACGCCGGCCAGACCTGCATCACCGTCGACCACGTCTATCTGCCGCGCGGCAAGGAGGCCGAATTCGTCGACCATTGCCGGCGCCTGTTCGCCAAGCGCTATCCGGACGTCAACGGGCCGGATTTCACCTCGATCATCGACCAGCGCGCCTATGATCGCCTGGCCGCGGCGCTCGAGGACGCGCGCGCCAAGGGCGCGACGCTCGTCAACCTCGCCGAAGGCCAGACGCCCGACGCGACGAAGCGCAAGTTCGCGCCGCACCTCATCCTCAATCCGACGCCCGACATGGAGGTCATGCGCCGCGAGATCTTCGGGCCGATCCTGCCCATCCGGCTCTACGACCAGCCGCAGGAGGTCGTGGACGCGGTCAATGCGGGCGACCGTCCGCTGGCGCTCTACCCCTTCACCCACGACCGGGCGACTCGCGATTTCTACATTGCGCACATCCAGTCGGGCGGCGTTTCGGTCAATGATGCGATGATGCACGCGGTTCAGCACGATCTGCCGTTCGGCGGGCGTCGGAGCGAGCGGCATGGGGCATTATCACGGCCGCGAAGGCTTCGAGACCTTCTCGAAGCTGAGGCCGGTGTTCCAGCAGGGACCGATGCCCTCGGTCCAGATGTTCATGCAGCCGCCCTATTCGCCGCTGGCGAGGCGGATGGTCGACTTCATGATCTGGTTGAGGAGCTGAGCCAAGGCCAAGAAAGACCCGTTGATTGATCCCGCGAATCCTGGAGCAGGACTCTTTGGATGGAGACAAAGCCGCGCCCCGGGAGCGGAGCGACGCAATATGGGGCCGTTGTTTAGCTCATGTAACACATGAGGAGTCTTTCGTAGTCGGTTGTAAAATCAGGAATTTTATCCCTCAGTGGCCAGCCAAAAAGGCGCCATTCCGGCCGGTTCCGGCCGGTCGCGGTTTCGGGCGGTTTCGGGCGGCTGAGTATAGAAATTCTATCCTTTCGCGCCCTCGGGCGGGCGCGAAGGCCGGTCTCTGGCTTCGGTTTTCCCCGATTGTCCTCGCCCTGTTATGCGGCGTAACAGGGAGACCGCCTCCCTGTTATCTCGCTCAACCATTGCGTGAGCAATTCATCGCAAGTGACTGATATTCAGCGCTTTCATGCCTCAGGTCAAAACGCCGCGAGGCCCGCGTTCCCCTGTTAGCAGGGCATAACAGGGAGAATTCCGGTTTTGACGAAGTTCCAGGCGGCGCCCGGCGCGAGGGCGAGAGTATAGATTATCTATCCCGTCGAGGACGTCTTTCGACGTCTCAGGGGCGAATGATCGAGGAAGGCAGACAGGCCGTGAGCTCGCCGATGTCCTCGGCGCGAGCCATGACCTCGGCCGCGTGCCGGCGCTGGAGGGGGCTCGGGTGCGCCGGGTCGCGCTTGACCGGGATTGGGCAGCGCGGTCGCCAGCAACGCCGCCTCCCGCGCATTGAGCTCGCTCGCGCGCTTGTGGAAATGACGCCGCGCCGCGGCCTCGACGCCGAAGACGCCGTCGCCCCATTCGGCGATGTTGAGATAGATCTCGATCGTGCGCGCCTTCGACCAGGCCTTGCCGAGCACGAGCGCCATGCCGATCTCGACGCCCTTGCGGATGACCGAACGGCCCGGCCAGAGGAAGAGGTTCTTCGCCGTCTGCATGGTGATGGTCGAGGCGCCGCGCCGGGGGCCTTCGGGGCCGCTCAGCGCCTCATGCAGGGCGCCCCAGTCGACGCCGTCGTTGGCGCAAAACTTCGCGTCCTCCGACGCGATCACGGAGGCGACGGCCGACCGGCGCGACTTGCCCGAGCCGCACATAGATCCGCTCGTAGCCCCTGCCTTCGATCGAGCGCGCGAGCATGAGGGTCGAGACTGGAGGCGCGAACGCATAGAGCGCGACGAGGCCGATGAACACGCCGGCCAGCGCCAGCGCGATGACGCCGGCGCCCGCGCCAGCCTGCGGAAGAGGGAGCGCCGCCGGACCACATTTCAGCCTTGGCGCATGTCGCCCTGCGGGGCAAGGCGCCAGCGCAAGCCGCCTTGGGAACGCCGGACAGGTCCCGCGTCTTATGCGTTCGTCGGCGCCGGCGGGCGGCCGTTGGCGGCGCGCTTGCGGGAGGCGAACCGCGCGGCGAGCTGGGCGACGCCCGGCGCGCGGGTCGCCATCGCCGCCGCGCGCCGCCGCCATTGCCGCACGACCGCAGCGGCGGCGTGCTTGTAGGGCGCGACAATCCGGTCGGCGTAGTGATGCCAGGCCATCACCTTGTCATAGGCGATGACAAACCAGTGCATCGTCATGAGCCTGTGCTGGGTGAGATCGAAGATCGCCGGGATCAGGGCGATGCTCAGCACCTTCAGCACAATCCAGAGGATCGCCCCGGAGACCACGTAGCCCATCGCCATCGCGACGAGTCGCAGAGCGTCAGCGTCGGCTCGATGATCAGGAACGGCACCAGGAAAATGAGCAGGACAGCCGGCGCCGGCAGCCAGTCGACAAGCGCAATGAAGCCCCGCTTGAACCGGGTCCATGGGATGAGCCGGACGACGAGGCGCCCGACCGCGATCAGGCCGTCCCAGACCGTCGCGACCGCCAGAAACGCCAACGCCAGCGCCAGGAGCGCCGTCCGTCTCAACTTGTGATGCTTCATCCCGGGTCCCAGCAATGGCCCTCCGCGGGCCGTCCATTCACGAAACCGTGACAATGCCGGTCAATCGCGGCATGCGCAAGGCTTGCGGCGCCGCAATATGGCCATCAACGCCCTGTTAACGCTCTGCCCGTCGCCCGGGATCCACGAAAACGGGAGCAAGGGATCGGGTAAGGTTGCTGGAACCTTGCCTTAACCCTTCGGCGCCTAGGTCAACAGCGGCTGCGGTTCGTTCAGGAGTCTGCCATGGCGTCGGTTTGGTCCAGGGGTTCGGTGGTCATGGCGGCGGCGCTCGCGCTTGGCCTGGGCTTGAGCGCCTGCGCGCGCAACAACCAGGATCTCGCGGCGGGCGGCGCCGGCGCGGGCTATGGCGCGGCCGGCCCGGGCAGCGTGCAGGAATTCAACCAGACCGTCGGCGACCGCGTGTTCTTCGAGACCGACCAGACCAATCTGACCCCGACCGCGCAGGCGACGCTCGACAAGCAGGCCGCCTGGCTCAACCAGTACAATCGCTACACCTTCACCATCGAGGGGCACGCCGACGAGCGGGGCACCCGCGAATACAATTTCGCCCTCGGCGCGCAGCGCGCCCAGACGGTGCACGACTATCTCGCCGCCAAGGGCGTGTCCGCCTCGCGCATGAAGACGATCAGCTACGGCAAGGAGCGGCCGGTCGCGGTCTGCGACGACATTTCCTGCTGGTCGCAGAACCGCCGCGCGGTGACGGTGCTCAACGGCGCGCCGGCGAGTTGAAGGGGAGCGGCGGGCTTGAAACCGACATCCGCGGGGCGTATGGGCCCCGCGCTTTTCAATCCATGCAAAGGCCGCCGCCCTTGATCAGTCTCCGAATCCTGCGCCTGACGGCGGCGTGTCTGGCTTGCGCCGCGATCGTTTCGCCCGCGCGCGCCCAGCTTGACCTTTTCCGCCGGCAGGCCCCGCAAACGTCGCAGACCCAGCCCCCCGCCGACATTCCGGGCGAGGCCGGCGGCGACGCCGATGCGGCGGCGCAGCAGGTCGCTGCGCATCAACCGGCTCGAAGATGACCTGCAGGCAGGCGAACGGCCGGATCGAGGAGCTCGAGAACGCCCAGCGCCGTCTCGAAGACCAGCTGCAGAAGTTCCGGCAGGACGTCGAGTTCCGCTTCGGCGAACATCCCGGGCAGGCGCAGCCGCCGGCGCCGGCCGCCGTGGCGACGGCGCCGGCGGCGGTCGGAGACCGAAGCGCCCGCGCCGCTCAAGCCGAAGCGCTCGGACGCGTTCGACCCCAACGCCGATGCCGAACGCGCCCGGCGCGCCGCAGCCGCTCGGAACGACCGCGCCGAGCGCGCCGCTCGTCCGTCCCGCCCCGCCGCCCGCCGGGACGCCGCTCGAGCTCGGCAAGGGGCTCCGCCCCTCCGCCGACGACCGGGCCGTTGATCACCGGCTCGGGCGTCGCCATGCTCGACGCGCCGCGCGAACAGTTCAACACGGCGTTGCAGGCGTTTCAGACCGGCCAGTACCAGCAGGCCGAAGACGGGTTCAAGGCGTTCATGGCCGCCAACAGCGGCCATCGCCTGACCCCCGACGCCATCTTCTACATCGGCGAAACCTATTTCCAGCGCTCGCGCCCGCGCGAGGCGGCCGAGCAATATCTCAAGGTCACGACCGACTACTCGAAGTCGCTCGCGGGCGCCGGAAAGCATGGTGCGGCTCGGCCAGACGCTGGCCGCGCTCGGCAATTCGGAGCAGGCCTGCGCGACCTTCGCCGAATTCGGCAAGCGCTATCCGGGCGCGACCGCTTCGGTGAAGCGGCTCGCCGAGCGCGAGGCGGCCAAGGACCATTGCTGAGCGACGCGGTGAGCGCCCACGGCGAAGAGATCTTGTCTGCGGCCGAGGTCGACGCGCTGCTCGCGCCGCTGGAGGCGGCCCCTTCGGCGCTTCTCGCCGTCTCGGGCGGCCCCGATTCCACCGCGCTCCTGCTGATGGCCGCCGAATGGGCGGCGCGGCGCGCAACGACGCGGATCGCCGCGGCGACCGTCGATCATGGCTTGAGGCCCGAGAGCGCGGCCGAGGCGGCGAGCGTGGCTCGGCTCTGCGAGCGGCTCGCGCGTCCCGCACCGGACGCTTGTCTGGACCGGCGCGAAGCCGTCGACCCGGGTTCAGGAGCGCGCGCGGGAGGCGCGCTACCGGCTGCTCGGCGGACGCACGCCGGGCGATCGGGGCACGAACAATCGTCGACCGCCCATCACGCCGGCGACCAGGCGGAGACGGTGCTCTTTCGCCTCATGCGCGGGTCGGGCGTCGCGGGCCTCAGCGGCATGGCGCCGATGAGCGAGCGCGACGGTCTCGCCATCGCGCGGCCGCTGCTCGGCGTCGCGAAGAGCACGCTGGTCGCGTTTGCCCATGCGCGCGGCTCCGCGTTTGTCGAGGACACGTCGAACGCCGATCCGCGCTACGCCCGCCCGCGCCTGCGGAGCCTGATCGCCGGCCTCGCCGCAGAAGGCCTCGACTCCGAAGGTCTGGCGCGTCTCGCGCGCCGCGCGGCGGAAGCGGACGAAGCGCTGGAGCGGATGACGGACGAGGTCGAGGTCGCGGCTCGGCGCGAACGGACCGATCGACGCCGGCGTCGCTGCTCGCGGCGCCGATCGCGATCGTCCAGCGCATCCTCGTCCGCCGGATCGCTGCGGCCGGAGGGCGCGACCCGAGCCGGATCGGGCTCGAGAAGATCGAGGCGCTTGCGCTCCGCCTGCGGGAGGCTTCCACGCGAGGACAGGCGCTCGGCGCCAATGTCGGCGGCGCGGTCGCGCGCCTATCGGCCAAGGGGCGGTTGAGCTTCGCGCCGGAGCCGGCGAGGCGGAAGAGGCAATAGGCAGTCGGTGCGGTCGGAGGAAACTGTAGACGCGATCCAGAGCCCGTCGAGAGACGGGCGTCCTTCCGGGCGCCCTATGGATCGCGTCGACCGCGGTCAGCGACCGCGGCTACAGGGCTCGGCGCGCCACCCGCGCCAGCGGCCATTTGCCGACTGCCATCGGAACCCGCTATCTTGTCCGGACAAGGAAACAGGGAGGCTGTCATGCTCTGGGGGATCGATCCGCTGCTGGACGCGGACCTTTTGTATGCGTTGCGACGGATGGGGCACGGCGACGAGATCGCGGTGGTGGATTCGAATTTTCCGGCCGCCTCGACCGCCGCGTCGACGGTCACGGGCCAGCCAATCCTGATGGCGGGCGTTTCGGCGGCGCGGGCGGTCGAAGCAATTCTCTCGGTCATGCCCCTCGACAGTTTCGTGCCGGACCCCGCCATGCGCATCGAGGTCACCGGCGATCCCAACGCCGTGCCGCCGGTGCAGCGCGAGGTGCAACAGGCGGTCGACCACGCGACCGGCAAGCATCTGGCGCTCGCCGGCGTCGAGCGTTTCGCCTTCTACGAGCGCGCGAGCCAGGCCTTCGCCATCGTCGCAACCGGCGAGCGCCGTCACTGGGGCTGCTTTCTCTTCAAGAAGGGCGTCCTGCCGGAGGAGTGAGCTCCCTTCTCCCGCATAGCCTGTCGATAGACGGGCGTCTTTCGACGCCCTTTGCGGGAGAAGGTGGCGCGAAGCGCCGGATGAGGGCTCAGGGCGGGTCTGAACGCCAGGCGTCTCCGCTTACTTCTCGACGAACGCCTTCTCGATCACGTAGTCGCCGGGCTCGCCGTGGTTGCCTTCCTCGAAGCCGGCGCGTCGAGGATGGCGCGCATGTCGGTCAGCATCGCCGGGCTGCCGCAGAGCATGAAGCGGTCGTGCGCCGGGTCGATCGGCGGCAGGCCGATGTCGCGCGTACAGCTTGCCGTCTGGCGATCAGGTCGGGATGCGGCCCTGGTTGCGGAACGGCTCGCGCGTCACCGTCGGGTAGTAGATGAGCTTCGTCGCGGACCATGCTCGCCGATGATGGTCGTCGTTCGGCAGCTCGTCGGCGAGGCAATCGGCATAGGCGAGGCTCGTCGACCTGCGCACGCCGTGCACGAGCACGATCCGCTCGAAGCGCTCGTAGGTCTCCGGGTCCCGGACGATGCTCAAGAACGGCGCGAGGCCTGTCCCCGTGCCGAGCAGGAAGAGGTTCCGGCCGGGCTGCAGATCGTCGAGCGACCAGCGTGCCGGTCGGCTTGCGGCCGACCAGCACTTCGTCGCCCTCCTTCAGGTGCTGCAGGCGCGAGGTCAGCGGCCCGTCGGGGACCTTGATCGAGAAGAACTCGAGTTCGTCGTCGTAATGGGCGCTCGCCAGCGAATAGGCGCGCAGCAGCGGACGCCCGTCGACCTGCAGGCCCATCATCACGAACTGGCCGCTCCCGAAGCGGAACGACGGCGTCCGGGTGGTGCGGAAGCTGAACAGACGGTCGGTCCAATGGCGGACGCTCAGCACGCGCTCCTGATGGAATGAACTCATGGGACCTCGCTCTTAGGACCTCGCCGCGGTCTTGCAGGCGGCCCCTTATCATGACCGGGCGAGCTCGCAAACGCGTCATTACGCGACAGAGATGCGCTTTGCAATATATAGCATAACGTGTAGGTGTTTACTAAGAAGCCCGAGAGCTCATCTCCCTCGCGCTGTCACGCGGTCCCCCCCAATTCTCCGGGAGGAAAGCGCGCCGGCCGTCTATCCTCCCACGAAAAGCGGGCTAACGAATTCACACATCGCGGTTGACCGACGAAAAGCGCTCCCGCCCCGCTTGTGGGGGCGGGCCGGAGTGGGGGGTCGCGCGGACGCGGCCTTAGTTCCCGTCGACCCGGAATTCTGACGCCTCGATCACGGTGGTGCCGATCATCGTCCGGGCCGAGACGCGGAACGGGATAAGGATGTGGTCGCTCTCGATCGGAGCGAGCCAGACCTCGAGATCCTTGTTGTCGGCCATGAACTTGGTCGCCGGCCGGTCGCGCCGATGGCCGGAGATTGGGACATATCGAATGGCGCAGACGACGACCGGGCCGTCGTAGCCCTTGGCCTTCACGTTGCGCTCGCCGACATAGGTGAGATCGATGTCGAAGCGGGTGTAGCCGTCGAAGATCGGAATCTTGCGGTTGCAGGCCTCGGGGGAGACGAGCGGGCCCGAGATCGGCGCCGGAAAGATCACGGCGCCGATCGGATCGACGACGTTCTGCTCGTCGTGCGGCCCGAGCGGTACGCGGTCGGGCTTTTCCTCGAACGGCGGGGCGATGTCGACGCCTTTGACCGCGTTGCCCGCAAGCGCCATGCGGATGGTGCGGATCATGTTCGAACTCGCGGCGATGGTGGCGAAAGTCGCCGGCGAGACATGGCCTCCGACGATCGCTCCGTCGCCGGTCGAGGCGCCTTGCGCATTGGCGAAGAGTTTCGCCAGCCCCGTCAGTTTCGCGTCGGCCCGAATCGAATAGCTGGTGGGGCTCAGGTCTGCGTTGAGATTGGCCGCGCCGATCGGCAGGCCGATCAGCGAAACGCGGTAGGTCGCGTGCAGGACGTCGGCGCGCGCGGCGGGGGAACCGAGCAGGGTCGCAATCGCTGCGACCGATAGTCCAAGGCGGCTCCAAAATGATCGCGGCGTCATTGTCAAAAAAGCTCCAGGCCGTAAACCTTGGGGATTGAATCGCGATTATGCAAATAATCCGGCGCGAATGCGCCAACTCCGAGGCGCCGCGCCGCGCCAACTCAGCAGAGGAACGTCGGGCGAGCAAAAAAGTCCGCGAGGCAAGCTGTCAAGACCTTGCGGCCTGGCGGCGCGACGACTTAACATGACCGCATGGTCGAAACGGTCATATCCATTCGAACGGCCCGGCTTGGCGATGAAGTCGAAATCGCCTCGGTGCATGACGCCGCCTGGCGCGAGGCCTATCGCGGGGTCATTCCCGGACGCGAGCTCGAGCGGATGATCGCACGCCGCGGCCCGGCGTGGTGGCGGCTCGCGATCGCGCGGCGCACGCCGCTGATTGTGCTCGAATTCGGCGGGGCTGTCGTCGGCTATGTCAGCTATGGAAAGAACCGGGTGCCGACGCTCGGCTTCGGCGGCGAGATCTTTGAACTCTATCTCGCGCCGGAGTGTCAGGGCTGCGGCCTGGGTCGGCGCATGTTCGAGGCGGCGCGGAAGGATCTGGCTGGCCACGGCTACGGGTCTCTCGTCGTCTGGGCGCTGGCGGAAAACGATCGCGCCATCAGCTTCTATCGTCGGCTCGGCGGACGCATCGTGCGGCGGGCGCATGAGACTTTCGGCGGGCAGGATCGAGAGCGGGTCGCTTTCGGCTTTAGCTGAGCGGCCAATCCCCCTATAAGCCGCATTCCGCCGCCGCTCGTCTCGGGGCGATGAGATGCGCCGCGCAAATCTGGAGTTCCGACGGTGAACTTGAACGCAGTCCCGATAGGCAAGAACGCGCCCCATGACGTCAATGTCGTGATCGAGGTGCCGATCGGCGGCGAGCCGATCAAGTACGAGATGGACAAGGAAAGCGGCGCGCTGGTGGTCGACCGATTCCTCTACACGTCGATGCGCTACCCGGGAAATTACGGCTTTATCCCGCACACGCTCTCCGGCGACGGCGATCCTTGCGACGTGATCGTCGCCAACACCCGAGCGATCGTTCCCGGCGCCATCATGAGCTGCAAGATCGTCGGGGTGCTGCTGATGGAGGACGAGGCGGGCGGCGACGAAAAGCTCCTGGCCGTTCCCTCGGCCAAGCTCACGCAGCGCTACGCGCGTGTGAACAATTATTCGGACATGCCGTCGATCACGCTGCAGCAGATCGAGCATTTCTTCGCTCACTACAAGGATCTCGAGCCCAACAAATGGGTCAAGATCCTTCGCTGGGGCGACGCCGAGGAGGCGCGCAAGCTTGTGCTGGAAGGCATCGAGCGCGCCAAGACGGCGAAGGCCTGAGCCGCGCGCGAGACAGGACAGCCGAGACGTGGGGAGGAAGACGCGCATGGATTGCGGCCGATCTGGTTTGCCCCGATGAAGCGCTCTTTCATCGACGCGCGCATCGAGGCGATGCTGGCGCTGTGCGAACGGCACGGCGTCAGGCTGCCTCCATTCGCGCAGTGGAGCGAGCGCCATTTTCGCGCCGATCGTGACGCCGCCGGATTCATCGCCGCGCGCGGCCTTGGCTGGAACGTCGTCGAGTTCAAGCCGGGCGCCTTCGCGACCGACGGGCTCACCCTCTTCACCCTGCGCATGGGCGACTGGCGCCAACTCGAGGCCAGGGGCGGGCGCCTCTACGCCGAGAAGGCGATCATGAGCCAGGACGGCCAGCGCGCCCCGCACCACTATCACGTGGTCAAGACCGAGGACATCGTAAATCGCGGCGGCGCGCGCTTCGTGGTCGAGCTGTTCAAGGTCGACCGTGCGGGCCAGCCCGTCAAGGAACGCTTCCGCGCGCTGAAAGACGTGACCGTGCTCGATCTCGGGCCCGGCGATCAGGTGCGGCTCGAGCCGGGCGAGAGCCTGACCCTCGAGCCCTATGTCGCGCACGCCTTTTGGGCCGAAGGCGGCGCGGCGATCGCGGGCGAGGTGTCGCTCGTCAACGACGACCGCTCCGACAATTACTTTGTACCGAAGCTCGCGCCGCCGCGCCCGATCGAAGAGGACGCGCCTGCGCGCCGCCTGACCGTCCGCGATTACGAACGTTTGTAGCGGCGGTCACGCGCTGCGGTCATTTCCCCGGCCCGTCCGCGAGGCGGAGCATAGCGTCGAAGAACATCTGGCGGGCGCGGTCAGCGTGGACGGAGACGGCGACTTCGGTGTTGGCGAGACGGCCCCATTGGCCGCGCCAGTCGGCGATGGTTGCGCCGGTCGCGAGCCTTCCGCCCGTCTCGACGTCGACGGCGGCGCGGCGGGTTTCGACGAGCGTCGGATCGAGCGCGACCGCAACCGCGAGCGGATCGTGCATGATGAGGTTCCGCCGCCCATGCCATGTCTCCATCCGCTCGAAATAGAAGCGGGACGAATCGTCGATGAAGCGCGTCAGCGCCGGCCCCCGCGGCTTGCCGGCCGCGCGCCCCGCGAATGCGGCGACGTCGTTTTCATCGAAGGTCGTCTTGCGGGTGACGTCGAGGCCGACCGCGACCACCGGCGTCCCGCCGACGCCCCCGAACGCGCGAAAGACGATACGGGCCGCCTCGGGATCGTGCCAGATGTTGAACTCGGCGCAGGGCGTCACGTTGCCGGGCTCCGCATAGGCCCCGCCCATGATGACGAAGCGCCTGACGAGGCTCGGCAGCTCGGGGTCGCGCATCACCGCGAGCGCGACATTGGTCAGGGGCCCGGTCGCGACGAGCGTCAGCCGGCCCGCATGGGCGTGCGCGGAGGCGATGATGGCGTCGACGGCGTGCATGCGGCTCGCAGGCTCGGGCGGCTCGGGCAGCACGGCATGGCCAAGGCCGCTCTCGCCGTGGACGTGTCGCGCGTCTGCCGATCCGGGCGACATCGGCGTCGCGGCCCCCGGCCAGACGGGAATGTCGCCCCGTCCCGCGAGCGCCAGCACCGCCCGCGTGTTGCGGGTCGCGGCGTTGAGGCTCACGTTGCCGACGACCGTCGAGACGCCGAGGATCTCGGCCTCGGGCGCGGCGCAGGCATAGAGAAGCGCGAGCGCGTCGTCGATTCCGGTATCGACGTCGATGACAAGGGGTTCGGTCTGCTGGGACATGGGCGCCATTCTTGAGGGCGGCCTCGGCCGGCCGCTTTGATCGCCGTCAATTCGAGCCGGCATTCTGAGGTCGCGCGCGATCTCGCGTCAAACGGCCCTTTCAGCATGATCGAAGGGAAAGGAGGCCATCGCCTCTACGACCTCGTCGGCGAGCTCACCCTCGCCGCTTCGACGACCTTCGGCCCGATCGCCGCGTCCGGGGCGGCGTCCTGCGCCAGGAAGCCACGTCGAGTCTTCGCGAGCCAGCGCGCCATCAGGAGGACGGCGACGACGGCAAGTCCGGTCGCAAGGCCGATCCAGACGCCGACCGCGCCGAGCGGCGTCGCAAATCCCAAAGCGACGCCGATCGGAGCGCCGATCGCCCAATAGCCGAGGAGGGCGATCATGAGGGGCCAGCGCGAATCGTGCAGGCCGCGCAGCATGTTGGCGAGCGTCGCCTGGCTGGCGTCGACGATCTGGAAGATCGCGGCGACCCGGAGCAGGGCGACCGACAATTCCACTGTCGCGGCATTGGCGGGCGCATCGACGTCGATAAAGGGCGCAATGAGGAGTCGTGGCGCAACGATCATTGTCGTTGCGGAGAGAAGGGCGAAGACGACAGTGACGCCGAAAGCCGACCAGCCCGCGCGCGTAATGGCGACGGGATCGCGTGCGCCATAGGCAAGCCCGACCCGCACGCTCGCCGCCTGTCCCAGGCCCAACGGGACCATGAAGGCGAGCGATGCGATCTGCAGCGCGATCGTATGACCCTCCAGCGCCGCGCGGCCAATGAGCCCCATGACGAGGGTCGCAGCCGAAAAGACCCCGACTTCCGCCATGATCGTGCCTCCGATCGGCAGCCCGAGGCGCCACAGCGCTGCAAGGTCGCCCCAGTTCGGCCGCCATGGAAGGGCGAAGAGGCGCAGGCGCCGCATGCGGGGGTCGATCAGCGAAGTCGCGATCAGGATGGCGAGCATCAGCGTCTGCGACAGCGTGGTCGCGAGACCTGAGCCAATGATGCCCAAGGCGGGCATGCCGAGCTTTCCGAAGACGAGGGCGTAATTGGCGAGCGCGTTGAAGCCGGCGGCGATGAGGCCGGCGATCAGCGTCGGACGGGGACGCTCGAGCGCGGCGAACACCGAGCGGCCGGCGAAAAACAGGAGGCTCGGCGCGAACTCCACTGGAATCCGAGCATGTAGGTTCCGGCGTCGCGGGCGAGGTCTGGCGGCTCGCCCACAGCGATGAGGATCCGTGTCGTCTGCGACAGCCCGATCCACGTTACGACGGCGACGAGGAGGGCGGACAGGAAGGCCTGATGGGTGGCTTGCCTCAGTCCTTCGGTCGTCTCGCCGGCGCCGATTTTCGCCGCAGCGATAGGAGAGAGCGCGCCGACGACGCCGACGCCGAGCAGGAAAGCCGGCATATAAAGATTGAACCCGAGCGCGCCGGCTGCAAGCGCGTGCGGCGACAGCCATCCCAGCATCATGTAGTCCGTCGCCGTCATCGCATTGACCGCGACATTGGCGAGCACGAGCGGCCAGCTCAGCGCGAGCGTCGCGCCAAGCTCGCGTCTGAGCCAGCCCCTCGAGGCGGCTCCTTGCGGCTTGAACGCGGCGGACATGCATCACCTTTGGGTCGAGACGGGCCCCGGGTGGTAGCGGACGGACATCGCGGCGGCAATGCGGGGCCGCGGTGCTAAATTGTGCGGCCGCTCCTAAATTGCGGATGCCGGACGCATGAGGAGGGAAGGGGGCGCGTCACCCCTTGACCGCGCCGGCCGTCAGGCCCGCGACGATGTAGCGCTGCGCCACCAGGAACATCAGGATCGCCGGCAGGATCGTCAGCGTGATGAAGGCGAGCACCAGTTGCCATTGGGTCGAATACTGGCCCTGGTAGGCCATGAGTCCGAGCGTCCAGGGGTAGCGCGACTCGGAGTTGAAGATGATGAGCGGCAGGAGGAAGCCGTTCCAGGCGTCGACGAAGGAGATGACCGCGACCGTCGACAGGATCGGCCCCGAGAGCGGCAGGGTGATGTAGAAAAAGTAGCGGAAGTAGCCGCACCCGTCCATCAGGGCGGCGTCGAGGAGTTCGCCCGGCAATTGCTTGAACGCGTTGCGCAGCAGGAGAACGGCCATGGCGAGCGAAAAGGCGACCTGGGGCAGCACCACGCCCCAATAGGAATCGAGAAGGCCGAGATCGCGGACCCTGATGAAAATCGGCGGAATGGCCGTCGCCAGCGGAAACATCAGTCCGAGCTGAATGTAGCTCAGGAGAAAGCGGTCGCCGAAAAAGCGCAGATGCGCGAAGGTGAAAGCCGCCATCGACGACAGGGCGAGGGTCAGGAAGACGGTCAGGACCGAGATCAGCAGCGAATTGCCGAGCACCTGCCAGTAGCGGAAGCCGGTCAGGATATCCCAATAGTTCCGCCACACCCAGACGCGAGGAAGGGAGAACGGACGCGACTGCAGGTCGCCGAGCTCCTTGAAGCCGTTCAGCGCCGTCGCGAGAATCGGAACAAGGACGACGCCTGCAAGCACGATCAGCACGGCGAAGATCGCGATCCCCGCCAGCGCGCCCGGACGGCGGCCCGACGGTTCATGCGTCGCCGCCGCGGCGGCGTCCTGCATCGCAATCGAGGTACTTCAGT
Source organism: uncultured Alphaproteobacteria bacterium (assembly GCA_963775665.1). Classification (GTDB taxonomy): domain Bacteria; phylum Pseudomonadota; class Alphaproteobacteria; order Rhizobiales; family Beijerinckiaceae; genus Roseiarcus. The sequence continues at coordinate 28,797 of CAVZJZ010000057.1, read as the reverse complement.
CATCGCGCATGACAATCCGTCGATAGCCGAAGGCGAAGGCGACGCAGATGACGAACAGCACGATGCCGACGGCCGAGCTGTATCCGAAGCGCATCCGCGTGATGCCAAAATAATAGAGATAGGAGACCATCGTGTTGGTGGTCTCGAACGGGCCGCCGCCGGTCAAAGGCACGATGACGTCGAAGAGCTTCAGCGAGCCAATGACCGAGAAGAAGATCGACAGCCGGATCATTGGCCCGAGCAGCGGCAGGGTGATGTGCCAGAAACGCTGGAAGCGGCTGGCCCCGTCCATCTCGGCCGCCTCGAGCAGCGACCTGTCGATGCCCTGCAGGCCAGCGACGTAGAGCATCGTGTAGAAGCCGAAATATTTCCACAGGATGACGATCAGAACCGCGCTGAACGCCCAGGTCTTGTCGGCGAGGAGATAATAGGGCTCGAGGCCGAGCGCGCCGGTGATCACGCTCGTCAATCCGTAGCTGCCGTCGAACATGAAATGCCAGATCAGGCCGGCGGCCACGTCGGCGAGGATATAGGGCAGGAAGAAGATCATCCGGAACACAGCCGCGCCGGTGATCCGCCCGGCGACCATCAGCGCCACCGCGAGCGCGAGCGGCTGCTGGATGATGAGCGAAACGGCGATGACGAGGCCGTTGTTGATGAGCGAGCGGTTGAAGGTCGCGTTGCCGATCAGGTAGCCGTAATTCTTCAGTCCGATGAATTTCTCCGGCCGGCCGTATCCGTCCCAGTTGAAGAAGCCGTAGTACGCGGCCTCCGCGATCGGCAGCGCGACGAACACGGTGAAGAGGAGAAGCGCCGGCGGCAGGAAGATGACGACGATCGCCCAGCCGTTGGCGGACATGCGCCGGGCGGGTTCGACATAGGTCGTCTCAACTGCCGACAAGTCGCGAACCTCGCCGTGCTGTCGAGAGCTGCGGCCCCGCCGCTGGTGAGCGGCGGGGCCCGGCTGGTTGGCTTCAGCCTGCGACTACTGCTGTTCGGCCGCGTCCTGGATCGCTGCGGCGGCCGCCTCGGGCGTCGTTTCGCCCGCAACGACGCCACCGGAGACGTCATTGATGACGCGACCGACGGCGGGGCCGAGATCCTGGTCGAAGTAGTTCTGGTGGTAGGTCGTCGCAGCGAGCACGTCGGCCAGGCGCCGGAACAGCGGATTGGTGATCGCCGTCTGCGTGCCTTTGACGACAGGGATATAGGCGCCGGTCGCCGCGGCCTCGTGGGCGTATTTCTCCTGGCTGAAGAATTTGAGGAAGTCGACGGCCTCGGGCGGCGCGGTCTTGGTCACGAGCCAGCCGTTGATTCCGCCGAGCGTATCGGTCGCCTTGCCCTTTCCGCCGGACACGACCGGGAAGGTCAGGATGCCGATGTCCTCCTCCGGCAGACCCTTGCCGCTCGTGGAGTTCGGCGCCTGCATGCCGAGCAGCCACTGGCCCATCAGGTCCATCGCCGCCTTGCCGTCGCCGAACATGCCGGCCGACTCGGTGTGCTTGGTCGAGAGATAGCCGGGCTGGAACGGCTCGAGCGCGCCGAGTTCGCGCAGGCGCTTGCCAGCCTCGACGAAGGTCGCGTTCTTGAAGCCGCCGTTCTTTCCGGCCTTCGCGTCGGCCAGCGCGTTCTCGCCGCCGATGCGCATGACGAGGTAGGAATAGTAGAAGTGCATCGGCCACTTCTCGCCCGCTCCGACCACGATCGGGGTGATTCCGGCGGCCTTGAGCTTCTTCACCGCGCCGAGGAAGTCGTCCCAGGTCTTGATGTCCTCGGCCTTCACCCCGGCCTTCTCGAACAGTTTCTTGTTGTAATAGAAGGCGACCAGGCCCATCTCGAACGGCACGCCGACGGTCTTGCCGTCGACCTTGAAGGCGTCGACCGCGGCCGGAACCATCGTCGCCTCGACGGCGCCGACGTCGGCGGTGAGGTCCTTGAGGAAGCCGGCCTTGTCCTGCGCCTGCATGACGCCGCCGGCCCAGCTGTAGAACAGCTCGGGTCGGGACTCGGTCGACTGCAGCATGGTCGGCAACTTCGCCTTGAACGCTTCGTTCTCGAGGTATTTGAACTGGACGTTGACCCCCTTGTGCGCGGCGTTGTAGTCGGCCGCGGCCTTGTCCCACACCGCCTTCTGACCGGGGTTTTCGCTGACGTGAAGAACGGTGATGTTCGTATCGGCGAAGGCCGGCGCCGTCAGGGCCGCCAGACAGGCGGCCGCGATTGTGAAGCTGCGAAAACTCATGGGTCTCCTCCCTGGAGAGCGTGCGGCGCGGATGCTTTTCTTTTTGTCCGCGATGCAAATTAAATCTGTCCCGACTTCGCTGCGATGTCAAGACGGTCCCTCGGATCGCGCGTCCGACGCGCTCTTGCTCGCTTGACACGCCCCAGTGAGGGGTGAAATTAATTCCGCGACCCAAAAAAAGTGCGTCGAAGCGGAAGCCTCCAGAGCGATGAAGACCGCCGACCCGGAACTGATGCGCGCGATCAACCGCTTCCATGTGATGGATGCGATCCGGCGGTTTGGCCCGGTCTCGCGGGTCGAGATCTCGCAATTCACCGAGCTCAGTCCGACGACGGTCTCGGCGATCACCGCGGCGCTGCTCGACGACCGCCTGATCATGCCGTTGCAGGTCGGCGCCGTGCGCGACGCCGGCCGCGGGCGGCCGCGGGTCATGCTCAAGCTCAACCCGGACGCGGCCCATGTCGTCGGCGTGAAGCTCGCGCCCGACCAGATCACGGTGGCGGCGACGAACTTCTGCGCCGACGTCCTGCGCACGCTCGCGCTGCCGATCCGGATCGACCGGCAGACCGCCGGCGGTGATCGCCGACCTCGTCGAGGACGGGGTGCGCCGCTGCGTCGCGACGCCGATCTCGAGATGTCCGACATTTCCGGCGTCTGCGTCGGCCTGCCCGGGCGTGGTCGAGCGCGCGGCCGGCGTCTGCCGCCAGAGCCCGATATTCGGCGAACGCGACGTGCCGTTCGGCGCGGATCTCACCGAGCGGCTCGGCGTCCCGGCGTCGATCGACAGCGACGTCAATCTCGTCGCGCTGGCCGAACATTGGTTCGGCCAGGCGCGCGAGCTCAACGACTTTCTCGTCGTCAGCGTCGAGCGCAGCCTCGGGCTCGGCATCCTGCACAACGGCGAATTGTTTCGCGGCGCGAACGGCCTCAGTCCCGACCTCGGCGACCTCATGGTCGGGCCGCCGCGCAACGGCGGCGGGCGGCTCGCCGACGTCGCTTCGGAGGCTTCGGTGCTCGAGCGAGGCGGAGGCCCTGCTGCGCGGCGGCGAGCACGACGCGGCCTTTCGCGCCGGCCGCGGCATGGCGCTCCTGCTGCAGCGGGCCGCGGACGGCGACCAACGCTGCATCGGCATGCTCGCGGCCGCCGGCGAGGCGTTGGGCTTCGCCATCGCCAATCTCATCACCCTGTTCGCGCCGCCCAAGGTGATCATTTCCGGCCGCGCCATGGCGGCCAGCGAACATTTCATCGGGCCGTTGCGAAAAACCGTGGCCGCGCTCCTGCCGCCGAGCCTCGCCGACGTCTCCGACATCGTCGTGCGCGAATGGAGCGACAGCATCTGGGTGCGCGGCGCCGCGGCGATGACGCTGCGCGATCTCTATGGCGCGCCCTGGGGAACGACGGGTCCCGCGCCCATTCGCGAGCCGCAGGCCTCGGTTGCGGGAGATTCGTGATGAAACGGGTCGGAGTCGGCGTCATCGGCTGCGGCAACATCAGCTCGGCCTATCTGACCGCGGCGAAAAAATTCCCCATCCTCGACATCGTCGCCCTGTCGGACCTCAATCCCGCGGCGGCGGAAGCGCGCGCGGCCGAATTCGGCCTTCCCGCGCGCTCCGTCGATGCGGTTCTCTCCGACCCGTCCGTCGAGATCGTTCTCAATCTCACGGTGCCGAAGGCGCATGTCGAAGTCGGCCTGAAGGCGATCGCGGCCGGCAAGCACGTGCACTCGGAAAAGCCGCTCGGCGTCGCGCTCGCCGAAGCGCGCAGGTCTGATCGACGCGGCCGCGGCCAAGGGACTGCGCGTCGGCTGCGCGCCCGACACGTTCCTCGGCGGCGCGCAGCAGACGGCCCGCCAATGCATCGACGACGGGCTGATCGGCCGGCCGATCGGCGGCACGGCGTTCTTCATGTGCCCGGGCCACGAGCGCTGGCACCCCAATCCCGGCTTCTATTATCTCGGCGGCGGCGGTCCCATGCTCGACATGGGCCCCTACTACGTCACCGCGCTCGTCAACCTTCTGGGTCCGGTGGCGAGCGTCAGCGGCGTGGCGACGCGCATGCGGACCGAGCGCGTCGATCACCAGCCAGCCGCTCGCAGGAACACGCATTCCGGTCGAGGTCGCGACCCATGTCACGGGAACGCTCCTGTTCGCGAGCGGCGCGGCGGTCTCGATGACGATGAGCTTCGACGTGGCGCGGCACAAACATGTTCCGATCGAGCTCTACGGCGAAACGGGCTCGCTGATCGTGCCCGACCCCAATTATTTCGGCGGCACAGATCGAATTCGCGACCGCCAGCGAGGACTGGCGCGATGATCGAGACGCGGCACGCCTACGCCGACGGCAATTACCGCATCCTCGGCGTCGCCGACATGGCGCATGCGATCCGCGCCGGACGTCCGCACCGCGCGAGCGGCGCGCTGGCGCTGCATGTGCTCGAAGTGATGGAGGCGTTCCAGACCTCGTCCGACGCCGGCAAGGCGGTCGCCATTTCGACCCGCCCCGAGCGGCCGGCGCCGATGCCGGCATCGCTCGCGACCGGCGAGCTCGACTGACGCGAAGGCGACCGAACACGCCCGACAGGCAACCGAAAACGGAAGGAAGCTTTGATGCGGGAAGCGCTCATTGTCTGGGGCGGCTGGAGCGGCCACGAGCCGGAAGCCGGCGCGCATATCGTCGCGGACATGCTCGAAGACCCACGGCTTCGAGGTCTATATCGAGAACACCACCGAGGCCTTCGCCGATCCCGCGATCGCCGACATGAGCCTGATCGTGCCGATCGTCACGATGTCGAAGATCGAAAAGGAAGAGGTCGAGAACCTCACCGCCGCAGTGCGCGGCGGGGTCGGGCTCGCCGGATATCACGGCGGCATGTGCGACGCCTTCCGCGAGAGCGTCGAGTATCAGTTCATGTGCGGCGGGCAGTGGGTCGCCCATCCGGGCAACATCATCGACTATCGGGTCGACATCGCCAGGCCCGACGACCCGATCATGGCGGGCGTCTCCGGTTTCAACTATCGATCCGAGCAATATTACATGCACGTCGATCCTTCGAACGAGGTGCTGGCGACGACGACCTTTTCCGGCGAGCACGCGCCGTGGATCGAGGGAGTCGTGATGCCGGTCGTCTGGAAGCGCAAGCACGGCGCGGGCCGCGTCTTCTACAGCTCGCTCGGCCATGTCGCGGCGGAATTCGAGGTGCCTGAGATGCGAACGATATTGCAGCGCGGCCTGCTTTGGGCGGCGCGCTAGCGCCTGCGGCGTGGCGCCCGCAGGCGCAGTCCGAGACCGACGCAGCGAGGGCGGAGTGATGACGACGATTCACAACCCGATTCTGCCGGGCTTCAACCCCGATCCCTCGATCTGCCGCGTCGGCGACGACTATTACATCGCGACCTCCACGTTCGAATGGTATCCGGGCGTGCAGATCCACCATTCGCGCGATCTCGCGAACTGGCGGCTGGTGCGGCGGCCGCTCGATCGCGCCTCGCAGCTCGACCTGCGCGGAGACCCCGATTCCGGCGGCGTCTGGGCGCCTTGCCTTTCCTGGGCCGACGGTCGGTTCTGGCTCGTCTACACCGACGTCAAGCGTCTCGACGGCAACTTCAAGGACGCGCACAACTACATCGTCACCGCGCCTGCGATCGAGGGCCCCTGGTCGGATCCGACTTACGTCAATTCGAGCGGCTTCGACCCGTCGCTGTTTCACGACGACGACGGACGCAAGTGGTTCCTCAACATGATCTGGAACCATCGGCCCGACCCCGGCGGGGGCCGCAAACATCCAGCCTTCGCCGGCATCCGCCTCCAGGAATGGGACGCCGCCTCAGGCAGGCTCGTCGGAGAGCCTACAACAATCTTCGCCGGAAGCCCGCACGGCCTCGTCGAAGGCCCGCATCTCAGCAAGCGCAACGGCTGGTACTATCTGACGACCGCCGAAGGCGGCACGGGCTACGACCACGCAGTCACCATGGCCCGCTCGCGCCGGATCGACGGCCCCTACGAGCTGCACCCCAATATCCATCTCCTCACCTCGAAGGACGCGCCCGACGCGGTTCTGCAACGCGCCGGACACGGACAGATCGTCGAAACGCCGGACGGTCAGGTCTATCACACGCATCTCTGCTCGCGCCCGCTCGCGGGCCGCCGGCGCTCGCCGCTCGGACGCGAAACCGCGATCCAGAAATGCGTCTGGGGCGACGACGACTGGCTCTATCTTGGCGCAGGGCGGCCAGGTTCCCGCCGTCGAGGTTCCGGCGCTCGCCGTGACTGAGGCCGAGGCGGAGGTTCGCTCGAGCCGGACTCACTTTTCACCCGGGGCGCTGCCGCTCGATTTCCAGTGGCTGCGGACGCCGCATGTCGACAGGATCGTGTCGCTCTCGGCCCGCCCGGGCTGGCTGCGTCTGATCGCCCGTGAATTGATCGGGTCGTTGTTCGAGCAGGCGCTCGTCGCGCGCCGGCAGGAGCATTTCGCCTACCGCGCCGAAACGGAGCTCGATTTCCAGCCGTCGACGTTTCAGCAGGCGGCCGGCCTCGTCGGCCTATTACAACCGCCAAAAGTTCCATTTCCTGGCGGTCACATGGGACGAGAGCGCTGGGACGCGTGCTGACGATCCTGAGTTGCGAGGGCGACTATCCCGAGGGCCGTCTGAGCTTCCCGCTGGGCTCCCCGATTCCGCTCGACGCCGACGGTCCGGTGCGGCTCGCCGTCATCGGTCGATCACGCGAACCTTCAGTTCGCCTACGCCTCGAGCGGCGAGGGCGAGTGGCGCAACGCCGGACCCCCGCTCGACGCCTCGATCCTGTCGGACGAAGCCGGAGGCGGGGAGCATCGCTCGTTCACCGGCGCCTTCGTCGGCATGGCTGCATTCGATGTCTCGGGAAGCGCGATCAACGCCGACTTCCGGTATTTCGAGTACAAGGAATGCGTGACGCCGTAGATTTACGGTGACACATGCATATGTGTACTTTTTGGGCTTGGGCAGATCCCATAACGCCAACGCCTTATAGGCGATCCTCGTGGCGGCCGGTACTCCGTGCTTTCGCTCGCTCCACCAATCTGTTTTCTCCCTGATCAGCGCGAATTATCTCGCGGTAACCTTCCTGTTACCGTCCTGTTCCGCGACATGAAACGCCCTGTTATTTTGCCGGGAATGACGTCGCTTCGACCGCCTCGGCCGGTCTCCGCGGCCGCGCGGCGCCAGGGCAACGCCCCGGCGACGCGGCGCCTGTTGCGTCCCCAGGCGGCCCCCGAAAATTCTGGAAACTCTTGGCCGAAGTCCTATTCTGTGCTATGTTTGTTCTCCAATCGGTCCGGAGGGAGAGCACCAATCAGCAACAGACTTCAGCGCGAAGCCCGTTTCGCCTGTCGACTTGCGCGGCCTTGCAAAGTCGACCCTTGATCGGCGCCAAATAGAGTTTTTTGTAACTCCCAAGCACCCCCCTCATTTCGCGAGAAAATTGGCCTGGCGTCGCCCTGAACGCCTCGGTCGATTCCTGTTCGTTCGCGATGTGATTCGCTTTCGTTCTGGCGGCGGCCTCACCCGAGCCGCCTTCAGCCACCAAAAAGGAGGGGGCTGTGGGAGTTACATTTTTTCGCCGTATCAGCCTGTAAGGCTTTGATAAGTCTTGTTTCTCGGTCAGGAATTGCAATATTTTGCAATTTTTTGCAGCTTTCTGAGGTCTCAAAGACCGGCGAAATGAAGCTTTCGGCAAGCTTTGCAGCAAATTGCAAGCGTAGCGCCCGCTTGCGTCCGTGAGCTGCGGCGGCCAATTCCGTCCCCTCCTCTCACGATGAGGCCGTGGAGTTGGCGCCAGGGGTTATTGGGATCACCTTGGGAGTTGCAAATAGAGCCAGCTCTCGCTCCAACCCTTTGAAAACGCTCAAAACGGCAATGGGCAGGTCTTGTAGAAAGTTGGCATGAATGCGCGGTCGACGCCCCGTCCGTTTGGCGTCCGCGCCATGGTTTCTTGGGTTCGGCGCCTCGAGGCGGCGCGGTTCGAGAAACGCGGGTTTAATCCGTGGCGCGGGGACACAAATTCCGTGATCATCGCCTGTTTGCCGGCGGGCTCGCGAAGCGAGCCCGTCGCCTAAAGCGGCGCCAGATACTTGATCGGGTCCACGGGCTGGCCGTCCTTGCGCAATTCGAAATGCAGCCGCGGCGATTTGACCTCGCCGCTGGCGCCGGCTTTGGCGATGACCTGCCCGCGCTTGATCGTGTCGCCCTCTTTGACGTCGAGTTCGCTGTTGTCGGCGTAGGCCGTGACATAGCCGTTGGCGTGGCGGATCAGGACGAGCTTGCCGTAGGTCTTGATGTCGTCGCCGGCGTAGATGCAGACGCCGTCGCCGGCGGCGTGCACCCATTCGCCGACCGCCGCAAGGATGTCGATCCCGTCGTTCTCGCCGTCCTTGAACCGCTGAAGGATCGGCCCGCGGATGGGCCAGCGGAACCTGTCCTGCGCGGCGGGCGGCTCGCCCGGGAGCCCCTGCGACAGGGCGGAGCCGCCGGCGAGGCCAATGATGAGGAGCGACGCCGCCAGCGCGCCCTTCGCCAGGCTCCGCGACGCCACCGTGCGAGCCTCAGTGCGCAAGCGCCTTGACGATGGAATCGGTCATCTTCTTGGCGTCGCCGAACAGCATCAGCGTGTTGTCGCGGAAGAAGAGCTCGTTCTCGACGCCGGCGTAGCCAGAGCCCATGCCGCGCTTGACGAAGAGCACCGTCTTCGCCTTCTCGACGTCGAGGATCGGCATGCCGTAAGATCGGCGACTTCGGATCGGTCTTGGCGGCCGGGTTGGTGACGTCGTTGGCGCCGATCACATAGGCGACGTCGGCCTGGGCGAATTCGTTGTTGATGTCCTCGAGCTCGAACACCTCGTCGTAGGGACGTTGGCCTCGGCGAGCAGCACGTTCATGTGGCCGGGCATGCGGCCCGCCACGGGATGGATGGCGTATTTGACCTCGACGCCCTCCTTCTTGAGGAGATCGGCCATCTCGCGCAAGGAGTGCTGCGCCTGCGCGACCGCCATGCCGTAGCCCGGCACGATGATGACCTTCGAGGCGTTCTTCATCATGAAGGCCGCGTCTTCAGCCGATCCCTGCTTGACGGGCCGCGTCTCCTTGCCGGCAACGGCCGCCACCTCGCCGCCGAAGCCGCCGAGGATGACGGAGAAGAAGGACCGGTTCATGCCCTTGCACATGATGTAGGACAGGATCGCGCCCGACGAACCGACCAGCGCGCCGGTGATGATGAGGGCGAGATTGCCGAGCGTGAAGCCGATGCCCGCCGCCGCCCAGCCGGAGTAGGAGTTCAGCATCGAGATGACGACCGGCATGTCCGCGCCGCCGATCGGGACGATCAGGAGCACGCCGAGCGCCAGCGAGACGAGCGCGATCAGCCAGAAGAACGCCGGCGACTGCGTGGCGTAGAAGAGCGCGATCAGCACGACGAGCGCGACGCCGAGGCCGATGTTGATCGCGTGGCGCTGCGGCAGAAGGATCGGCGCGCCCGACATGCGGCCGTCGAGCTTGAGGAAGGCGATGATCGACCCGGTGAAGGTCACCGCGCCGATCGCCAGCCCGAGCGACATTTCGATAATGCTCGCGGGATGGATGATCTCGCCCTCGTCGATGCCGAAGGCCTCGGGCGCGTAGAGCGCGCCGGCCGCGACCAGCACCGCCGCGAGGCCGACCAGCGAGTGGAACATCGCCACCAGCTGCGGCATCGCCGTCATCTGGATCGTGCGAGCGCGCCAGACGCCGATCGCCGCCGCCGATGGCGAAGCCCAGAACCACGAGCAGCCACGCAGATCGCGCTCGACGGCGGCTTCAGCGCCAGCGTCGTGACGATGGCGATCGCCATGCCGATCATGCCGAAGCGGTTGCCCTGGCGCGACGAGGCGGGCGACGAGAGGCCGCGCAACGCCAGGATGAACAGGACGCCGGCGACGAGATAGAGAAGGGCGGCGAGATTGGCGTTCACGTCCGTCAGCCCTTCTTCTTGTACATCGCGAGCATGCGCTCGGTGACGAGGAAGCCGCCGAAGATGTTCACTGACGCGAGAACCAGCGCGACGAAGCCGACGACCTTGGCGAAGACGGCGCCGCTGTCGACGCCCGCGACGCCGACCGAGAGCAGCGCGCCGACGACGATGACCGAGGAGATGGCGTTGGTGACCGACATCAGCGGCGTGTGCAGCGCCGGCGTCACCGACCAGACGACATAGTAGCCGACGAACACCGCGAGCACGAAAATCGCGAGCCGGAACACGAAGGGATCGATGGCCCCGCCGGATGCGGCGTGGCCTGCGGCGGCGATCTGGTCGCCAAAGGCATGCACGGATTGCGCCGCCTGCTGGGCAGCGTCGGCAGCGGCTCTCAGTTTGGTGATGGCGGCGTCGAGATTGTCCATCCGGCTCTCCGGGGCTCAAGGTGGCGGGGGCGCGTCAGGCCTATTTGGGTTGAAAGTTGGGATGAACGATCGCGCCGTCGCGGGTGAGGCAGGTCGCCTTGACGAGTTCGTCGTCCCAGTTGACCGCGAGCGTCTTGTTCGTCTTGTCGATCAGGGTCTCGACAAAGGCGTAGAGGTTGCGGGCGTAGAGGGCGGAGGCGGTCGCGGCGAGGCGGGTTACGCTCGAATAGCCGACGATCTTGACGCCATTCTCGGTCGTCACCGTTTCCCCGCCCTTCGCGAGTTCGCAGTTTCCGCCGCGCTCGACGGCGATGTCGACGATGACCGAGCCCGCGCGCATCGACTTGACCATGTCGGCCGAGATGAGCCGGGGCGCGGGCCGGCCGGGGATCAGCGCGGTCGTCACGACGATGTCCTGCTTGGCGATATGCGAGGCGACGAGCGCGGCCTGCTTCGCCTTGTAGGCGTCCGACATCTCCTTGGCGTAGCCGCCCGCGGTCTCGGCCTGCTTGAACTCCTCGTCCTCGACCGCGACGAATTTCGCGCCTAGCGATTCGACCTGCTCCTTGGTCGCGGGACGCACGTCGGTCGCGGTGACGATCGCGCCCAGGCGCCGCCCGGTGGCGATCGCCTGCAGGCCCGCGACGCCGACGCCCATCACGAACAGTCTCGCGGCGGGAACGGTGCCGGCCGGCGTCATCATCATCGGGAAGGCGCGGCCATATTCCGACGCCGCGTCGATCACGGCGCGGTAGCCGGCGAGATTGGCCTGGCTCGAGAGCACATCCATGACTTGCGCGCGGGTGATGCGCGGCATCAATTCCATCGCGAAGGCCGACGACGCCGGCCTTCGCCATCGCCTCGACTGCGTCTTCATGGCCGTAAGGGTCCATGGTCGCGATCACGAGCGCGCCGCGCTTCATTGCGTGAGATCACGCTCGGTGGGTCGACGAACTTTGAGAACGAGATCCGCGCCAAGCGCTTCGGTCGCCGAAACGAGCCGCGCGCCGGCCGCCTGGTAGTCGGCGTCGACGACGCCCGCCTTGAGGCCGGCGCCGCGCTCGATGGCGACCTCGGCGCCGAGCCCGATGAATTTCTTGACTGTCTCCGGGCTCGCCGCGACGCGCGTTTCCGCGGGGTCCGTCTCCGCGGCGACTCCAATCAGCATGAAACTTACCCCACCACCGTCGGTCTTTTGCCGGGACGGACTGCCCTCACCCGGGCGTCTTCTCTGTAGACGCGGCCGAGTATTGCAGCGCCGGACCAGCCATAGAGCATCGACGTTCCGGCCGCAACGCGGCCAAGAGGTCGCGCTGGACGCGGCCGCGCTTGACTCGGATGTGGACGGGCCGCTTAGCGTCTGGCGGATTGCCGGTCAGGGGTAGTCGTCGCGATCTGGAAAGCGGGGCCGTCAAAGCGTCGACGTCGCCCGGACCCTAAATGACCGATGCTTCAGGCTCGTGCGAGGCCCTCGACGGGGCGCTCGCTAGTCTTGTCGCGAACTTCGATCGCTTCGAACTTGAGCAGCTCGGCCTGCGCTTCTTCCTGCGCGGCCTTCGCCTCCTCGATCTGACCCGCGAGCTCGGCGATCGAGCTCTTCAGGTTGTCGCGTCGAGCCGAAGCGGCGCGCGCGTAGGTCGGATAGGCGAAATGGCGCGGATCGGTGATGCCGGCGCGCTTCTCTTCGTTGGCGATCTCGCGATCGAGTTCGGCGGACATGCGGGTGAACTCCGCGACCATCATTTCGATCTGCCGAACGCGGCGGCGCTTTTCTTCGAGCTGAAAGCGCTTCAAGCGAATCAGCGTGTCCCGCGACTTCATTCCAGGGCGCTCCATGCAATCAGCTATGAGAGGGCGTCTTCGCCCTCGGATTCGATGACCACGAGACGGCTGACGATGCAGGAGGAAGGTTTCGCCTTTCTTACCGTCAATCCCGCGGATGCCGCGCGCGGACGATCGCGTTCGCTGCGAGGCGTTAGCACTTCATTTACGAGCCTCGTTAACAATCAATTCCGAGCCGTCGCGCCGTGAAATTTATTTTCGTCCGATCAACACCGCAGCGGTGCCGTTGAATCCTCGGCGGAAGTGTGAGTCCGATGAATCGGTTGGAAGTGGATTCTTAAAGTTTTACTTTAAAATTGATAGTGCAAGAAACCTCAATAAAACAATATGTTTACCCTCATAAGCGAACGTTTCATCTTTGGGGGCTTGCACAAAGGAATCATGATTTGTTAACCATTGGCCGTCACTCTGCGTATCGAATCAGGCCGGGTTCAAATCCGGCGGCGCGCCGGCGACGGCCAGCCGTGAAGGCGACGTACGAAACCGCGGTCACGAAGCAGAAGGCGAGGCGGGGAGCCTAACTATGCGGGTACTATTGATCGAGGACGATGCGGCGACCGCGCAAAGCATCGAGCTGATGTTGAAGTCGGAGACCTTCAACGTCTACGTGACCGATCTTGGCGAAGAAGGCATCGACCTCGGTAAGCTCTACGACTACGATATCATCCTCCTGGACCTGAACCTGCCGGACATGTCCGGCTACGAAGTGCTTCGGTCGCTTCGCGTCACCAAGATCAAGACGCCGATCCTCATTCTGTCCGGAATGGCCGGCATCGAGGACAAGGTCAAAGGCCTCGGTCACGGCGCCGACGACTACCTCACCAAGCCATTCCATAAGGATGAACTGGTCGCTCGCATCCATGCAATCGTCCGCCGTTCCAAGGGCCACGCCCAGTCGGTGATCATCACCGGCGATCTGGTGGTCAATCTCGATCAGAAGACCGTCGAAGTCGACAGCGCCCGCGTGCATCTGACCGGCAAGGAATATCAGATGCTCGAGCTGCTCTCGCTCCGAAAGGGCACGACGCTGACGAAGGAGATGTTCCTCAATCACCTCTACGGCGGGATGGACGAGCCCGAGCTCAAGATCATCGACGTCTTCATCTGCAAGCTGCGCAAGAAGCTCGCAATGGCGTCCAACGGCCGCAACTACATCGAGACGGTCTGGGGCCGCGGCTATGTGCTGCGCGAGCCCGCATCGAGCGACGACCGCATTCCCGCCTGACGCTCTCAGCACCTCTGGAAGGGTTTAGACGTTCTCGACGATCCCGCCGTCGCGCCGGAACGCGCGCCTGGTTTTTCGCTCGCGCTCTTTTCTGTCATCGAGCTTAGTTAGCAGGGAGATCTGCAAATCCATGAGGCGCCTCAGATTGCGCCATAGCTCGGAAACGCGCTGGGCGATTTTCCCGGTTGCGAGGGAGCAACGGCGAGAATGATCTGTCTTGCGCGAACGCGTGAGAGCGGTCCGGCGGGCAGGGGACTGGCATGAGTTCCTGCCCCCGGTCCTTCGCGTTTGCCCTGCGGCGGCGCTTCAACCCGATTGCATCGCGCCCGAGACGACAGCGCGTGCGACAACCTCTCCGGCGCGCGATCATCGTGATTTCTGCCGGGTTTTCTACCGCGGCAGGACAGTCGAGCCCATCAGCCCCTCGTCGATCGCGGCCGCGCATTGCCGGCCTTCCCGGATCGCCCAGACAACGAGCGATTGGCCCCGCCGCATGTCGCCGCAGGCGTAGACCTTGGCGCGCGACGACAGATATCGGTTGGTGTCAGCTGCGACATTGCCGCGGTTGTCGAGCTTAACGCCGAGTTCTGCGAGCAGGCCCTCCTTGACCGGAGAGACGAACCCCATCGCGAGCAGCACCAGCTCGGCCCTCAGCGTGAATTCAGAGCCGGCGATCGGCTTCATCTTGTCGTCAACGCGCACGCACGTTAGCCCGGTCACGACGCCGTTCTCGCCCTCGAAGGCGGACGTATTCACCGCGAAATCGCGTTCCGCGCCCTCTTCGTGGCTCGACGAAGTGCGCAGCTTGAGAGGCCAGTTCGGCCAAGTGAGGAGCTTGTCCTCCGCCTTCGGAGGCATTGGCATGATTTCCAGCTGTGTGACGCTCAGCGCGCCCTGACGAATGGACGTGCCGATGCAATCGGAGCCAGTGTCGCCGCCGCCGATCACCACGACATGCTTGCCGCTTGCGAGGATCGGTTCGTTCGTGCCGATCGGCTCGTTGGACACCCGCCGGTTTTGCTGCGGCAGGAAATCCATCGCGAAATGGACGCCGGCGAGATCGCGGCCGGGCACAGGCAGGTCGCGCGACGTTTCTGCGCCGCCTGCGACCGCGATCGCGTCATAGCCGTCGACAAGGCTCTGCGCGCTGACATTCTGCCCGACGTGGGCGTTATAGTGGAAGACGACGCCCTCCGCGGTCATTTGTTCGACTGCGCCGGTCCACGTGGCGCTTTTCGAGCTTGAAGTCGGGGATGCCGTAACGCAAGAGTCCCCCGGCCTTGGCATGCTTTTCGTAGACGTGAACCTCATGGCCGGCGCGCGCGAGCTGTTGCGCGCAGGCGAGGCCGGCCGGACCCGAGCCGACAATGGCGATCTTCTTTCCGGTCTTGTGCGCGGGCGGCTCGGGCCTGACCCACCCATCCGCGAACGCCCGATCGATGATCGCGCATTCGATCGTCTTGATGGTCACCGGCGAAGTCCTGGATGTTTAGCGTGCAGGATGCTTCGCAGGGCGCCGGGCAGATACGACCGGTGACTTCAGGGAAATTGTTGGTCGAGAGCAGATTGCGCGCCGCCTCGGCCCAGTCGCCGCGATAAACGAGGTCGTTCCAGTCGGGAATCTGGTTGTTGACCGGGCAGCCGGTGTGACAATAGGGGATGCCGCAATTCATGCAGCGCGCCGCCTGGTTGCGGGTCGCCTCCTCGCTGAGCGGTAGGATGAATTCGCGATAATGGCGAATTCGGTCCGACGCCTGGGCGTAGCGCCGGTCCGCCCGATCAATCTCCAAAAAACCCGTCACCTTGCCCATCGTGGTACGCCTCTAAAACTCGTCCCGCTTCAGTCCTACGACCGCACTTAGCTTTTCTTGGCTGCGCAATGCGCTCGCCCGCGTCATTCCCCAGCGGCAAGCATCGCCTGCCCGCTCCGCGCCGCCAATTCCGCCAGCGCACGACGGTACTCGACGGGCATCACCTTGCGGAACTTGGGCAGGTAGGTCTCCCAGTTCTCCAAGATATGCCGCGCGCGGGTGGAGCTGGTGGCGCGGGCGTGGTTGGTGATGAGCTGATGGAGACGCTCGCCGTCAAATCGGCTCATGTCGTGCATCACGTCGACGCGCCCGTGCGCCTCCAAATCGCCGCCCGAGTGGAGATGGCGGACCATCATCTCTTCCTCTGCGGCGACGGGCTCCAGCTCGACCATCGCCATGTTGCAACGCTGGGCGAACGTGCCCGCCTCGTCGAGCACGTAAGCGATGCCGCCGGACATTCCGGCGGCGAAATTGCGGCCCGTCTCGCCGATGACGACCACGATGCCGCCGGTCATGTATTCGCAACCGTGATCGCCCACGCCCTCGACGACGGCGATCGCGCCGGAGTTGCGCACGCCGAACCGCTCGCCCGCCACGCCGCGGAAGTAGCATTCGCCGGCGATGGCGCCGTAGAGAACCGTATTGCCGACGATAATCGATTCCTCCGGCTTCAGCTTCTTCGCCTCCTGCGGGGGATAGACGACGATGCGCCCACCCGAGAGGCCCTTGCCGACGTAGTCGTTGGCGTCGCCCTCGAGTTCGAGCGTCACACCCTTCGCAAGAAACGCGCCGAAGCTCTGGCCTGCGGTTCCCTTGAACTTGATGTGGATCGACTCTTCGCGAAGGCCCGCATGTCCGTAGCGCTTGGCGATCTCGCCCGACAACATCGCTCCCGCCGAGCGATCCGAATTGCGAATCGAAAGGTCGAGCCGCACGTGCTTGCCACGGTCGACCGCGTCCTTCGTCTCCTCAATCAGGCGGCGGTCCAGCACATGTTCGAGCCCATGATCCTGTTCGATGCTGCGGTAGATCGTATCCTTCGGCCAGGGCGTCGGCTTGTGAAACAGCTTCGAGAAGTCGAGGCCCCGCGCCTTGGCGTGTTCGACAAGCCTCGCCTTGTCTAGCATCTGCCGCTGGCCGATCATCTCGTCGAACTTGCGATAGCCCATCGCCGCCATCAGCTCCCGAACCTCCTCGGCGACGAAGAAGAAGTAATTGATGACATGCTCGGGCTTGCCGACGAAGCGCTTGCGCAGGACCGGATCCTGCGTTGCGACGCCGACCGGGCAAGTGTTCAGGTGGCACTTGCGCATCATGATGCAGCCGGCCGCAATCAGCGGCGCCGTGGCGAAGCCGAATTCGTCCGCGCCGAGCAGCGCGCCGATCACGACGTCGCGGCCCGTGCGAACGCCGCCGTCGACCTGCACCGCGATGCGGGACCTCAGGCCGTTCATCACCAACGTCTGGTGCGTCTCGGCGAGACCGATCTCCCAGGGCGAGCCGGCATGCTTGATCGACGTCAAAGGGGATGCGCCGGTGCCGCCCTCGAAACCCGAGATCGTGACATGGTCCGCCTTGCACTTGGCGACGCCCGCAGCGACGGTCCCGACGCCGACCTCCGAGACGAGCTTCACCGAAACTAGCGCCTCCGGGTTGACGTTCTTCAGGTCGTAGACGAGCTGCTTCAGATCCTCGATCGAATAGATGTCGTGATGAGGCGGCGGCGAGATGAGGCCGACACCCTGCGTCGAATGGCGCACCTTCGCAATGACCGCATCGACCTTATGGCCAGGCAATTGCCCGCCCTCGCCGGGCTTTGCGCCCTGCGCCATCTTGATCTGCATCATGTCCGAGTTGACGAGATATTCCGCCGTGACGCCGAAACGACCCGACGCGACCTGCTTGATCGCGCTGCGCATCGAGTCGCCGTTGGCCATTCGCTTGAAGCGGTCGGACTCTTCGCCGCCCTCGCCGGTGTTGGACTTGCCGCCTATGCGGTTCATCGCGATGGCGAGCGTCGTGTGCGCCTCGCGGGAGATCGAGCCGAAGGACATGGCGCCCGTTGCGAAGCGCTTGACGATTTCCGCCGCGGGTTCGACTTCGGCGAGCGGTACGGGCGCGCGACCTTCGGTCTCCGCCGTCTTGATCCGGAAAAGGCCGCGGATCGTCAGCAGCTGTTCGCTCTGCTCGTTGAGCGTCTTCGCGAAGGCGTCATAGCGGTCACGCGCGTTGCCGCGCACGGCGTGCTGAAGCAGCGACACAGTTTGCGGCGTCCAGTTGTGCGCTTCGCCGCGCACGCGATAGGCGTATTCGCCCCCGACGTCGAGCGACGTCCGCAAGACAGGCGACGGGCCGAATGCATCCGCGTGACGGAGCTCAGTCTCGAAGGCGATGTCGGCCAAGTCCTGCGCCCTCAATCCGCGTCGCCGTGCCGAAGAAGAACTCGTCGACGAAGGCGTGCGAAAGTCCGACGGCGTCGAAGATTTGGGCGCCGCAATAGGATTGATATGTCGAGATGCCCATCTTCGACATGACCTTCAGGAGGCCCTTGTCGACCGACTTGATGAAGCGCTTCACCACCTCGTAGCCGCTGATCGGCTCGGGCAGGTCCTTTGCCATCGCGGTCAGCGTCTCGAAGGCCAGATACGGATTGATCGCTTCGGCCCCATAACCCGCCAGACAGGCGAAATGGTGAATTTCGCGCGCTTCGCCAGTCTCAACGACCAGCCCGACCGACGTGCGAAGACCTTGTCGGATCAGATGATGATGCACCGCCGCCGTCGCCAGCAGGGCAGGGATCGGAATACGATCGGGGCCGACCATACGGTCGGACAGGATGATGATATTGTAGCGACCGTGCACGGCAGCCTCGGCCCGCTCGCACACGCGACGCAACGCCTCGTCCATCCCCTCTGCGCCCTTTTCGGCCGCGTAGGTGATGTCGAGCGTCTTGGTGTCGAACGAATCCTCGAAATGGCCGATGCAACGAATCTTCTCGAGATCCTCGTTGGTCAGGATCGGCTGACGCACTTCGAGCCGCTTGCGCCGCGCCGTGCCTTCGAGATCGAACAGATTCGGCCTCGGCCCGATGAAGGAGACGAGGCTCATGACGAGTTCCTCGCGGATCGGGTCGATCGGCGGGTTGGTCACCTGCGCGAAGTTCTGCTTGAAGTAGGTGTAGAGAAGCTTCGGCTTGGACGAGAGAGCCGAAATCGGCGTGTCGGTGCCCATCGAGCCGACCGCTTCCTGTCCGGTCGTCGCCATGGGCGAGAGCAGGAAAGCAAGGTCCTCCTGCGTGTAGCCGAAGGCCTGTTGGCGGTCGAGCAGCGACACGTCCGTGCGCGAGGCGCGCGGCTCGACGGGATTGAGCTCTTCGAGCACGATTTGCGTCGACTCCAGCCATGAATGGTATGGGTGGGCGCGTGACAGCGTCTGCTTGATCTCCGCGTCCGAAACGATGCGATGCTCCTGAAGATCGACGAGCAGCATCTTGCCCGGCTGCAGACGCCACTTGGCGACGATTTTCTCCTCCGGGACAGGCAAGACGCCCATTTCAGATGCGAGCACGACCAGATCGTCGTCGGTGACGAAATAGCGCGCGGGTCTCAGACCATTGCGGTCGAGCGTCGCGCCAATTTGGCGCCCATCCGTGAAGGCGACCGCTGCGGGCCCGTCCCAGGGCTCCATCAGCGCGGCGTGATACTCGTAGAACGCGCGCCGCTCCTCGTTCATCAGCGGATTTCCCGCCCAGGCCTCCGGGATCAGCATCATCATCGCGTGGCTGAGCGAATAGCCGCCCTGGACGAGGAACTCGAGCGCGTTGTCGAAGCAGGCGGTGTCGGACTGGCCCTCATAGGAGATCGGCCAAAGCTTCGAAATGTCGTTGCCGTACAGTTCGGAATCGACGCTCGCCTGACGCGCCGCCATCCAGTTGACGTTGCCCCTGCAGCGTATTGATCTCGCCGTTATGCGCGACCATGCGATAGGGATGCGCCAGGCGCCAGGACGGGAAAGTGTTGGTGGCGAAGCGCTGATGGACGAGCGCCAGCGCCGTTTCGTAGCGCGGGTCCAAAAGATCGCGGTAGTACGGCGCGAGCTGACGGACGAGCACCATGCCCTTGTAAACGATCGTGCGGGCCGACATCGAGACCGGATAGTATTCCGCAACTTCAGGGCCTCCGGCCGCATAGACCCGATTGGAGACGACCTTGCGGATAATGTAGAGACGACGCTCGAAGTCGTTTTCGCTGGCGAGATTGGGCGCGCGGCCGATGAAGATCTGCTGCATCACCGGCTCGACTGCCTTCACCCGCTCGCCGATCGCCGAATTGTCGACCGGCACGTCGCGCCATCCGAGAACCGTCTGGCCCTCTGCGGACACAGCCTCCTCAACGATCTCGCGCACCTGCCTGCGGGCGGTCGCATGACGCGGCATGAAGAATTGTCCGATTGCGTAGTGGCCTGGCTCGGGCAGGTTGAACCCGAGCCTCGCGCATTCCGGCGCAAAGAAGTCGTGGGGGATTTGCGTCAGGACGCCGCATCCGTCGCCAAGCGCCGGGTCGGCGCCGACCGCGCCCCGGTGGTCGAGATTGACCAGGATCTGCAGACCCTTTTCGAGAATGTCGTGCGACTTCCGGTTCTTCATGTCCGCCACGAAGCCGACGCCGCAAGAATCGTGTTCCTTCGAAGGGTCGTAGAGGCCCTGGGCGGCAGGAATCAATGGATCGGCGCCCGGAACGACGCGCGCTGCCGCGGCCAGCGAGGCTCTCGGTCAACTGGGTCTTAGCGTTCATCTCTCCGCTCCCCGGTACGGTCGCGATCCGCGTCGCGACTGTCATTTCCAAATTTTTAAGGCGTGTCGAGGACAAAACGGCTGCGTCGCGCGCAGCCAGAAGGCGTTACGCGTCGAATTTTTTTCGATCTTTTTTCGTAGTTCGATTCGACGACGCCATAGACCCACTCATTGCGCGCGAACAAAGCCCTGAGCCTCGACCGCGCAAATGGTCAGCAAAACTGTCCTATTTTGCGACCATGCCAGAAACGAGCCGGCGACACAAGCGGGCGCAACGCGATTTTTTCGATCCGGCGTCAGGCGGTCGCGAGCAATTGCCAATCCGTTGCGGCCTGGGGCAGTTTGCGTCCGATCAGGGTGAGGCGACAATGAATTTCGCGAGCGACAACGGCGCAGGCGTAGCGGCGGAGATTCTGGAGGCGATCGCGGCTTCGTCCCGCGTCAACGCGCCGGCCTATGGCGCCGACGTCTACACGGCGCGAGCGGAGGCGATGCTGAGCGAGATCTTCGAGACTCCGGTCGCCGCCTTTCTCGTTCCGACGGGCACCGCCGCAAATGCGCTGGCGCTCTCCGCATTGGCTCGCTCCTGGGAGGCGGTCTTCTGCCACGAGGAGGCGCATGTCCACGATGACGAATGTGGCGCTCCGGAATTCTTCACCGGAGGAGCGAAGCTCATTGGCATCGGAGGGTGGGGCGGCAAGATCACGCCGGAGGATCTGCGCGAGACGCTCGCACGGTTTCCGCGCGGGCTCGTCAAGTCCGTTCAGCCGGGCGCGCTATCGCTCTCGCAGGCTACCGAAGCCGGAACGATCTACCGGCAAGATGAAGTCGCAGCGCTGTGCGACATTGCGCATGCGGCGGGCGTCGCCGTTCATATGGACGGCGCCCGGTTCGCGAATGCGCTGGTCGCCAGCCGGACTTTCGCCCGCCGACATGACCTGGCGCGCCGGAGTCGATGCGCTTTCCTTCGGCGCGACCAAGAATGGCGCGCTCGCTTGCGAGGCGGTCGTCTTCTTCGATCCTTCGCGGGCGGCGGATCTTGCTTATCGACGCAAGCGCGCCGGTCACACCCTGTCCAAGGGGCGCTTTCTCGGGGCGCAGATGGAGGCCTACCTCAAGGATGGCCTATGGCTTCGGCTGGCGGAACGCGCCAACCTGGCGGCGCGGCGTCTCAGCGACGGGTTCGCCAATGCGCCACGGCTGCGCCTGGCCTGGCCGACGGAAGCCAACGAGGTCTTCGTCGTCGCGCCGAACGCAGTCGTCCAGGCGTGGCGGGCTGCGGGGGCGCAATTCCATGACTGGAGCACCCGTTCCCTGGCGCCCGAGCAGACGCTCGGACCATGACGAACGGCTGCTGCGGTTCGTGACGTCGTTCGAGTCCGAGCAAGGCGAAATCGATCGGCTTCTCGGTCTTTGCGCCCGCGCGGACGCTATGGCGACGCCGTGACCGCGCCGCAATTGACGCGAAAGACTGCCTCAAGGGGTCAATCCAGGAGCTCTTGATCATGGCTGGCGCACACGGCAATTTGCGGTCGATGGCTGCGCGGGCTGCGCTCGCCGCGATTCGCGGCGTTCGCCGCGTCTCCGGGGCCAATGCGCAATGGTTTCCGCCGATGGGCGCAGCCTCACCGGGCGAAATCGCCCAAAGACTGCGGGCGCAGGGCTTCGTCCTGATCGGGGCCGCTTCGTCGAAACGACACCGTCTATCTGGCCGACGTCGAGGCCGGCGCGTCGGGCCATGAGCGGTTGGTGATCGACGCCTGGAGCGGCGAAGTCCTGCAGCGCTTCGTCGCCCGGCCCCGAACCCGGAGGCCGGGCGCCGCTGGCGGCTACGTGATTGAAAGAGGCGAATTCGATAGCCCGCCGCCGCTTGGTCCGCCGCCGGCGCGGGACTTTTTCTTCGGTTCCGGCAGCGGCGGTGTCGCTTATGGGGGGCCTCCCGGCGCTCCAGTTGAGACGGCGCCGAGAACGAGAGTGAATCCGAGGTCGGCTCCGATACGGCGCAAACCTGCCGAGCCGAAGCCGGCTGTGACAGCGGCTCCGCCGGCCGAGCCGGCCGCGCCGCCGGAGAGCGGCGCGAGTGCGGCCGCCAAAGACAATCCAGGCGGAATTGGGCCGCCCGGTGCGGCCGCCCCGACCGCGGCGCCCTTGCCTGGAGCCCGGCGTCCCAACCGGGCGCGCCCGCCAAGCCCGAGGCTTCGCCGCCCCCAGCCGCAGCGCCCGATCAGGTGAAGCAGACCCAACCGAAGCCCGAGGCGGCGGCTGGGTCGCCAAATGTGGCTCAAACTCAGGCGAAGGGCGAACCGCAGCCCGCGCGGATCGAGCCGCCGGCGGCTGCTCCTCCGGCGCCCGCGACGAAGCCGAGCGGCAAGTCGAAGGTCAACGACGTCCCCGTCAACCCGCTCGAATAGGCATGAAAAAGGGCGCCCTTTCGGGCGCCCTGATTCTGACCTGACGGCCGTTAGGCGGCCTGCTTGGCCGGCTCGATCGTCTTGCCGCCGTTGATGGCGATGACCCGGGGCTTCTGCGCCTCAGGCACCTCCCGGACCAGATCGATGTGGAGCAAGCCGTTCTCGCTCGCCGCGCCCGTGACCACGACGTGGTCGGCAAGCTGGAAGCGCCGCTCAAACGCGCGGGCGGCGATGCCCTGGTAGATGACGTCGCGCTTCTCGTCCCTGGCGCCGGCCTCCTTCGAACCGCGAACGGTCAGCGTGCTCTCGCGGGTCTCGACCGACAGTTCGTTCTCGGCGAACCCGGCGACTGCGAGCGTGATCCGGTAAGCGTTTTCGCCCGTCCGCTCGATGTTATAGGGCGGATACGAAGGAGCGTTCTGCTCCGCGCCGACCGACTTGTCGAGCATCGAAAGCAGACGGTCGAAGCCAACGGTGGAACGATAGAATGGCGAAAGATCGTAGTTCAGCATAGTCACATCCTCCTCATTGAGCGAGATGACGGAAAGCGCCCCGTTTGGCGGCGCTCGCCGTGTGCGGTCCCTTCGGGCCCCGCAAGCTTTATCTGGGGCGACCGCGTCGCGATTCAAGAGCGCCCGGCCCTCGCCAAAAGAAACACGAGCTCTGCGGCGGCAGCGCCGATTGCGCGGCCGGACGCTGCTCGATATAGGGCAAACACCTGGGAGGCGGCGCCTCCCGCTCAGGAGGTGTCAGATCGCATGCTGCAAAGTCATTGCTGGCTGCGGCCGTCGGCGCGGCGGTCATGGGCTTGACTGTTGCAGCTTTAGCCGGCCCGGCGACCGGGCCTCAGGAAGACGCGGGTCCGCCGAAGCCGCTGCCGCCGCAGCAGAAGAACTTCCCTCTCGACCAGACATGGTCGCTGCGCGAGCTCAACGGCAAGCCTGTGCCGGAGGGACTCGACGCGAGCCTGAAGATTGACGGCAATCTGCGCGGGTCCGGGTTCACCGGCTGCAATTCGTGGTCGGCGACGCTGTACCCGGTCAAGGATCAGCATCTGGCGGTCGGGCCCTTCGCGCTGACGAAAAAGCAGTGCCCCAAGGACGTGATGGCGGTCGAGTTCGGATTCCTGTCGAGTTTGGTCGGCAACCCGAGCTGGGACCTCGTCAACGGCGATCTGGTGATCAAGGGGCCGCGCGGAGCGATGCGGCTCGTCCGCTCCCTCTGAGGTCCGGGTTCCAGCGAAGCGCGGCCGACCATCCGGCGCCGGCCGCCGTTCGATTTGGAAAAACTTGGATGCTCCCGGTTTTCGCCCGGATTAACTATGCTTTCCTTGGATTTTCGGCTTCCATTTGCTTGGATTTCCTTGGAATTTCTCGTCGAAATCGGGACTTTTCAATGGGTTACGGAGCTTGAGCGCTGCTAAATATTTTTCGCGTCTCTCCCTCCAAAATCAAGCCAGGACGATTTTGCTAAATTCGACGCAAGGCAGGCCGCGATCCGGGGTTTCATGAAGGCCATTGTAGCCGGCATTCCGATTTTCGGCAAGAAAATGTCGGTTTTCCGAAAGGACTAGCTGACGCTGGCCAGTGTCGCCGGGGCGCCTTCGTGCGGCTCGAAGACGATGCGGCGTTTGTGGAACGCGTTCAGGGTCGAGCGATGCCCGATCGACACGAGGGTCGTGTTTGGCAGCGTCTTGGCGATCACGCGGTAAAGGTCGGCCTCGCTCTGCTCGTCGAGGGAGGCGGTCGACTCATCGAGGAACAGCCAGTCGGGCCGGGCGAGCAGGGCGCGGGCGACGGCGAGGCGCTGCTGCTCGCCGCCGGAGAGCCGCATCTGCCAATTGTCGCTGTCGTCGAGGCGCTCGACAAGCGAGGGGAGCCCCACCTTGGAGAGGGTCTCATGCAGCTCGGCGTCGGAAAAATTCGCGGCCGAGGCGGGATAGGCGAGGGCGTCGCGCAGGGGGCCGATCGGAATGTAGGGCCGCTGCGGCAGGAGCATGAGCCTGGCGTGGGCAGGCTGCTGGATCTCGCCGGAACCGAACGGCCAGAGGCCGGAGATCGCGCGGAAGAGCGTCGACTTGCCGATGCCGGAAGGCCCGACGACGAGGGTCGATTCCTGCGGGATCAGCGCGAGATCGCCGACATGCGCCAGCTTGCGTCCGTCGGGAAGGGCGATATCGACATCGGGAAGCGACAGGATCGGACCGGTCCCGACCGCGGTCTTCAGACGCGGCTCCTTTCTGTCTTCGGCCATTGCGCGGTCGAAGGAATCCTCGAAGGTCGTCAGCCGGGCGATCGTGGCGCTGAAATCGGCGAGGCCGATGTATCGGTCGACGAAGAAGTTCATCGCGCTGTTGACGTTGCCGAAAGCGTCCGCCGACTGGTTGAACCGGCCGAAGTCGACGATCTTGGCGAAATAGAACGGAGCGACGACAACGTAGGGAATGATGACGGAGATCTGGCTGTAGAACTGGTTGAAGGCGATGAGCCAGGTGCGCACGTGGATGATGCGCCGGATGGTGCGGAACACCTGGTCGAACACCGAATCCGCACGATCGATTTCGCGATCCTCGCCCTTCAAGAGCGCGATCTGCTCGCTGTATTCGCGAATGCGGGCGAGGTCGAAGCGGAAGTTCGCCTCGACCGCCTGCTGGCGGAAATAGAGCTTCGACAGGCTGCGGCCGATGAGCTGGGTGACGCCGGTGGCGGCGACCGCGTAGAGGACAGCGACCCAGAACAGGAAGCCCGGAATCCGGACGCCGAAGATCGGCGCGTTCAGCGCGTTCGAAATGCCCCAGAGGATGATCGAGAACGACACGAGGTTGGTCGCCGACGAGATTGCCTGGATGGTGTAGTTGTAGATGCCGACATTGCCGGAATTGACGCCGGTGCCGCTGCCGTTGATGAATCCGCCGACGTCCTGCGGAGATGCGCTGGTCGGGGTTGTCGGTGTTGTCGGTGTTGAGGGCGAGCTTGTAGTGCATGGCGTGGAGAAGCCAGCGCGAGGTGAAGGACGCGGTCATCCAGCGGCGCCATTGCAGCACGAAATTCGAGGCGACGAAGAACTCGATGATCCCGGCGACAATCGCGATCGTCGCCAGCGGCACGAAAATGAACATGAGCTGGTACCAGAAGGCGACGCGGTGCGCTTCGTCCGCGACCTGGATGGCGTTGCCGAAGTCTCTCTGGAAGAAATTGAACCTCAGGCCCACCGCCACCTGAAACTGGTTGATCAGGATGAGGAAGAAGACGTTGATGCGCGCGTAGAGGCTCTGCCGGACGATCATTGGCGGAAGCGGCCACGGCCGGATCGAGATCGGCGTCGCCGCCGCGAAGAACGGATCGGCGATCCTCATCATCCTGCGCACGATGCGAATATGCGAGACGGCGAAAATGGCGAGGATGAAGATCGCCGTCGCCAGCGGCAGATAGCGAGGCAGGCTGTAATCCTCGTAGGCCTTCGGCCACCAGCCAAGCAGGGCGACGAGGTCCGCGAGACCGAACAGCACCGTTTCGAAGGCGAAGAGGTCCGACAGAAGCGTCAGGAAGGTCGAGAGCCTCCACGACGGCAAGGAGGCGAAGGCGGCGAGCGCCGAGGCGACGCCAATCATGAGCGTCATGCCGTCCTCCTCGTAGGCGCCGATGACGAGCGCGAGGACGGCGAAAACGGCGAGGCTTACCATTCGCATCGGGGGATCACCTGAGCGGGCGGGAAATCGGGGAACCGCGCCCTAGCAGACCGATGGGCGCAATAGAAGGGCGGCCGGCGCCGCGCGCGGATGAAATGTTGGCAAGGTTGGGGCGACGCCGGGGGCGAGATCAGGGGCGGGGCGTTCGACAGGCCGGCTCCGCGGATTTCGGGCGGCGCAGACGGCGCAGCGGACGACCGCAGTGCTGAAGGAGCGGTCATTCCCCTATGGCCTGGCGAAGCGCCGGCGCAATTCCTTAGTCTAAGGCGCGCCACAAAAGGAGTAGCGGATCGAGCGCCCTACCAATTTCTACCAAGTTGACCTCACGCTGCGCCGACAGCATGGTCACAACGCCCGTGCGCTACGTTTGCCGCATCTCGCAGGGCGCTCGGTCCTCGCCCCGCATTGGCTGCGGCCGGTGCGGGGCCCCGTTATAAAAAGGCGAGAAAGCCAGTTCGCAGGCTTGGTCCAACGTACGGAGTGGAAGATGGAGAAGTGAATCACGACAATGACGACCGCTGCTCCGTATGAGGCGCCTGCCGCGGCCCGTGACGATTGGGCCGGTGACCAACCCCTCCAGGAAGACGATACCGTCCGTTGCGGTGACAACCCTGATGACTGCAAGGTGCTCGGGACTTGGAGCGGCTGGCTTTGGCTATATCCTCTCGACCTCCGCAGCGCGCCGTTCACTGCCCGCGCTTCCGACTGCTCTGTCGTCAGGCGGGCCGAAGCGCCGCGGTGGCCGTCCCGGTAAAGTCGCTCAGCACGAAACGTGGCCTCTCGGCAGGCGCGGAAATGATGGGTTCACTAAGGGGCTTGCCGAACCTCTCCAGCGCGACGGAATCGATTGAGACAGGAGCCGGAATGGGGCCGGAGCCGCGTGGCCGTGCCGCGACCGGCGCCGGCCGCGTCGCGAGCCAAGCCGCCGTCTGGACCGTCTCTGGCAAAGGCGCCAACTGGCACGCCTGGGGAAGCTTCGAACGAAGCCCATTGAGCTAAATGGAAGTTCCCACCTCACTCAGTATGGACCATCTTTGATCTAAATCGCCGTCTCTCCCGACAGGCCGGCCAATTTGGCTCAGACGATCGCGGTGGCGCCGGTAACAAGGTCGAGCGCAAGTGCTGTGCGGAGGGGATAGTCGGAAAGTCGCGGTCATGTCTAACTCTTTCGCCGCGTTCAACGCTGCGAGGGCAAAACGGTGAGGCTGAATGCGGAATCGGACAAGACCTGCCTTGCGAGTCGCGACGCGCTGCTTCGTATAGCTCGGTGTGTAATAAAGATCGGAGTTCTAGTTCCGTTGGGGCGCATGCGATTTCGCCGCATCGTTGTTCTCGCTGGCCTGTTGCTCGCAGCGGAGGCCGGGCTCGGCGACGACGTCGTGCGCCCAGGCCCTGCTGCCTACGGCGACTGGCGAACGGACGCGCCGGGGGTGCGCCGCCTCATTACTCCGACCGACCTGCCGGCGCCCTACACGACACAGTCGGCGGCGATCCCTCCCGTCGCGCGCCTCGAGCGCCGCGATCTTCCCAAGACGCCCGACGGCTTCCCGTCGACCTCTTTGCGGACGGACTCTCGAAGCCCCGCGTGTGATCCGCACGGCCCCCAACGGCGATGACTTTGTCGCCGAGAGCGGCGCCGGACCGGGTGCGGGTCTTTCGCGCCCCTGCGACGTGCTCGGCGCCCGCGGGGTCCGAGATCTTCGCCGAAGGTTTACAGAGCCCTTCGGAATCGCTCTTTCCCCTCGGGCCCGGACCCGCGTTGGGTCTACGTCGCGACAACCGGTTCGGTCATCCGCTTTCCTTATCGAAACGGGGACCTGGTAGCGACAGGCCTGCCCGAAATCATCGTGCCGAAATTGCCGACCGGCGGCGGGCATTGGACCCGCGACATCGCCTTCTCGCCCGACGACAAGACGATGTTCGTGTCGGTCGGTTCCGCAACCAATGACGCCACCGGGCGATGACGGACTTCGCCTCGCGTCTGCTCGGCCCGTCGTGGGACGTAGAGCAGACCGCGCCGATGTGCTGGCCTTCGATCCCGACGGCGGACACAAGCAAATCTACGCGACGGGCCTTCGCAATTGCTCGGGCCTCAACATCGAGCCGGCCAGCGGCGCCCTGTGGTGCGTCGTCAACGAGCGCGACGGCCTCGGCGACGACCTGCCGCCAGATTTCGCGACGCAGGTCGCCGAAGGCGCGTTCTTCGGCTGGCCATGGTTCTACATCGGCGCGCACGAAGACCCGCGCCATAAGGGCGAGCGTCCCGACCTCGCCGGACGGGTGAGCGTCCCCGACGTTTTGTTCCAGCCGCACTCGGCGCCGCTCGGCATCGCCTTCTACGAGAGCGGTCCGTTTCCCGGCGGAATACAAAGGCGACGCT
>CAVZJZ010000056.1:0-100182 GCA_963775665.1 uncultured Alphaproteobacteria bacterium | reverse complement strand
TATAGAAATTCTATCCTGTGGCGGCCTACGAAAGCCGGTCTCAGGCTTCGGCTTTCTCGATCGTCCTCTCCCTGTTATGTGCTGGTGCAGGGAGGATCGCTCCCTGTTATCTCGCTCAACCATTGCGTGAGCAATTCGTCGCAAGCAACTGATATTCGGCGCTTTCACGCATCAAATCCGGGTGCGGCGAGGCCCGCGCTCCCCTGTTAGCAGGGGATAACAGATCCTATGCGGGTGGGCGGCGGCCGGACTTGGTAGGCTGAGCTTCCACACCAGCATGGAGGCAACCGATGAAGTCTGTCACCTCTTCGACCGCTGTCGCAACCACCGCCCGGGCGAATGATATCACCTTGTTCGCCTCGCTCGAATTGAGCAAATCGAAATGGGTGGTGACGATCAATAGTCCGGGCAGCGAGACGTTTTCCAGGCATGTGGTCGAGGGTGGAGACGGGGCCGGCCTGCTCGCCCTTCTTTCGCGGTCGAGGGCGAAGGCCGAGCAGCGCGATGGCGTTGGGATCAAGACGGTGGTCATTCAGGAAGCAGGATTGGACGGGTTTTGGATTCATCGCTTGCTCATCGCCGAGGGGATCGAGAGCCAGGTGGTCGACGCAGCTTCGATTGCGGTCGCCCGGCGGCATCGGCGGGCCAAGACCGATGCGATCGACGGCGAGACGCTGTTGCGGACGCTGATGGCGTGGGCTCGCGGCGGACGGCGGGTCTGTTCGATGGTTGGCGCGCCGAGCCCGGAGGAAGAGGATCGCCGGCGTCTGACGCGCGAGCGCGGCACGCTGGTCAAGGAACGCATTCAGCATACCAATCGGATCAAGGGCCTGCTCAGTGGCCAGGGGGTCCGGGATTACAATCCGCTTCGGCGCGATTGTTTTGAGCAGCTTGAGGCGCTGCGAACCGGCGACGGCCGCGAACTGCCGCCGATGCTTAAGGCGGAAATCCGGCGGGAGCTCGATCGGATCGCGGTGGTGACGAGGCAACTGGCTGCGGTCGAACGCGCCCGCGGCGCGCTCATCCGCGCGCAAGCCAAAGAGCAGACCAACCCCGCCGCCCAGCTCCTCAAGCTCAAGGGGATGGGTCCGGAGTTCGCCTCGCTGCTGTGGCTGGAAGCGTTGTTTCGCAGTTTCGTCAACCGACGGCAGGTTGCGGCTTACGGCGGATTGGCGCCCAGCCCCTGGCAGAGCGGCGGCGTCGAACGGGATCAGGGCATCTCGAAGTCGGGCAATCGCCGCCTGCGCAAGACGATGATCGAGCTTGCCTGGTTGTGGCTGCGTCACCAGCCGGATTCGGCGTTGAGCCGCTGGTTTCAGGCGCGGGTCGGCGCCGCGAAGGGACGGGTCCGCCGGATCGCCATCGTGGCGCTGGCCCGCAAGCTGCTCGTCGCCTTGTGGCGCTATGTCACCCAGGGCGTCGTTCCCGAGGGCGCCGTCCTCAAGGCGGCATGATCCGATGGCTCGATCCCAATCCCCCGCCAACACGCCAACGATGGCTTGATGACTTAACCCCATTCCAGCGAAGCTGAAGCTGAACGCGACGGCTTCGCCGGATCCGGGCGGGCGGTGACCGCGGATTTTCCCTGGCTGAAACACGCCGTTTAACAGGATGGTCCCCGCCAACCCGAGCCCGACGCCCTCGAGCACGAGGGATTATGGTGCGAGCCCAACAAGCTCGACCGGATGTGAGGTGATGCGGCCGTCAAGGCTGCATGCGAAAGACGGGCTCACGCTTCGGATCCAAACGCAAAAGGAGATGCGCAACGCCACAATGAATGAGCGCGGCAAACACCGCAAAGGCAGCCAAGAAGCGCGCAAGGGCGCTCTCGCTCAGGACAGTGTATCCGGCCGCTGGCGCATCAAGGTCGCTTCGCTCCATGCTCCGCTGCGCGTCGCCCCGCTTCGCCGGTGACACGCCACCGGCCGGCGCAAATCAATCAGCTTGACCGGAAACACCCCATGTGAGGGAGAATTCCGGTTTTGGCGAAGTTGCAGGCGGCGCCCGGCGCGAGGCCGAGCGTATAGATTTTCTATCCCTATCGCGTCTCGCGGATGACGATTCCGTCGAAACGCGTCATGCTCTGGCTTGTGCACGCACGCTTGGCAGTGCGGGGGGCGCGTGAAGGGCCGGACCAAAATGCCGGCGTCGAGCAGCGAGGGGAAAGTCATGCTGACGGCCGACGCCAAGGGCGTCTTTCCGATCGCTCCGACCCCTTTTCGCGCCGATGGGTCTATCGACGAAAAGAGCGCCGATCGAATGATCGACTATTATGTCGCGACGGGCGTCGGCGGCTGCACGATTCTCGGGATTATGGGCGAGGCGCCCAAACTCGACGCCGAGGAAGCGCTGGGTTTCGTCATGCGTTGCATCCGGAAAGCGCCGAAGCTGCCGTTCGTGGTCGGCGTCTCGGCACCGGGTTTCGCCGCCATGCGCGCGCTGGCGCGCGCCTCGATGGAGATAGGCGCGGCGGGCGTGATGATCGCCCCGCCTTCTTTCCTGCGCACGGACGATCAGATCGTCGGCTATTACGCCCAGGCGGTCGAAGCGATCGGAACCGACATCCCATTCGTTATCCAGGACTATCCGTTAACGCTCTCGGTCGTCATGACGCCCGGCGTGATCCGGCGCATCATCACGGACAATCCATCGTGCGCGATGGTGAAGCATGAGGACTGGCCTGGTCTCGAGAAGATCAGCGCCTTGCGCAGGCTCCAACAGGACGGCGCAATGCGCCGTGTTTCGATCCTGACCGGCAACGGCGGCCTCTTCCTCGACTTCGAGATGGAGCGAGGCGCCGACGGCGCCATGACCGGCTACGCGTTCCCCGAAATGCTGATGGACGTCATACGCCTCTCGAAAGAGGGCCGCCGTAACGAGGCGCATGACCTTTTCGACGCGCACCTCCCGTTGCTGCGCTATGAGCAGCAGCAGGGGATCGGGCTCGGAGTTCGTAAATACGTGATGATGCGGCGCGGCATCCTCGATTCCGACGCCCAGCGCAAGCCTGAAGCTCCGCTCAGCACGGCGGCCAAGGCGGAAGTCGACTTTCTGCTCGCGCGGCTGGCGCGGCATGATCCGCGCGCGGCGGAACGCGTGTGAGCGCGCCCGCGGTCGACTTCGACGCCATTGTCGTGGGCGCCGGCGTCGTCGGCCTCGCGGTGGCGCGGGCGATCGCGCGATCGGGCCGGTCGGTCGCGGTTCTGGAAGCCGAGGGCGCAATTGGAACCGGCGCCTCCTCACGCAACAGCGAGGTCATTCACGCTGGCCTCTACTATCCGACCGGCAGTCTGAAGGCGCGGCTGTGCGTGGAGGGCCGTCGCCGCCTCTATGACTTCTGCGCCGACCGCGGTATCACCCACCGCAAATGCGGCAAGCTCGTGGTCGCGTCCGACGAGAGCGAACTGGCGGCGATCGAAACACTTGCCCGACGGGGTGAAGACAACGGCGTCGAAGGGCTCAAGGTGCTCAGCCAAGCGGAAGCTCGCGCTCTCGAACCCGAGCTCAGGACTGCCGGCGCGTTGCTGTCGCAGGAGACGGGCATCCTGGATAGTCACGGCTTGATGCTTGCTTTGCAAGGCGACGCGGTCGATGTCGGCGCCGCCTTCGCGTTCCGCACGCCCTTTCTGCGGGCGCGCGTCGAGAACCATGCGGTGCGCGTCTTTGCCGGCGGCGCAGAACCGACCGAGGCGACGGCGCGCCTGATTGTCAATTGCGCCGGCCTGAACGCTTCCGCCGTCGCTCGCGCCGTGGAGGGCGCCGACGTCGCCAGCGTTCCCGAGACACGCTACGCGAAAGGCAACTATTTCTCCCTCGGCGGCCAGGCGCCCTTCGCACACCTGATCTATCCCGCGCCTCAGGTTCACGGTCTTGGCGTGCATTTGACCTTCGATCTCGCGGGCGAGGCGCGCTTCGGCCCGGACGTCGAGTGGGTGGATGGGATCGACTATGACGTCGATCCTGCCAGGAGCGAGGGTTTCGCCGCAGCCATTCATCGCTACTGGCCAGGACTGTCGAACCGCGCGTTGACGCCCGCCTATTCCGGCGTCCGGCCGAAGCTCGGCGGACCGAACGACCCGGCCGCCGATTTCCGGATCGAGGCCCAGACCTTCGGGGAAGCGACACTCGTCAATCTCTTCGGTATCGAAAGCCCTGGCCTGACGTCCTCGCTGGCGATCGCCGACTATATCCTTTCCCTGGTGGTGTGAAGTATAGGGCCCCTGGGGGCGAACTGGTCAGCGGAAATTTTCCTTGCATCCGGCGCGTCGAGTTCTTGTTAATGGCCACGCCTCTACGTCGACGGGGGCCGCCGCCTGCGTCTCAGGGGCTCGCGGTTGTGGTTTCCGGTCTCGACGATCTCGCGGCGGTTGCGATCTGATCCTGCCTGTCATGTCTACGAAAGCGGTCTGCGTCCCCTCCGCCACAGACTTATTGCAAGTTCGGCCGTTCGTTGCTTTCGAACGCCAAGCGCGTGCGCCGGAGGGCTCAGCAAATTCGCGGCAATTGTTCGCCCGACAGCCAGTCGACGATGCGGCCGCCGCCAAAAGCGGTTCGCATCTCGACGAAACGACTTTCGTCCACGACCGCGCGGCCGATTTCGGCCGCCTCGCGCCCGAGAGGATCGGCCCTCATCGCCGCCAGAATGGCCGGCGCGGCTTCCGGCGCGACGATGGCGACGAGCTTGCCCTCGTTGGCGACGTTGAGCGGATCGAGGCCGAGAAACTCGCACGCCGCGGCGACCTCCGCCTTGACCGGAATCGCCTCCTCGTCGATCTGGAATCCGACGCCAGACTGGTTCGCCAGTTCGTTCAAGGTCGCCGCGAGGCCGCCGCGGGTAGGGTCGCGCATCACGCGGATGCTCGCACCGCCGACCGCGACCATCGCCGCGACGAGTTTATGCAGCGCCGCCGAATCGGACACGATCTCGGTCTCGAACTCGAGATTCTCGCGCTTCGACATGATTGCGACGCCGTGGTCACCGATCGAACCCGAGATCAGCACGGCGTCGCCGGGCCGCGCGGCGTCGCTCGAAAAGGCGAGACCCGGCGGCGCGGCGCCGACGCCGGCGGTGGAGATGAATACGCCGTCGGCCTTGCCGCGTTCGACGACTTTTGTGTCGCCGGTGATGATCGGAACGCCGGCCTCGCGCGAAGCCTCGCCCATCGAGCGGGCGATCCGGTCGAGGTCGGCGAGCGCAAAGCCTTCTTCGATGATGAAGCTGGCGGAGAGATAGAGCGGGCGCGCGCCCGCCATCGCGATGTCGTTGATCGTGCCGTGAACCGCGAGCGAGCCGATGTCTCCGCCCGGGAAGAACAGCGGCGTGACGACGTAGCCGTCTGTGGTCATCACCATGCGCCCCTGCGGCGCATCGAAGGCGGACTGGTCGTTGCCCGCCCGCAGCCAGTCGTTGTTGAACGCCCTGTGAAAGATGTCCTCGATCAATTGCGCCATCGCGCGACCGCCCGCGCCGTGCGAGAGGTCGACGCGGCCGTTCTTCAGATCGAGCTTGCGGCGATGGGGCGCATTCATCCGACCATTCTCCGCCCGTCGCCCGCCTCCTCGCGGGCCTTAAGCAAGCCGTTCGTCCTCTCGCCAGGTCCGCGCCGTCCGAATCTCTCCGGCGCCTCGCGCTGCTCGTTCATCGTCCCGACCACACGGGCTTGCGCTTCTCGCTGAATGAAGCCAAGCCCTCCTTTGCGTCCTCGGTCAAGGCGAGCAACGCGATCTGGCTCTCGGTAAACGCGAGGGCCTCGTCGAACGACATGGAGGCCAGCGCCCGCATCGCATATTTGCCCCGACGAATCGCGGTCGGCGACTTGTCGGCCAGGCGGTTGATCAGCCAATCGGTCTTTTCGTCCAGTTCCGAGCCGGGAACCGCATAGTTGATCAGACCGTGCTGCAACGCCTCTTCGGCCCCGACCGGCTCGCCGGTGAAGCACCATTCCCTTAGGATCCGCGGCGGAACCTGCGACTGCAGAAGGCTCAACACCTGCATGGGAAACAGGCCGACTTTCACCTCGGGCAGGCCGAAGAGCGCGTGGTCGGCGGCGATCGCCATATCGGTCATGCACAGAAGGCCGAGGCCGCCCGCCATGCACAGACCGTTGACTCGGGCGATGCTCGGCAGCGTCGAGTTCTGCGCCTCGCGCAGCATGTCGGCATAGTCGAGATTGGGCTTCGAGTGGTCGAAGGCGAATCCCTTGCCGGACTGGAGATCGCCGCCAGCGCAGAAGGCCTTGTCGCCGGCGCCTGTCAGCACGATAACCCTCACCGTCGAATCGGCACCGGCGCGAGAATAGCCTTCGCGGACGCCCGCGATGACATCCGGATTGATGGCGTTGCGTTTATCGGGCCTGTTCAGTATTATCCAGAAGGCGCTGTCGCGCTTCTCCATCAGCACCGCATCGGCCATGATCCTGTCCTTTTCGCCCGTCGCCGTTCATGATGGGCGATGACGCGCTCGGGAACTGGTAACGCAAGCCACGCGCCGGCGACAGGGAGGAAATAAGGTGACCGATCCCAGGGGATCCGAAAATGGCGAAAGCCGGCGAGGCGCGCGCGCATGAGCGACAAGGCGATCATCACCTGCGCGCTGAACGGCGTGCTCACTGATCCGAAGCA
This sequence comes from uncultured Alphaproteobacteria bacterium, assembly GCA_963775665.1. Classification (GTDB taxonomy): domain Bacteria; phylum Pseudomonadota; class Alphaproteobacteria; order Rhizobiales; family Beijerinckiaceae; genus Roseiarcus. Next base: position 93,561 of record CAVZJZ010000056.1, on the reverse strand, counting down.
GCACCCTGTCCCTGTCACGCCGGAAGAGATGGCCCGCGAGGCCAAATCGGCTTTCGACGCCGGCGCGAGCGTCATGCACGTCCACTTGCGCCAGCAGGCGGCCGGGAAAGGCCGTTTTCCGTCATGGGACGTCGCCGTCTCGAAGGCGATCCAGCAGGCGATCCGTGAGGCCTGTCCTGGCGTCATCATCAATCATACGACGGGCGTGGTCGGGCCCGATTACGCCGGCGCGCTCGCCTGTGTCCGTGAAACCAGGCCCGAGATGGCGGCCTGCAACGCGGGCTCGCTTAACTATCTCAAGGTCAAAGCCGACAACACCTGGGCGTGGCCTCCGCATCTGTTCGACAATCCGGTCGAGAAAATCCAACGCTATCTCGACGTGATGAAAGCGGCGGGTTCTCTGCCTGAATTCGAATGTTTCGACGTGGGGATTGTTCGCAGCGTCGCGATGTACCAGCAGACAGGCATGTATCTCGGGCCGCTCCAGTACAATTTCGTGATGGGGGTGGCGTCCGGAATGCCGGCCGATCCCGACCTGTTGCCGATCCTCCTGAAACTGAAGGCGACCGATGCCAACTGGCAGGTGACCGCGATCGGCCGGGCCGAGATCTGGCCTCTGCATCTGCGAAGCGCCGAGCTCGGCGGCCACCTGCGCACCGGATTGGAGGATACGTTTTATCGTCCGGATGGCGAAAAAGTCACATCGAACGGGCAGCTGATCGAGACAATGGCTACGTATGCGCGCAAGGCCGGGCGGGAGATCGCTAGCCCAGCCGAAGCGCGAAACATCCTCAAACTGAACTGAGCGGTTGGACAATTTTGCGCGGAAGCGCGCCTGACACGAGGACCGACTTCAATCCATGGCAATCTTGGTAAGCACCGTCTCGCCGACGAACGACGGGTTCAAGGCGAATTGCGCGGGCATGCTCGCGCTCATCGACCGTGTGCGGTTGCTTGAACAGCGGGCGCAGGATGCGTCTGCCCGGGCGAAGGAGCGATTTCACAAGCGCGGCCAATTGCTGCCGCGCGAGCGCGTCGCCCTCTTGCTCGATCCGGATACGCCGTTCCTCGAATTCGCCACCCTCGCGGGCTATATGTTCGACAATCCCGATCCGGACAGGAGCGTGCCGGGCTGCGGCATGATCGCTGGCGTCGGCTTTGTCTCGAGCGTCCGTTGCATGATCAGCGCCAGCGACGCCGGGATCGACGCAGGCGCGCTGCAGCCGATGGGCCTCGACAAGATCCTGCGCATGCAGGAGATCGCGATCGAGAATAGCCTGCCTTTCGTTCAGCTCGTCGAAAGCGCAGGCGCGAACCTCCTGCGTTATCGCGTCGAGGATTTCGTCCGCGGCGGCGCCACATTCCGCAATCTCGCCCGCATGTCGGCGGCAGGGCTGCCGGTGCTGACGGTCACGCACGGGTCGTCCACGGCGGGCGGCGCCTATCAGACGGGCCTCTCCGACTATATCGTGATGGTGCGCGGCCGCACCCGGGCCTTCCTGGCCGGGCCGCCGCTGCTCAAGGCGGCGACCGGCGAGATCGCAACCGAGGAGGAACTCGGCGGCGCGGAGATGCACACCAGCATTTCCGGCCTCGGCGACTATCTCGCCGAGGACGACCGCGACGCGATTCGCATCGCGCGCGAAATCATGGGCAAGCTCAACTGGGATCGCCCCTCCCGCAACCGTGGCCGTGAGGTCAAGCCGCCGCACTACGACCCGGAGGAATTGCTGGGAATCATGCCGATGGACCCCAAGAGACCTGTCGACATGCGCCAGGCGATCGCGCGGTTCGTGGACGATTCCGACTTCACCGAGTTCTCACCCAACTATGGGCCCGGAACCGTTTGCGGTCACGCCCTGATCGACGGTCATCCGGCCGGGATAATCACCAACAACGGACCGCTCGACCCGGCCGGCGCCAACAAGGCGACGCATTTCATCCAGGCCTGCTGCCAGTCGAGGACGCCGCTGCTCTATCTCAACAACACCACCGGCTATATCGTCGGCAAGGCCTACGAGGAAGCCGGCATGATTAAGCACGGCTCGAAGATGATCCAGGCTGTAACCAGCGCCACCGTCCCCCAGATCACCCTCTATTGCGGCGCCTCGTTCGGCGCGGGCAATTACGGCATGTGCGGGCGCGGTTTCAATCCGCGGTTCTGCTTCTCCTGGCCGAACGCAAAGACAGCCGTCATGGGCGGCGAACAGGCGGCGGAAACAATGGCGATCGTGACCGAAGCCGCAGCCGCGCGAAAAGGCGTCCCGGTCGCCAGAGAGCAGCTTGCCGCGTTGAAGGCGCGCATCACCGCTATGTTCGACGGTCAGATGGACGTATTCGCCACCAGCGCCCGCGGCCTCGACGACGGCGTGATCGACCCACGCGACACCCGCGCCGTGCTCGCGGAAGTTCTCGCGATCTGCCGGGAGAGCGAGGCGCGCTCGCCGCAACGTATGCAGTTCTCGGTCGCCCGCCCGTGACTGTAGAGCCGAGACGCAAGACGGCGATGAAGCCGACCCCGTTCACGAAAATCCTGATCGCCAACCGAGGCGAGATCGCCTTGCGCGTCATGCGCACGGCGCGCCGCATGGGATACAGGGCTGTCGCAGTATACTCCACGGCGGATCGCAACGCGCGTCACGTCGTCGAAGCGGACGAGGCCTTGCACATTGGCGAGAGCTTGCCCTCGGAGTCCTATTTGCGGATCGAGGCGATCATCGGAGCGGCGAGAACTCAGCGGGGCGGACGCGGTCCATCCGGGCTATGGATTTCTCGCGGAGAACGCTGATTTCGCCGCTGCGTGCCGCGACGCGGGGCTCGTCTTCATTGGCCCATCCGCGCCATCCATTCGCGCGATGGGCGATAAGGCCCGCGCCAAAGCGATCATGCGGGACGCGGGCGTGCCGTGCGCGCCGGGCTTTGAGGGCGACCAAAGCGACACCGGGCTTGCGGCGGAGGCCGACAAGATCGGATTTCCAGTGATGATCAAGGCGGCCGCCGGCGGCGGCGGGCGCGGCATGCGGCTCGTCCCTGACGCCGAGTCCTTTGCCTACTTGTTGCGGAGCGCGAAATCCGAGGCGCGGGGAGCGTTCGGCGATCCGACCGTGATTCTGGAGAGGGCGATCTTCGAGCCGCGCCATATCGAAATCCAGGTCTTTGGCGACCGCTACGGAAACGCCATCCATCTCGGCGAGCGCGACTGCTCCGTTCAGCGTCGGCATCAGAAGCTGATCGAGGAGGCCCCCTCCCCCGCGGTGTCGCCGGAATTGCGGGCGAGAATGGGGGAGGTCGCCGTCAGGGCGGTCAAGGCGATCGGCTACGAGGGCGCGGGCACGCTCGAATTTCTGCTCGATTCCTCAGGCGCCTTCTATTTCATGGAAATGAACACCCGGCTGCAGGTCGAGCATCCGGTGACCGAAGCGATCACCGGGCTCGATTGCGTCGAACTGCAATTTCGCATCGCGGCTGGCGAGCCGCTGCCGTTGAAGCAGGGTGAAGTCAAGTTTTCCGGCCACGCGATCGAGGCGCGCCTGTGCGCGGAGGATGCGGAGCGCGATTTCATGCCGCAATCGGGGCGGATGTTGCGGTTCGACATCCCGGAAGGCGTTCGCGTCGAACATGCGCTGACTTCGGGAGCGGACGTTCCGCCCTTCTACGATTCGATGATCGCGAAGCTGATTGCTTTCGGCGAAACGCGGGATGAGGCGCGGCTCAGGCTCGCGCACGCGCTCGATCACACCATTGCCTTCGGCGTGACCACCAACCGGGCGTTTCTGGCGGCCTGCCTCAGACACAAGACCTTCGCGGCGGGCGGCGCGACGACGGCCTTCGTCGGTCGTTACGGCGACGAACTTCGCCCGGCGCGCAATGACGGCGTCACGCCGGAAGTTCTTGCGGCGCTTCTGATCTATGCGACGGGTCGAGGCCATCATCCGTGGCGCGGCGGGCGCGCATTGCGCCCGTCGTTTCCGCTGCCGGTTCGGGTCGAGATGGGTGGAGACGCCCACGAGATCGAGGTGCTTCGCCAGCGCGACGGATCCTATGCGGTCTCGGAAAGCGGCCGCACCTGGTCGATCGCGATCAACCGCCTGACCAACTCGGAAATCGGCTTCGAGACGAGCGGCCTCGGCGGCGCCGCGACTTTCCTTTGCGACGACGACCGCCTCTTCATTCTGCACCGTGGAAAGACGATTTCGGCGCGTGATCTGACCCTCGCAGCGCCGGAGAGAGCAGACGAAAGCGGCGATGGCAAGGTGCGCGCGGCGCTCAATGGCCGTGTGGTCGCGGTTCTGGTGAAGCCCGGCGACGGCGTCGAGCGCGGTCAGCCGGTCATGACGCTGGAGGCGATGAAAATGGAGCACGTTCATACGGCCGGGATCGCCGGCGTGGTCGCTGCAATCCACGCGTCCAAAGGCGACCAGATCGCCGCTGGCTCCGTCATCGCGGAAATCGAGGGCGCCGCAGAAGGAGCATGATCGCGTCAGCCTGCCGTTTGGCCGGGTGAGACCGAAGCGGCGGCGTCGGAGTTGTCCACCACCTCGGCCCCCTCGACGAAGAGATCGATCGGAGGCTTGGCGCCCGGGGTGACAAGATAGCTGGAGAAATTGGTCACGCCGGCGGCGCGAAGCACATTTTCGTCGATCTCAAGCCGGCCGGTGAATTCGCGGGCCGGCTTCGTCAGGATGTGCCAGGCCGCGTCGGCCATGATGTCTGGGGTTCGGGCGAGCTTCGCGAGGGCGGGACTGATGATGTTGAGCGCGCTGGTGGCGATGATGGTGCGCGGCCACAGCGAGTTGGAGGCGACGCCGCGACTTCGCAGCTCTTCCGCCAGGCCGAGGCTCACCATGCTCATCGCGTATTTGGACACGGTATAGGCCGAATGCGCCCGGAACCATTTGGGACTGATGTCGATCGGCGGGGACAGAGTCAGGATGTGAGGATTCGCCGAGGCCAGCAGATGAGGGAGGCAAGCCTGCGCGCACAGGTAGGCGCCGCGTACGTTAATATCCATCATGAGGTCGAAGCGCTTCATCGGCGTCTGGGCGACGCCCGCAAGATGAATGGCGCTGGCGTTGTTCACCAATATGTCGATCGACCCGAAGCGCACGACCGCAGCCTCGACGGCTCCTCGAACCTGTTCGTCGGAACGCACGTCGACGACGACTGGCATCGCCTTTCCGCCGACGGCTTCGATTTCCGCGGCGGCAGTATGAATCGTCCCCGGCAGCCTAGGATGCGGTTCCGATGTTTTCGCGGCGACGACAATATTGGCCCCATCCCTCGCGGCGCGCAGCGCAATCGCCTTTCCGATGCCGCGGCTGGCGCCGGTGATGAACAGGGTCTTGCCTTGCAGTGAAGTCATCTGGTCCTCGTCACGAAGTTGACGCCGGTTTCGGCGTTTCTGACATGGGGGCCTCACTCGCCCATCTCGTCCTTTACCATTGCACGAACGCCCGCTCCGTTCGACCGCTTTGGACATTGGAGGAAACGGAGTTCGACTACAGGGTCGTCATGCCGCCTCGGAAACAAGTTCGGTCCGAACGTCGGCGCCTGTTGGGCCGGTCTCAAGGAGCGTCCCGCTATCGCAAGGCGCTCGAAGCGCAGGCGCGGGCAAGTCGCGCCGGACCGCCAGCCGGACAGTAATGACGCCGCGGCCGGCGGGTCCGGGGCGGCTTGGTGTTGCATAACTGTCACTTCCGAAGCCGAAACTCTCAGGGCTCGCCAAACAGGGAGGGAAAGGGCAACGCTTGCTTGCCGTTCCAATTTGGGCATGTTCTAAATTTGGCGGCTAATTGTGACCAATCGCCTAGTCTCCACAAAGAGATCAGCGTTCGGATCGAATGCCGCTGGAAGGCGAGTGCGGCCCCGAAAAGCGGCGTTTGCCCTGGAGGCTGGATGTTTTTGTGTGGGGCGAACTCTCCGTTGCTTGGCGTAAGCCCTCCATGAGTTGGCGCAGTTTCGGTCGTCTGGCGGTGACAGTCTGCGCGATCGCGCTCGGGAGCGCGGTCCCCGCATCGGCGCAGACCGCGCCGGCGCCGTTAAAGCCGACGTCTTCGGCGCCAGCGCCGGTCAGTTCCGAGCCGCAATCCACCACGGCGACTTTCGGCGACTGGGTGCTGCGCTGCGACCGGACGACGGTTGCGAACCAGCCGCAGCGCGTATGCGAGGTCGCGCAGACGCTCGAGGCGAAAGGCCAGGGCGTCGTCGCCCAAATCGCGCTGGGACGCCTGTCCGGCAAGGAACCTTTGCGCCTGACCGTCGCGCTGCCCCCCAACATTTCCTTTTCGCACGGAGTGCGGGTCGCCATCGACGATAAGGATGAAATCCCGGCGGACCTGACCTGGAAACGCTGCGTCCCGGGCGGTTGCGTGGCCGATGGGGATATCCGCGACGAAATCCTCAAAGCCTGGCGCGCGCAAACTGGCGCCGGACAGATCCGCTACGCCGTCGCCTCGGGCCAGGTCGTGAACATCGCCTTCTCTTTTCGCGGCCTTGCCGTTGCGCTCGACAACCTGACGAAAGCCGCGGCTTCTCAATAGTTGGCGCCGAAACAAGCAAGGCGAGGCCGGCCGGACTGAACGCCGCTCCAGTCTCAGCCCATTAAGGCGGCGCGGCGAATTCCCCAAATCGAGCCGACCGAACGCAATTGCAACTTCCCCAGTCCAGGATGGACACTGCCCGAGGGGAAACTTCGGCAAATTCAGATGCATTTCGCGTACGGCGCCATTCGAATTGGCAACGCGCTTAAACGCGCGGCAGCCCACTTGAAGCAAAAATGCAACAAACTCGGAAATTATCAGCCAGAGTGTACGCCCCTTACCTCTTGGACTTGCCGAATCCCGGAGCGTGGTGTTTAACTTTACGGAACGACAGTTCGAGATGGTTTTTAACGGGGGTTGGCCGATGAACATGACGCTGTTTCGTTGCTTCGCCGGATCCATGGCGTGCGCCGCGGCGCTGGTCGGCGGTGCGGCGTTGGCCGCAGATCTTCCGACCAAGAAGGGCCCGCCGCTGGCGCCCGTTCCGCTCGTGGCGCCGCTCTCGTGGACCGGCTTCTACGCCTCTCTTGAGGGCGGCTACGCCTGGGACGGCACGATCGTTTACATCGGGCCGTGGAACAAGGGGTTCGGCGACACCGGGGTCTTTGGCGGCGCCAATGTCGGCTACAACTATCAGATCGGTTCGTTCGTCATCGGCGCGCAGGCCGGGTACGATTTCGCCAACGCCAGAGGCAGCGCCTACGCCTATCCTTACAATGTGAGCGCCAACATCGACGGATTTGGCTCGATCGACGCGCGCCTCGGCTTCGCGTTCGGCTCGGCGCTGATCTACGGGATCGGCGGCTTCTCCATGGGAGATATCAAACACACGATCGAGCCCGTCTGGTCGTATTCGTCGCTGTCCTATTCCTCCTGGCAGGACGGCTGGGATCTCGGCGTCGGCCTCGAATACAAGTTTACGCCCAACATCTCGGGGTTTGCCGAGTTTCGCAAATATAATTGGGGGAAGAAGAATTTTTCCGATCTCTATTATCCCTATCATGGGATCGAGCAGACCCTGGACGTCGCGCGGGTGGGTGTGACCTACAGCTTCGGAGGAATGGGCGTCGGAATGCCCTTCTGACGGAGTCGATGGTCGCTACAAGGCGCTTCGGGACGGAGCGCCCTCCCAGGAAGCGCCTGACAGCACAGAGTTGAGCGGCCGTGTCGCTTGCAATCGCGAGCGACACGAGTGCTCAGGTTCTTGCGATTGCTGGCGGCGACCCTGCTTTTGCACTACCGTTCGGGCGCGTTGGCAAGTCGAGCGACGGTGGGCCGCTCCGACAGCGCCAAAGGACAAGACAATGCAACGGCGCGGCCGGATCGTGATCGCCGCTTCGATGGGCGTCGCGGCCCTGGCCGCCGGCGCTGGAGCGTGTCGGGCCGACGCGCTCGATTCCGGCATCGTCGGCGCCTGGACGACAACGGCCGCCGACTGCTCGAGACTTTTCGCCGGCCGCGCCTTCCGTCGGCCGGTCGACAAGTTCGCCCAGGCGGCGATCATCGAGCCGCAGCGGATCCTCACGCCCTCGAGCGACTGCCGCATTCAGAGCGTGTCGCACGCGGCCGGCGCGATCAAGGTGACCGCCGACTGCAACAACTCCATCAGCTACACGACCCAGACCGTGCAGATCAAAGTCAGGTCCGGCGGGGAGATCGTCTACAGTCCGACCGGCGATCCTGCGCTCGACACCACCCTGATCAAATGCCGGCCCTGAGCGGCCCCGCATACTTGCTCGACGCCCTCCAGCGCTTAAGCAAAGCGCATCGTCACGTGGACGACCGTCCCCTCGCGCTTGGTGGTCATGGCGAGGCCGCTTCGCTCGAAGACCTTCAGCATGGGGACGTTTTCCGACAGGACTTCGGCGAAGAATTCGCCGACGCCGGCTTGGCGGCCGATGGCGGCGAGATGGCGCATCAACGCCGAGCCCACTCCCTTGGCCTGATAGTCGTCGATGACCGCGAATGACACCTCGGCCCGGTCGGGCTGCACGAGGACATAGCGCGCGCCGCCGATGATCGTCGGCTGGCCGCCTTCGTCGGCGAGCGCCACCAGCGCGACGTGATGGACGAAATCGATGTCGAGGAAATAGTGGGCCTCCTTCTCGGAGAACGTGCACTTGACCGAGAAGAAGCGGCGATAGAGCGATTCGGAGCTGGCGCGGGCGACGGCCGCCCTCAGCCCCTCGCGGTCCTCGGGACGCTGGGCGCGAATCTCGATCCGGCGCCCGTCGCGCAGCGTCTCCATCGCCTGATAATGGGCGGAATCGATCATCGTCCGGGCGCCCCAGCCCGCGCCACTGGCGGGCGCTTCGTCCATTCTGGCGGGACCCCCATGGGCGAGCAAGGCCGTTTCGGCGCGTGCGCGCTTTCGCCGCTACGGTACGATGCGATCAGGCGGCCCCATGTGTTCGTCGATTCTCCCTGTTACTCCCTGCTAACAGGGAAAATCGCTTGCGCCCAGCTCCGTGGCGAAAAGCGTAATCGACGGTGTTTCAAAGGCTTGAGCGAGATCGTTCATGTGGAAGGGAAAGACGGAACAGGGAGATTATTCTCCCTGTTAAGCCCTATAACAGGACGCGAGCGAAACAACCGAATGCGGGGTCCGGCGCGGGAGCGTGATCATCGAAAACATCTAAGCTCTCCCGTAAGCGGCTAAATCGGCTTGCAATTATCCTGGTCCAGCGAGTGCTGGCAGGCGCGCAGAAAGATGAGGACAGAATGAAGCGTATCGCGATGCTGCTGACCGTCGCCGTTCTGGCGACGCCCCTCGGCCTGTCGTTCCCGGCTGAGGCCCAGACCGCGGCGCAATCCGGCGCGAAACCGAAGAGCGCGACGGGCCACGTTGTGCCGATGCATCCGCATCAGCTGACGCTCTATCCCCACGGGCGCCCCAAGCCCCGCCACGCTGCGCACAGTTTCACCCGCCACCGCTTCGACCAGCCGAGCCCGATCCACAACACCTTCATGGGCCCGCGATATTACTAACCGCGCGCGGTTCCGGGCGCGGCCCCGCCGACAGGGGCGTTGCTCAAAAGACTGGCCGACCCCGTTCCGCACCGCCTCAGGCAGGCGATCGCGGAGGCGAGCGATCCCTCCAGGGGACGGACCCGGTCGGCGGCGACGAAGAAGACCGACCCGGACATGGGGTTGGGCGAATTCGGGACAAACACCGCGACAAGGTCGTCGCCGGCATGATCGGTCTGGACCCCGATCCGCCACGCGCCGCCGAGATGCGCGAGCACGACCGGATGGTCGGCGGTCTCGCCGAGGCCAAGCACGCTCGTCCCCGCCTGCTTCAGATATTCGTAGCCCGGCAGCTTGGAGAGGACGGACCCCTCGAGCCCATGCACGAACCGCTGCGCCGCCACGGTTTGGGCGAACAGGCCAGCGAAGAAACACGCAAGCGCGAGCACGCGGACGCAAGGATCGCCGTCGCGGTCGGCGCGGAGGCGAGACGATCGGGAATGAGCGCCGCCACGGGTTTCAGCCCGCGGCTCACAAATTCGAACGCCTTGCTGAGTACGAAGGCCAGAACCACGATCGGCGTCAGAAAGAGAACGCCGCCGAGGATCGTGATCCCGACGAAGTGCGATAGGGTTTTCATGCGCTCCTCCCACTGCCGGCTCGACATCCGGCGACCTAAATTCTGAAGCCGCCGGTCCGGCGGAAACCTGACGGACAAGAATGGGCGCGTCGAGTGTCGGCTACAAGGTTCCGAAGTTGCGGCGGTCAGGGGACCAGGAGGCGCTGATGGGGCAGGAGAAGTCGCCGCCGGATGCGGCAGCGAAAGGCGACGCCCCACGTCATGAAATCACGGTCACTCGCGCATCAACGAAAACGGCCGCCCCCGCGGGGCGGCCGAGACAGGCGACGGCATCCTGCCGGGCCATCAAATGGATCGCCTCTACGGGCAGGAGTCCCAGAAGCCCTGGCGTTGGCTGGCGTCGGTGTAGTACCAGCAGAGCCCCGAGGAGGGCGGCGCGCCGGCCCAGGCCGCCGCGCTCGCCGCCGAGACGAAGCCGATCGCCGCGCCGGCCGCGATGGCCCCGCCTGCCGGCCAGCGGTACCAGCCGGGACGGCCGGCCCAGCCGACGCCGCCGCGATAGCCAACTCCGCCCCGATAGCCGTAGCCAGCCCGGTTGACGTTGCGGTTGACGTTCCTGTTGATGTTGCGATTGACGTTGCCGCCGTACGCTCCGCCCGGTCTGCGCGCGCCGCCGTACGCTCCGCCCGGTCTGTGCATCCCCCCATACGCGCCGCCGGGCCTGTGCATCCCGCCGTGCATGCCGCCGCCGCGATGCATGCCGCCGCCGCGGTGCATCCCGCCCCCGCCGTGGTGACGCATTCCGCCGCCGCCTCCGCCGCGCCCGCCCCTTACCTGTGTGAAGAGATCGTCGTTGATGTGGGTCGCGGCGTTCGCTCCCATGAAAATCTCGATCGCTTCGGCCTGCGGCGCGATCAGGCTTGTGAGCGCGAGCGCAAACAGCGCGTTTTTGCAATGGCCCTTCCAACTCATTGTCCTAACCTCCTCTAACTAATTGTCTCCGATCGAGACAGAACACGCATCTGATCCGCGTCAACGGCAGGGCGTCTAGCCTCCGCTGATTTAAAAATATCACGTTGCCATTCCCGCGAGCACCGCGTCGACGGTCGGGAGCAGATCCGTTGCGATGGATCGTTTGAGGACAAATCCATTGGCTCCCGCTTCAATCGCCGCGAACTCAGCATTCTTTTCCTCGTGGACGCTGAGCGCGATCAGCTTCAGCTGCGGGAAACGGCTCCGGATTCGGCGAATTAACCCCAGCCCGTCTCCGCGTCGCAGCGAGAGATCAACGACAGCCAGAGCGACGTGGAGTTGACGAGCACTCTCGAACAGCGAAACTTCATCCCCCACCGCCACGACCGCCTCGAACTCTGTCTCAAGGAGGCCGCGCACGCCTTCCGCCAGGCCAAGATGCCGATCCGCCAAGAGCGCGCAACCTCTCTCTTTTGCAGGCATCTCTTCATTTCGCGTTCGCTGTCCGGGGGAGTCCTGACTGTTGGAGTGAACTTTGGACCCGGAACGCGTCAGCATGACCTCGAAAATTTACTAGCTCTCGGGATGAAAAATTACGAGGCGCGCCAATCGAGAAGTTGTTGCCCAGGGGGCCGGTTGGGTTGGGACGGCGTTGGCCCACTCATCCACGATCCCCGTGTTGCTTGACAACGGCGGCAGGTTCTCGGGTAGTGGCGCGACGCGATCATCGTTCCGATTGCGGGCGAATATTGTCGATTGTTTGAGTATCCGATGGGATGGGCGCGCAGGGCGTGGGTAGCAGCTCTTCTGCTGGTTTTCGCCGCAGGGAACGCGACGGCGGCGGGGACGAAACGAGTGCTGGTGTTGCACTCGTTTGGCTGGAATTTTCAAGCCGAGGATGCCTTCGCAGACTTTCTGCGCACGGATCTGGCTGAGAAATCGCCTTATCCGCTAGACTCCTACGAGGTGGTGCTGGAGATCGCACGCTTCAGCGACGGCGAGCGGGACGACGCGTTCGTGGGCTATTTGCGCGCCCTTTTCGCGACCCATCCTCCCGACTTGATCGTTACGCTCGTCAGTCCTGCGGCGCGCTTCATTCAGCGCCACAGACGCGATCTCTTTCCTTCCACGCCCGTTATTTTTGCCGCGCTTGACGCAAGAGCAATAAAGGACGCGACGCTCACCGCCAACGACACGACGGTTGCGGTTTCGACTGACATTAGCGCTTTCATTGAAAACATCCTGCGGACGCTGCCAAACACAACCACGCTCGCGGTCGTGATCGGCGATGCGCCGATCGAAAAATTCTGGGTCAACGAGCTTCATCAGGCGCTCCACCCGTACGAGGGCCGGGTCAAGCCGGTTTTCATGAATGACTTATCGTTCGGCGAGATCCTGAAGCGCGTCGCCGCCCTGCCGCCCGCCTCCGCGATCTATTTCGGCGATCTCGTTATTGATGCGGAGGGAGTCCCCCACAGACAGGAGGAGGTTCTGGCGCGCCTGCACGCCAAAGCCAACGCGCCGATATTCGGACAGTACGACTATCAGCTCGGCGGCGGCATTGTGGGGGGACCTCTCCTCTCTATTCGCACACTGAGCCGGAAGACCGCCGAGGTCGCCGCGCAGATCCTTGCAGGAGCGTCGCCCGGCGATATCAAGACCCCGCCGCAGAAACTCGGCGAGCCCGAGTTTGACTGGCGGGAGTTGCAGCGATGGGGAATACGGCAGGCGGACCTTCCGGCGGGCAGCACAATCAGCTTCAGGGCGCCGACGCTGTGGGAGCAATACAGGTGGTACATCCTTGCAGTCGCGGGCGTCTCCGGGCTTCAGGCGATCCTTATCATTGGTCTGCTGCTCAACCGGCTGCGGCTGCGGCGCGCGCATGACCTGCTGCGAACAAGCGAAGAGGAAATGAGCCTGGCGGCGATCGCGGCCAAGCTGCGCTTCTGGGTTTGGGACATTCCTCGAGACGAGGTGCGGGCGAGCGACAGCGACTGGAGTTCCGGAAACTGGCGCTCGGCGCATCCCGTCCATTTTGATCATTTCATCGACATCGTGCATCCCGACGACCGCGAGTCCCTACGCCGCGCGGTCCGCGGGGCGCTCGAAGGCGACGGCCGATACGAGACGGAATATCGAGTGACGTCGCCCGGATTCGACCGTGCGTTGGATCGCGAGCCGGGGGCGGATTGAATTCGATCAGAATGGCAAGCCCAGACAATTGCGTGCTATATCGATCGACATCACGGAACGTCGGCGGAGCGAAGACGAAGCTCGCGACCTGAACGGACGCCTGATCACCGCCCACGAGGACGAACGCGCCCGGTTGGCGCATGCGTTGCACGATGACGTCACCCAGCGGTTGGCTTTGCTCGCGATCGATGCTGGACAGAAGGAGAAGGGACTGGGCGATACGATCGCTGGCCAGGCGATGCGTTCGATGCGTCACGACCTGGTCCAGCTCAGCGAGGACGTGCACGCGCTGTCCTATGCGCTGCATCCCGCCATCCTCGAAGACCTCGGACTGATCGAGGGGCTGAAGGCCGAGTGCGCGCGGTTCGGCGCGATAGAGGGAATTCCAACGAGCTTCAGAGCCACTGGCGGACGTCGACGAGCCGGACGCGGCCGTGTCCCTTTGTCTGTACAGGGTCGCGCAGGAGGCGCTTCGCAACGTCGCGCGCCATTCAAGCGCCAGCTCGGTCGAGGTCGAGCTTCGCGCCGCCGGCGGCGGACTTGAGCTTGCCGTGCACGACAATGGCGTTGGTTTCGATCCAACCCGAAAGCAAGCTCGGCCAAGCCTCGGGCTCGCCGGAATGAGGCAACGCCTCTCCCTGGTCGACGGCGAACTCCTCATCGACAGTGCGCCGGGCGGCGGGACGAGCATTGTGGCTCGGGCGCCATTGAAACGAGGAGGCGCGCCGTGAGCCGTCCGCGGGTGTTGCTGGCTGACGACCATCGCATGATGGCCGAAGGCATCAAGGCGCTTCTCCCCGATGAGTTTGAACTCGTCGGGATTGTCGAGGATGGGCGCGCAATGATCGAGGCCGCGGAAAGGCTGCGTCCCGACGTGATCGTCGCCGACGTCGCCATGCCAAACCTCAACGGGTTCGAGGCGTTGACTCGGCTGAGGAAGTCACACCCGAACATCAAGGTCGTTTTCCTGACGATGCATCAGAACGCGGCGTATGCGCGTCGCGCGCTGGACGCAGGCGCTTCCGGCTTCGTGGTCAAGCATTCGGCCCCCGAGGAATTGGTGCTCGCCATCCATGCAGCTCTGAAGGGGAAGACTATTCATCACCCCTTCCTTGACGAAACAGGTGGTGGAGCAAGCCGAGAGCGGGGCACGGGGCGAGAACGAAGGCGCGAAGTCGCTCACGCCTCGCCAAAGAGAGATTCTGCAACTGCTTGCGAGCGGGGCGTTCGGCGAAAGAGATTGCGGGCGATCTTGCGATTTCCGCGCGAACTGTCGAATTTCACAAGTACCAGATGATGGAAATGAACGGACTTCGCAGCAGCGCCGAACTGATTCACTTCGCGATCAAGCATGGGATCGCGACGATCTGATATGGCCATTGTCGCGGCGCGCGTTGGATTTCGTCACATGCGCAACCCCGTAATTTTTCAGGGCGTGGCCTCGTAGTTCTACGAGGTTACATGCGGCTGCCCGCTGAGTAGCGTCGCTGCCAGTCGGTGCGCGCGCCATTTCGCAGATGGAACGCCGGGCCAAGGCAGGCGCCCGCGCGCCTCAACCTTGGGTTGCGGCATTGAAGAGATTGGGAGGGGTCCGATGGCCTTGTTCCGCGTCAGCGCTCTTATAAGCGGCGCCCTGGGCTTGTGGCTTTATTCCGCGCCATCCGACGCTGCCGTCACCCACACAACCGCCAACCTCAACTTGAGGGCGGGCCCCTCCATGGGCCACAAGGTGAAGGCGGTCATCCCCGCCGGCGCTGCAATCGACATACGGAGTTGCGGTCATACCTGGTGCTATATGGGGTGGGCAGGACACGAGGGTTACGTCCACTCGGACTATCTCGTGCACCACGTCACCGTCGTGGTCGCGCCGCTCGTCCATGTCGTTCATGTCCACGAACATCACCCCTACCATCCCTATCATCGTCACTACTCGCCTTAACGCTCTTTTGGCGAGGTCGAGCGCCGTCGGAGATCTGCCGGAGGATGCAGTCTGAGTAGCGGAGGCGACAGTAGTCCTATGCGATATCAATCGGGAGGCCCGCCGATGGGCATGTTCGGCCAACTCAACCGATCTTTTGTCGTCGGTTTGGCGGGCGCGACAATCACAAGCCTCGGACTTTTCACACTGTCGCGTGCCGGCGGCGAGATCAGAGACGATGGCCGGACCAAACTCACGGCGACGTCCGACTGCGTCTCCGGCCGACAGAAGATCGCGGCGACTTTCGCTTCGGAAATTGAGGTGACCGCGCTCAACCTACCGCCAATCCAGTTCGACAATCGTGAGTGAAAAGGAGACCGGAAAATGAGCGAAAAAATCACAACGGAAATGATGTCGCGGCGAAAAGCGCTTTCGCTGCTTGGACTCGGAGCGGCATTGGGCTTCACGCTATCGTCGGCGCTAACGCCGTCGGAGGCCGAAGCCCAGGAGGCTGCGCCCGCCGCCGCGCCTGCCGCGACCAGCGGGACCCACGGGATGAACCGCCGCCAGTCGAGGCGCCACGGACGCCATGAGCGGCGCCATGGACGCCGGACGGGTGAGAAACCAGCAGCAACGGCGCCCGCCGCAACACCTCCGCCGCAATAGCGGTCCTTCTGCTCTCAACCGCCTGACTGCGCGGTTCGAGCAGGCTATGCGATGGGCGAGACAGCAGGCGGAAAAACCAGAAGAAAGCGAAAGTCCCGCGTTTCAGCGGCCGAACGTCTTGTGATGGGTGAGTTGTCGAGACGAGGATTCGACGTCGAGCTTTCGAGGCGCGAGCAACATTTCGTGCTCGTTCGGGCGGGCGACTCGTCACCCAAGGCCGTTCAGGTGAAGACCGTGTCTTCGACGCCGTGGTACGTGCGCCACGCAAGCTTTGTGAAGCGTGCGGATCAGGTGACCGTGTACGTTCTTCTGGCAGCCGACCGTGTGAGGCCTGCCCGTTTCTTTGTGGCCAAGAACCGCGACCTTGCATCCCAGGTTCGGCAGCCGCCGACCTGGAACGCATTTGGCCTCATCGACGAAAAGTCGGTCGAAAAATACGAAGATAATTGGGATGTCTTAAGGTAGGCGCGTGTTAGTCATAAAACTGAAGGGAGATGCGATCATGAAGAAGGCGTTTTACTCTCTCGCGCTCGGCGCGGCGTTGTTTCTCACGGCATCGACTGCAGCGGTTCAAGCGGAGGAACGAGATTGCGCCGTCGATGTAAAGTCGCTGTGCGCTGGCATCGCGCCGGGCGGCGGGCACGTTCTTGCTTGCCTGCAGTCGCACATCGGCGAACTCTCCGTAGGCTGCTCGTCAATCCTGTCGAAGGCTGTATGGACCGCCAAGGAGTGCGCAGCGGACATCCAGCACTTCTGCCCTGACGCCAAGGTAGGAACCATCACCGACTGCATGAGGCCGCATCTTGGCGAGGCCAGTGACCAATGCAAGTCAGCGCTGGCGTTCATCGCCTCCCCGGCCAGCGATCGGTAACGCCCCAGCGGGGCATGTCGCGGTCAGCTGACGAGTCGCGCTGCCGTCATTTCTGATGGCAGCGCGGCTTTTCGCGTGTTCGGCTGCCTATAATCGAGACAGAATGCGCCTTGATCCGCCTCGACGGCAGGTGCGCCGCTGGGCAAGAAACTTGACAAGAATCAATGCGCCCGTCGCGGGTTCGCTCCAAGGATTCGCTGTGGCGTGAACATGCGCGGTAGGGGTTTCGCGCCGGGCAGGCGGGCCAGGAGACGTTTATGGCGCAGCAGAAGTCACCGCTAGGCGCGGCAGCCGAATATTGGACGGACGCGTGGCAGCGGAGCGTGCTGTTTCTGGAGACGCTGAACGAGCGGGGCAACACCGCGCTCGCGCAGGCGGCGAAGGAGGTCCCGCATGTCCTGACCTTCCAGGCCGAGCTCGTGCTCGACGGCCGCCAGCTGGAGCGCCCGGTCAACTACGCGCTCGTGCGCATCGTTCCTCCGGCGGACGTGACGACCGATCCCGCGAAGCCTCCGGTCATTGTCGTCGATCCGCGCGCGGGCCACGGTCCCGGAATCGGCGGCATGAAGCCCGACAGCGAAATCGGCGTGGCGCTGCGCGCCGGCCATGCGGTCTATTTCATCGGCTTCCTGCCGAAACCGATGCCGGGGCAGACCATCGAGGACGTCTGCCGGGCCGAGGCGATCTTCATCGCGGACGTAGCCGCGCGCCATCCGGAGGCGGAGGGCAAGCCGATCATCATCGCCAATTGCCAGGCCGGCTGGCAGATCATGATGACAGCGGCGATCCGGCCGGACCTCGCCGGCCCGATCATGCTGGCCGGCACGCCGCTCTCCTACTGGGCCGGCGTCCACGGCAAGAATCCCGATGCGCTATCTCGGCGGCACGCTGGGCGGAACGTGGCTGACAGCGCTCACGGGCGACATGGGCGCAGGCATTTTCGACGGCGCCAACCTCGTCGCCAATTTCGAGTCGCTCAATCCCGCCAACACCCTTTGGACGAAGCCCTACAACGTCTATTCGAAGGTCGATTCGGAGACCGAGCGCTTTCTCGAGTTCGAAACCTGGTGGGGCAGCCCGGTGCTGTTGAACGCGAGCGAAATGCAGTGGATCGCCGACAACCTGTTTGTCGGCAACAAGCTCTCGACCGGTGAGATCCGCACGTCCGACGGCGTGCGCATCGATCTGCGCAACATCAAGTCGCCGATCGTCGTCTTCTGCTCCTGGGGCGACAACATCACCCCGCCGCAGCAGGCGCTGGACTGGGTTCTCGACCTCTACGACGACGTGAGCGAGATCGTCGCCAACGGGCAGACGATCGTCTACTCGCTACATCACAGCATCGGGCACCTCGGCATCTTCGTCTCCGGCAAGGTGGCGGCGAAAGAGCACAGGGAATTCGTCTCCTGCATGGAGATGATCGAGGCGGCGCCGCCCGGCCTCTACGAGGCCGTCATCAGCGACGTCGGCGAGGACACGGCGAACCGCGACCTCGTCGACGGCAAGTATCTCTTCCGCCTCGAGCCGAGAACGCTCGACGACATCCGCGCCTTTGGCGTCAACAACCCAAAGGACGACAAGAGCTTCGCTGCGGTGGCGCGGCTGTCCGAGATCAATCTCGGCCTCTATCGCACGTTCGCCGAACCCTGGGTTCGCGCCTCCGTCACCGAGCCGATGGCCGAGGCGATGCGCGCCATGCATCCGCACCGGCTGCGCTTCGAGTTCTTCTCCGACCGGAACCCGTTCATGTCGGCGATCAAGCCGGCCGCGGAACAGGTTCGCGCCAACCGGAAGCCGGTCAGCGCCGACAATCCGCTGCTCGCGGCGGAGAAGCAGGCCTCGTCCTGGATCACGACCGCGCTGGAGAACTGGGGCGAAATGCGCGACACCATGACCGAGGCGTTCTTTCTGACAACCTACGGGTCGCCGCTCCTGCAGGCGATGGTCGGGCTTGGCTCGCCGCGGGACGAGACCCCGCATCGCATCGAGCGCGATCTCGTGCGCGAGGCCGCCGCCGCCGAATTGCGGCTCGGCCTCGACCGGAAGTTTGAGGAAGGCGGCGTCGAGGAGGCGGTGCTGCGCGCGCTGATCTATGTGCGAAGGCCCGAAGGCGGGTTCGACGAGCGGGGGTACCGGATGCTGAAAAACATCCGCGAATCGCGCAAGTCGAATGAGCGCCTGAGCCTGGCGCGATTCCGGGAGATGCTGAACGAGCAGCTTCAGCTCGTCCTCCTCGATGAGGAGCGTGCGGTCGCGGCGCTTCCGAAACTGCTGCAGACCGACGAGTCGGAGACCGCAGCAGCGCTCGGGGCGCTGCGCCAGCTCGTCGGCGCCGCGGGCGCGCTGGACCCGGAGGGCGAGCGCCGCCTGGCGCGGGTTGAGAAACTGTTCGGCGCGAAGCCGACGAAATCGAGAAAAGGCAATGGTTGACGCGCCGGGAGACGCCGTGACGACGCGTCACGAGAGATACGAACAGCTGATTGCGTCCGCTCAGAAGCAAGCCGCCGTCAAGGTGGCCGTCGCGCACCCTTGCGACGAGTCTTCCATGCGCGGAGTGGCTGAAGCGATGCGGCTGCGCCTGATCGAACCCATACTGGTCGGTCCGGTCGAGCGCATGCGCCGAGCGGCCGAACGAGGTCGGTCTCGACATCGCGGGCGTGGAGCTGGTCGACGCCGAACACAGCCACGCTGCCGCCGAAAAGGCTGTGGAACTGGTGCGCGCCGGGAAAGCGGAAGCGCTCATGAAGGGCAGCCTCCATACGGACGAACTGATGGGAGCGGTCGTCTCCAAGACGGGCGGAATCCGCACCGAGCGCCGGATCAGCCATTGCTTCATCATGGACGTGCCCGGCCACCCGGACCCGCTCATCGTCACCGACGCAGCGGTCAATATCGCCCCCGATCTCGACGCGAAAGTCGACATTATCCAGAATGCGATCGATCTGGCGCACGCGATGGGCCTTGAGCAGGTGCGGGTGGCGATCTTGAGCGCGATGGAGACCGTGACCGTCGAAGGTCCCCTCCACCATCGAAGCCGCGGCTCTGTGCAAAATGGCGGAGCGCGGGCAGATCACCGGCGCGGTCCTCGACGGGCCGCTCGCGCTCGACAACGCCATCAGTCCCGAAGCGGCGGCGATCAAGAAGATCGCATCCCCGGTTGCGGGGCGCGCGAACATTCTCGTCGTTCCGGACCTCGAGGCCGGCAACATGCTGGCCAAGAGCCTCTCGTTCCTGGCGAAGGCGGACGCCGCGGGAATCGTGCTCGGCGCGCGCGTGCCGATCATTCTGACCAGCCGCGCCGATTCGTTGATCAGCCGCCTCGCGTCCTGCGCCGTCGCCGTCATGGTCGCGGCCGCCAGGCGCAAGGCCGCGGTCGCATCGATGCAGTGAGGGACGACCATGAGCGACGGGACCATTTCGCCCAGTTCTCGCCGGACAGAAGGCGCTCGTCATCGGCGTGGCCAACGACGAATTCGATCGCCTACGGATGCGCGAAGGCCTTTCGGGCCGTCGGCGCCGAGCTCGCCATTTCCTGGCTGAACGAGAAGGCGAGAAAGCATGTCGAGCCGCTTGCGCGGGAGCTCGAGGCGTCGATCGTCGGCGAAGTCGACGTCACCGTTCCCGGACAGCTGGAGACGATGTTCGATCAGATCCGCTCGAAATGGGGCCGGCTCGACATCCTGGTCCATTCGATCGCCTTCGCTCCCAAGGCCGACCTTCAGGGCGGCATTCTGAACTGTTCGGCCGAAGGCTTCGCCAAGGCGATGGACGTTTCGTGCCATTCCTTCGTTCGCATGGCGAAGCTCGCCGCGCCGTTGATGACGAATGGCGGGACGATGTTCGCCATGAGCTATCTCGGCGCGAACCGCGTGGTGCCGAACTACAACGTCATGGGCCCGGTGAAGGCGGCGCTGGAAGCGGTGTGCCGCTATCTCGCCTATGAACTCGGTCCGCAGGGGATACGGGTCCATGCGATATCGCCGGGCCCGCTCAAGACGCGGGCCGCCTCCGGTCTCAAGGACTTCGAGCTCCTGCTGAACGAAGCGGCGCAAAAAGCGCCGCTCGGCGAGCTGGTCGATATCATGGATGTCGGCGCCGCCTGCGCCTATCTCGCGACGCCGCTGGCCAGGCGGATCACCGGGGGCACGGTCTATGTCGACGGAGGGGTCAATTTGATCGCGTGAGTTCTGGAGTTCAGCCGACTTCCTTGATAGCGTGATGCGATCGCCGACGCGAAAGGACTTGGGGCACGGGCATGCGCAGGACGAAACCGAAACCTGAGCCGCCGACCGACGTCGCCGGCGCCCCGGCCGGGTACATTTCCGCCGACGAGCGGCGCGCCGCCGGGAAGGCGTTGCGCGACGCGACGCCGCGCGTCGCGCATGGCGGCTGGAAGCCGCACAAAGACCGGCGCGATCCGATCGAGCTTCTGCACGAGTCCAACGAAGGCCGGATTCCGGACCTGATCCCGATCCGCTTCGGGCGCATGTCGCAATCGCCCTTCGCCTTCTATCGCGGCGCGGCTGCGGTCATGGCGGCCGACCTGGCCTCGACCCCCGCCTCCGGACTTCGGGTGCAGGCCTGCGGCGACGCTCACCTGATGAATTTCGGCGGATTCGCCACGCCGGAGCGCAACATCTTCTTCGACATCAACGATTTCGACGAGACCCTGCCGGCCCCGTGGGAGTGGGACGTCAAGCGACTGACCGCCAGCATCGTCATCGCCGCCCAGCACCTCAACCTGCCCGACAGCGAGGCGGCGAAGGCGGCGACCGATTCCGTGCGCTCGTATCGCGAACGGATGATCGACTATTCTTCGATGCGCGCGTTGGACGTCTGGTACGACCGCATCGATCTCGACCGCGTTCTCAAGGTCCTGCCGACCGGAGGCGAGGTGGAGCGCGTCAAGCAGAGAGTCGAGCAGGCGCGCCGGAAAAGCCTGCCGGAAAGCCTGTTCCCCAAGCTGGTCGAGCACTACGGCTCGGCGCCAAGGATCAAGGACGAGCCGCCGCTGATCTTCCACCCCACCGAGGAGCAGGCCCCGGGCGCCGCGACGGGATACGCCGACGCGCTCGAACGCTACCGGAACTCATTGCCAGAGCACGTGCGGACGCTGTTCGACCGCTTCCATCTGTTCGACTTCGCGATCAAGGTCGTCGGCGTGGGCAGCGTCGGCACGTATCTGCGCTCTCGGACTGTTCATGGCGGCCGACGACGATCCGATCTTCCTTCAGGTCAAGGAGGCGCGGAAGTCGGTGCTCGAGCCTTACGCCGGCAAGTCCCTGCACGGGAATGAGGGCGAGCGGGTCGTCGCGGGCCAGCGCCTGATGCAGTCGGCAAGCGACATCTTCCTCGGCTGGACGCGCGGACAGAACGGCCGCGACTATTACTTCCGCCAGCTTCGCGACGCGAAGATCTCCGCCGTCCTGGAAGACTGGGACGCCACGATGCTGCGGGAGTACGGCAAGCTTTGCGGCTGGGCGCTGGCCCGGGCGCACGCCCGATCCGGCGACGCGGCGATGATCGCGGGCTACATGGGCTCCAACGCGACGTTCGACGACGCGATCTGCGAGTTCGCGGTCGAATACGCCGACCAGAACCTTCGCGACCACCGCGCCTTCGTCAAGGCGATCCGGCGAGGGCCGAATAAAGGTTGTGTCCGAGGATTGAGGTTCGACGCTCGCGCGGGATTTGAGTTCTGAGTTCGCATTTTTGGCGCCGGCGGATGTCCAAATGATAGAGTCCGAAAATGTGGCCGGACGAGAGTCGATTGTGACGGCTCCCGCGCCGACGGGCACCTGATCGATCCCGACCCAGTCAGAGGGCATGAATTGAGAAAGCTCGTGGTCTCTCTGCTTCTCGCCGGCGTCGTCTCGATTTCGGCAAACATCGAGAGATCGTTCGCCGACGCCGACAACAGGCCGGCCTGCCGCCTCCGGAGCAACCGGTCGCGGAAAGCTACGCCCTGCCGATTACCCCGCCCCTCCATCAGGGGGACACGGGTCTGTGCTGGATGTACGCGACGCTCAGCATGCTGGAAACGAACTATCTCACTCGTCATCCCGGATCGCAGATCTCGCTGTCGCGGGGCGCGATGCAGGTTGAGGCGGTCGAAGATCGGCTTGAGCGCCTGGTGCGCGGGGAGTCCACCCGCCTGCCGGAAGGGGGGCTTGCGGTGGAGGCTCGTGGCCCTCATTCGCAAGGACGGCATGGTCGCTCAGCCCGATTTCCGTGACATCGTGGACTCGAATTCCGATCGCCCAGTCGATCGAACAAGACCTCGCTGGCATTCCGGATCGCGCGGCCAAGGAAAAGGCGTTGAGCGAGGAACTCCACGTCAAGCTCGGCGTCGTGCCCGAAGTCACCCATCTCGACGGCCAGGTCGTGAGCGCGGATCAGATGGCCCACGCCGTCACGGACGGATACGAATGGACCGAATTCGACCTTTCCCCCGACGGCTCCGAGGCCTGGGGTCCCTCCCGCGATCCCGACGCCCGCCCTGAAACGCGCGTCAAATATCGTGAAGCTCGAGGTCCTGATCGACCTCATCCACCGGTCTCTTGCGCGCGGGCAGGCGGTCGTATGGGGGTCGCCCGATCATGCGCTGCTGATCTACGGCGGCGACTATGACAAGGATGGCAAGCCCCTATCCTACCTGATCAAGGACTCTTTCGAACCCTTCACCTATCGCGAGAGCGCCGACGAAATTCACAAGATTCTCCATGATGTGACGGTCGCCCGCTGACCTAACCCGACTGGTCGACGTGATGAGTGCGATTCCAAAGGGAAAAGCCAAGAAGAAGCGCAGGTCGACGCATGCCCGCAGGTCGGGCTGGCGCGCGACTGGTGAGGGTCGGTAGCGGCCAGCGGGAGCGTCGGCTGGCGTCCGGACGTCAATAGCCGATCAGGCTCAGACGATGTCGACTGGGCGGCGGCGGGACAGGCCGATGCCCTGACGGTCCTCCTGGAGCGCCATGCGCTGGTCCTCGACGTCGAATGGCGAGGCCTCGATGACATGGTCGAGGTGTTCGAGATATCGCCGCACCGCCTCCACGCGTTCTTGGCTCTGCAACGAATCCAAAAGTCCGACGAGAGCGGACCGCATCCGCCGCAGCACCTGAACCGAACTCGAGCCGAACTGTCGGATCTCGTCGAACGCGAGCGTCAGATAGTCCTCCCAGGTCGGCGTCGGGAAGACCAGCCGCAGGGCGCCGCTTTCGTCGGCGACGTAGCCGGCGTCGAGTTCGGCCGCGCCGAGGCGGCGCAGAAGGTCCTCGAGCTGATCGATCGTCTGGACCGCGGTCGTCGGATCATTGATCGCCGGCGACAACGCCTTGATGGCAATATCGACGAGAAGCCGGATCGGATATTTCGGGTCCTGTTCGAAGGTTCGTTCGCGCCCGAGACGAACGGCCGCCCGAAGCGCGTCTTCCGGCAACGGCGTTCCCGTGCCGTGAACGCGCAGGAGAACCGCGCCCTCAACCAGCGTGTCGCCGACGGCGCACGCCATCGCGATCGTCCCGCCCGCCTGCTGCGCCAGCGCGACGAGGGAGCCGACGTCGAACCTGGCGATGGTGCGGGGCTTGCCGAAATACTTCACCGTCTGGGTCGCAGGGCCGAGCCGCGTGTCGCCCGCTGCGCCTCCGGGGCCGCACGTGAGTGCGGCCTGATCGTCCAGCCGCCGGAACATGTCGCCGAATGACGTCGCGCCCCTGATCGCCGACCAGGTGAAGCACGTTGCCGATTTGAAGGTCGCCGAGGCGCTGCATCAACCGCGCAAACATGAGCATGCTGATGACGATCATGATCCCCACGAGAAACGTCGAGAATAGTGGGACCTTTGCCGATCCGCCGCGGTCGACCCAGGCCAGGGTGAACAGGGCGTAGACGAATGTCGCCGTGAACGCGCCGAGCGCATGAAACATCATGCGGTCGCGGGCGAACCAGAGCACCAGCCGTGGCGAATAGGCGATCGCGCTGAACTGCACCATCACGAAGGCCATGGCGAACACGATCGCGGTCAGCGACATCATCCCGGACGCCGCAGCCGAAAGCAGCGCTTGGGCAGAGGACACCGAGAGAGCGACAGCGTAGCTCGAGAAGTAGGCCTGCTCGATTCGCGGCAGCGCGAGCCCGCCGAGAACGGCCCCGCTCACATAGAACATCGGAATGAACCAGGGCTGCATCGCAGGTCGACCCGTCTGTCACCGCTTCGACCGTCGCCGAATTCCGAGCGACGGTCGCAGTCTATGGGATCGACGATGCAAAGACGCAAGGATCAAGCCTTCGCCGGATGCTACCTTGCCCGCCGCTCCAGGCCGGCTCGAAGATGATAAAGCTGATCGGCTGCTCGGCCGGTCAGAGCATCCGCCGCAAGAGTTGAGGGCATGAGCCAGATCGACGGTCTCACCGAGGCCGGATTGAAAACCCCGAAGGCAGCCGCCATCGCGGGCGTCATCTTTTCGCTGCTGACCCTGGCGAGCTTCGGGTTGCTCTGGAGCGCCATCCCCGCCGATCAGCAGGCGTCAGGCGCATGGCTCGTCGCCAACGGGAATGAGATTGCGCTGGCGCTCAATCTCATTCCCTTCGCCGGGATCGCCTTTCTGTGGTTCATCGGCGTCATTCGCGACCAGCGCTGGGTGGAGGTCGCAAAGGAGCTGTTGCCGCGCGGCGGCGGCGTGGCGGTGCCAGGCGGCCAGGTCGTCTTCGATCTATTCTTGAACATCGGATTCGACGCGTTTCATTTGACGCGCGCGCGTGGCGTGAGGCTCCCGGGCGGGCGAGCGCTTTTTTCGGGTTGCGACGCTGGTCTCTCAGCCGAGGCCGTGCTCGCCAGCGCCGGGTTGTGCGTCAGCAAAAAAATCGTGCTCGATGCCG
The DNA here is from genome assembly GCA_963775665.1 of uncultured Alphaproteobacteria bacterium. Taxonomy (GTDB): domain Bacteria; phylum Pseudomonadota; class Alphaproteobacteria; order Rhizobiales; family Beijerinckiaceae; genus Roseiarcus. Next base: position 67,978 of record CAVZJZ010000056.1, on the reverse strand, counting down.
AGCATGGCGTCGACATGAGCGTCTGGCGCGCGGTTCGCGAGACCGCCCGCGCGGGGCGAAATCGGTGAACCGGGGTCGAATTGATCCGTTCGCCACGTCGCGGCGAAAGACCGCGTTTGCGCGAAGGAGACGTCCGGAGGCCAATGCTCCTGGCTATGATCCGTTCAGCCCGCAGGGGTCCAACTACAATCTGACCGTCGATCCGTCCGCCCGCGATCCTATCAGCGCCACCACGGCGCATCGATCCGGTTGCTGCGAGGTCTCCCGCACCGCGTAAGCGGACCAGAAGGGGGAAGACCAAGAAGGCGTTCGAAACTGCGTCAGCCACCTGGCGTTCGAACAGACAATCTTACGTCCAATCTGTACATTCGAAAACTCCATCGAGCCGGGAGCGAACAGCCCGTGGCCGCGCGGGGAGTTCGCGCTTTGGACAGCCACTATCGAGCGCCGATATTTGCCTGTCGTATCGATCGGCGACATTCGGCACAGGTAGCTGGGTCGTAACGCACCCGGCAATGGATAGGCGCCGAGTAGCAGCTACTTGTTGGCCTCATATTGCCATGCGCCCATTTTGAAGAGGTTGTCGGGATCGTGCTTTGCCTTAAGAGCCCGTAAACGTTTCATAGTGTCCTGCGAGAACACCTCCAGCATTTCCACTTCGCTTTCAGGCATGGCGTTGTTCAAATACGAGGTCACTTGAAAGGGGCTCAGCGTCGTTGCGAAAGCGTCGCACCACTTCTTCATTGCCACTCGTCTTGAGGCGTCGCCGTCGGGCCATGCGGCGATGGTCGTGCACCAGAGCCGCCCCTTGCGTGCGCCGAATGAAGTGGAGGCCGGATCGGCCCTTCCCACTGCTCCGTTGACCTCCATCAAGATGACGAACGTAGAAAGCTTCGAGGCGAATTCTGGCATCTGGCTCCAGTGTTTCACGGCCGTACCCACGATACCGCGCACGGCACTCGAGTCGTCGGGATCCCAATCGATGAACACGCCCTTGTCCCAGTAGTTGGCGTTGCAGGGGAACCGCTCGTCGAGCGCCGCCTGGAGGGCCGTGTAAGGTAACTGCGTGTCCTGCCGCACAAGGGCCCCGCCGCCGAACCCCGCCAGTTCGTCGCACGTGGCCTTGGCCACGGCTTCGTTCTCACCGACAATCAGCGGGACCACACCACATACGGGGTGACCTTCCGGGGAGTGCATGAACACGAACTGAATCGTTTCCGTGTCCGGGCGATCAGGACGACCGATACGCCCCATCCACGAGGTCATCACATCTTTCGCTTTGTCCGTCGCCCACAGGATCGGGGCGCTACGGATGATACCGTCGTTTGGCATGTCGCGGAGGCGCACGACGAACTCAGTGACAATGCCGAAGCTGGCGCCGTTCCCTCGCATGCCCCAGAACAGCTCCGGGTCCTTGGCCCCGTCTACGCGGACGACCTTTCCCTCTGCGGTGACCATCTCGTAGCCGACGATGCTGTCGACGATCGCCCCCAGCCAACGGCTGAGATGGCCAATGCCGCCTCCCAGCGCGACACCCGCGAAACCCGTGTGGGAGACGGAGCCGGTGATACAGATCAGGTTGTGGAGGGCGGCCTCATGATCGACGTCGCCACCATCGGCGCCCGCCTGGATAAAAGCCAGCTTCTTCTCGGGGTCGACCCGGACCGCAGTCATCCTCATGAGGTCGATCACGATCGCGTCGTTGGCCATCCCGTAAGGCGAATGGGCGCCCTTTCCTCGCACCGCGATCGGGATGCTGTTCGACCGACAGTAGCTAACTGTCGTCACGATGTCCCGCACACCCGAGACGACGACGAAGCCCAATGGGCTCGCGCGGGCGTTCAGATCGCGGTTCCAGCCCCGAAAGCGTGCGGCCGCGAATGCGTCCTTCTCGTCACGTGTGATTAGCTGTCCGCGGACGGACGCTTTGAGCTCGGCTAATGGATTGGCGGCCATAGTTTTGGGTCCTTGCAAGACAATGCGCCATCACCAGAGAACGGCATCAGCGCAACCCTCCTCGACACCGCGGGCTGCGTTTGCGAAGACATCGCGGCCTTCGCCAAAGGGGCATCAATCAACACCACACGTCGGAGAATGTCCAGACACCGCAGCCATCATCGTCAGCGCGAATCTTCCTTCCGTGAATCGCCGAGCGTCTTCGAAGATGCCAAGATGAACGCGCGCTGCTCGAACGCCTAATCGACCACTGCGATGTCATCGCGAGCGGAAAGACTTTTGCCTGTTCGATCGCTTCAATGAATCATCGCCGCCGCCGCGGCGGCAGCGGCCATGGCGAACATGCAGATCAGCTGGATGGAAAACAGCGTGAAGCGAACGCTCACGACGGCGTTGGTCTGGCGCAGAGCGACGTGAACCATGGTCTGTCCGATCCGTGCGGCCAGCATGGTCTCGGAGAGCCTGTCGACGAGAGGGCTCTGCAACCCGGCGACCGTCAGCGCCACGACGATCGCTCCATAGACTGGCAGGTTCTCGACGCAATTCATGTGTGCGCGCATGACGCGCTGATACCAGTCGGCGCCCTGAGGCGCGTCCGCTCGCCAGCCGGCCACCGAGGCGCGCCCGGAAAGTATGAGCGCCCAGCGGTAGCCGCCGACGCCGACGGACAGGATGACCAGCGTCCACGTTGCGAATCCTAAGAGAACCAGGACAGGGATGTTCATCGGTTCCTCCTGATCGGCGATCGAGGGCGGTCGACATAGCCTCCTCCCGCGACCGAGCCGGCCGCCTCATGCAGCCTCTTTCACGGATAGGCCGAGGCGAGCTTTTACAATCGGCGCCAGGTCTTCCGCGTCGACCCCGCAGCCGTCGATGAACGACGATCGCCGCCGGCGCAGGAATGTGAGCCCGATCACGTAAAGGCCGGGCAGAGGCGTCACGCCGCCGCGGTGGACGATCTCGCCGCGATGATCGAGAACGGGCGCCTTGAGCCACGGATATCGACGGACATAGCCGGTCGCCCAAACGACCGACCGGACGCCCTCTTTCTCGAGATCGAGCGTCGTCGCGCCGCCGTCGGCCAGAACGGGAACCCGCGCCGCGGCGTCAGCGACGGGCGCCTCGAGTCCGCGATCGCCGATGTATCCGTCGATCCTGTCGAGGATCCGCAGCATGCGCGTATGCGAGGCCTTCGTTGTCCGATCGAGATCGCCAATGAACTCGGCTTTTGCGTCGTCGATGGCCACGAGCCTGCCGACAAGCCGTACGCCCAACCGGGCCAAAACGCCCAGGTCGAGATCGCGGTGGTCGGGACGGCCGACCAGTTGCAGCGACGGCTGGCGGCGAGCTGCGTCGAGATTGCCCCCCTCGAGGGCCGGGTCGTCGAGAATGCCGGCCGTCTCCATCCAGGCGTAGATGTCCCGTCCGCGATAGCAGCGGGGCACGCGCGTGTGGTCCCCGACGGCGACCGTCACCGGGCGTCCTGAGGCATGGATCTCCTCGGCGAGCTGAGCGCCGGTCGACGAGGCGCCTACCACCAGTACGCCGCCGTCCGGAAGCTGCCCTGGCTCCCTGTAGGACGTCGGGGACACCTGGAGAATTGAGGCTGAGAGCGCCTGCGCCATCTTCGGACGAAACGGCGTCTCGCAGGCTCCCGTCGCGATTACGACGGCCCGCGATCGCCACTCTCCGGCAGTAGTCGATACGCGATATCCGCCAGCGGTCGGTTCGACTTCCGTCACTTCGATGTAGCTCACTACGGGCGAGCCCATCGACAGAGCATAAAGCTTGAGATAGGCGGCGAACGCGCCGGCCGGCATGAAGGCGTCGGGATCGTTCCCGTCATATGGCAAGCCGGGAAGAACGCTCATCGCATTGGTCGTCAGCAGGTTCAACGAGCGCCAGCGCTCCGAATGCCACCGCTCCGCGATCCGCCCGCGCTCTAGCACCACATGGTCGACGCCGCGCAAGGCGAGGCTTCGGCTCATAGCGAGGCCAGCCTGGCCGCCGCCAATGATCATGACGTCAGTCGTGTGCATGATGTCGTGTCCTTCGGACTGAGTTGAACGGGGCCGCCCGGTCAGGGCCGGACAGCCCAGCGGGCTAGGCGACCGCCGGCGTCTTGACGGCGATCGACACCGGAACCCCGTTGGTGAGGATGTCGTAGACGGCTGACCGGGCCTTCGACTGCATGACGATTTTCTCGAGCTGTTCCGGACTCGCGTCGCCATCGATCTCAAAGGAAACCTTGATGTCTTGGTAGCCGTTGCGGACTTCGCCGGAGAGCCCGAGGACGCCGCGCAGGTCGATGTCGCCTTCGATCGTCGACTCGACCCTGTTGAGTTTGATCCCCCGCGCAGCCGCGATCGTGCCGATGCCGGCGGTCAGACACGAGGCCAGCGCATGGAGAACCCACTCCACCGGCGAGGGTGCAGCGTCATCGCCGGACAGGACGGCCGGGTGATCGCCCTCAGCAGTATATGGAGCAACGTGGGTATGCTCGCCGCCCGCACCGAAAAAGCCGTGCATCGTGCTCTCGCTGTGTGTGCCCGAAAGCCAGCGGCTCTTGGCGCGGAACTGGAACTTGGCGAGTTCCGGCTGGGCGCCGACGGCGTTGATCGTGGCGAATAGCGTCGGCGTATCGACGCCGTTCATCGGAACGGGCGTGCGCTTGGCTTGCTTATGGGCTGTGATGGTTGCGGACATGTTTTTCTCCTCGTTTGAGCGTAGGTTTCGGTTTGAGACGACCGGCCCTTCCGGCCCTGTCCCCTTAGTCATCGGTTGCGCCGCATTCGCTGAGGCGCACTGAACGCTAGGCGGTTCGCAGCCAATTCGCCTGCGCCTCACCCTGAGCTTCGACACGGTCGATGTGCCTGCCCACCGGCTCGGTCACGTCGCTTGCATGGGTCGCGATCATGAAATGAGCCGCGCCGGCAAGCTCGGCTACCGTCGCGCCAGGAATGCGCCCGCCAAGGAGTGCATTGAGATGCCGTATCGCTTGGCGAGTTCCGGCTGGACGCCGACGGCGTTGATTTTGGCGAGCAGCGTCGGCGTATCGGCGCCATTCATCGGCACGGGCGTGCGCTTAGCCTCCTTGGAGGCTGTCATAATTGCGGACATGTTCTTTCTCCTCTTTTGAGCGTAGGTTTCGGTTTGAGGGCTACCGGCCCTTCCGGCCTGGTCGCCCTGGTCGCCGTCCGCGCCGTATTCGCTATGGCGCGCCGGACGCCGAACCAGTACGCTTGCTCGAGGTTGGTTCGAATGATCGCGCGACCGGATCATCTGACCGTTCGTCCAAATCCGACAACCGTCGTTTCGATGGATCCGCTGTCCGACGTGCTGCGCACGGTTCGGCTTACGGGAAGCGTGTTTCTTTCAGGGCATTTCACCGCGCCCTGGTGCATCAGCGTCAAGATCACGGCTAATGAATGCGCGCGTCACTTGCCGACACTTCCCGCGCAGATCATCTGCTATCACGTCGTCGTCGAGGGCCAGCTCCTTGTCGGCGTGGACAGCGAGCCCCCAGTCGAAGTCAGCGCCGGCGAGATCGTGCTCTTTCCGCAGAATGCCCCCCACATTCTGGCCGACCGGCGCGGAGTCCAACCGATCAGCGCGAGCGAGCTCATAGAACGGTCCCCGGACGGCGGCCTTTCCCGGATCGTTCACGGCGGAGGCGGCGTCGCGACGCGGATCGTGTGCGGATTTCTTGCGAGCGAGGACTCCTACAATCCGCTCTTCTCAACGCTGCCCAAGGCTCTCAAAATCGACGTACGCGGGGACGCCTCGCGCGAGTGGATCGAGGCCTCCGTCCGCTTCGCGGCGAACGAACTCGCGGAAGGCAGACTAGCCTCTTCGAGCGTCCTCACTCGGCTCTCCGAGTCGCTGTTGACCGAGGCGGTTCGTCAGTACGCGTCGACCCTCGCCGAGGAGGAGGTCGGCTGGCTCAAGGGCTTCAAAGACCCGCATATCGGCCGGGCTCTAGCCTTGATCCATCATCAGCTGAGCGCGCCCTGGTCGGCGGAAACGTTGGCAAGGGAGGTCGCGCTGTCCCGCAGCGCCTTTGTCGAACGTTTTTCGTCGCTCGTCGGCATTCCGCCGATCCGATATCTCACCTTCTGGCGGCTGCAGACTGCGAAGCTCAACTTGCGCGAGACGCGCAAGACGATCGCACAGCTCGCCTATTCGGTCGGGTATGAATCCGAGGAAGCATTCAGCCGGGCGTTCAAGCGCGAATTTGGAGCGCCCCCCGCCCGGTGGAGAGAAATGCAAGCGTCGGAGTGACAAATGTCCGTCGCGCGGCTTCGGCCACTCGCCGTCAGCGCCGCCGCACAGGTTTCGAACGGCGTCCGCGTGCCGAATCGGTCGTTGTCCATCCGAATGGCAGCCGTCCATCCACCGCGATCTGCAAAAGCACGGTTCAGGAACGGTCGGTCCTGGCGCCTCGGTCGCGTTCCGTGATCGACCGGGAAGGGCAGAAAAACGCCTGATACGACCCGTTCGCGAAGTCGACAATGAATGAGCCGTATTTGCGCACTTCCGCCACTCAGGGGTACCAAATGTTAGATTTTGACTGCAAATCAGCTCCCGTTTAGGCTTTCATGCGCTTGGCGACGCGGCCGCGCTGCCTGGTGCCTCTGGCGAGGCGCCTCATGGTCAGTTCGGTCGGACCCGATCAAGTCCGTCCTCGTCGCGCGCGGAAATGGTGGTGCGAACCATCAGCCGCGCCTGGGTCTGAGGCCATGGACGCCCGCGATGCATCGTGGCGCGGTTGTCCCAAAGAACGACGTCGCCGGTTCGCCAGCGATGGACGTAGGTGTGAGGCTCGTGTGTGGCTTCATCGATCAGCCGCGCCAGGAGCGCCCGGCCCTGACCGTGGTCCATGCCCTCGATCACGCCGGCATGAGACGCGATGTAGAGCGCGTCGCGGCCATTCGCGGAGTTACGCCAGACTAGCCGCCAGCGCACCGGCGGCAGCGCGGCGCGCTCTTCCGGCGTCATCAGCGAGGGGTCGATCTGATCCCGGGAATTGGCGTAACTGTGCACGGCGACCAGGTCACGCAGTTCCTCTTTCCGGGAATCGGGCAATCGGTCCCACGCGAGCCGCGTCGAGGCAAACTCCGTCTCGCCGCCGTCTTCCGTAATGATTCGCACAGAGAGCACGGATGCGAGCGCCGGCGTAGCCTTGAACGAGCTATCGGTGTGCCAGAGCTGGTTCGCGCGGTTGACTAGCGCCTGGCGATGGGTTGCCGAGAACATAGCGCCGTCAGCCGCCACATTGGTGACGCGGACGTACAACGTTCCGGCGGCGAGCGAGCCGACCTTGGTGCGCTCAAGCGGCCCGAAGGCGCGCGAAAACGCGAGTTGCACGTCATCGCTCACATCCTGATTGCGAAAGAGGACCACGGAGTGCTCCTCGAACGCTTCGCGCACCGCAAGATAGTTTGCATCGCTGCTGACCACGTCTATCAGATCGACGCCGCGCAACTCTGCGGCGAACCCCGGCCCCAAAGGAACCAGTTCCATGGCTTCGCTCCCGAACAGCCGCAATGGAGAATGCTAGCACAAGCGGCCGGGCGGATGCTGCACAGATCGCGACTGTCGGAAATAGGCGCGGCCTTAGACGCCTCAATTGGGTCGATTTGACCTGTTCGCCCAGCCCTCGGCGAACTGCCGGTCTTTGCGCACTGCCGTCGTCCGCCGCGTCGTCTTTGCACGGCGGTAATCCTTCAAGCTGTCACCAGCGCACGCACGCGATTGGGTACCGTTCTCCTGCGGCGAGGCGGGGCGAACTGTCAGGAATTTGTCCGGTTCATATTATCCCCAGTGATGTACAACATATATACATTGTAATTCAATTTAAGACCGTGAGATCGCTCGACACCCCGCCCCTGGGACGCGTCATGGTGGGGGGGGTAGCGGTTTGCCAACAATATTGCCGGGGCCCCAAATCAAGCGTCAGAGCGTCAGAAAGCAATATGTTGCGACAGCGTTGCGATGTGCGCGGTTTCCAGCGATGCAACAATTGAAATCATTGCGAAACGAAAGGTGACGCCTGCCTTTGAAGCCATGGGAAGGCAGCGGGCAGTCCCAAGGACGAAAAGAGATCACGACACCTGGCTGGAATGGGGCCCAGCTCACACGTGCAATGTTCTGTTTGGCGATTAACTCTCGTTCAAATCTGACACTCGGAAAGCAAGCGCCCCTTCAAAGGAACGGAAGAGTTCGACCCAATGGCGACCTTCAGGTTTCGTTCTACAACCGGGCGATAAGCGTGAGAAAGCGGTCGATGGGTGAAGGCGTCGGTTGCGCCATGCGAGCGCCTTTCGCGAGAACGGGATCGGGGAGGCGGTCGGTCCGCCGCGCCTGATAGTTGAGGACTTCGGCGTTGCGACCGGAGGCGACAGGCGCAAGGAGGAAGGCCAGAACGCAGATATATCGACGGTGCCGCGGCAGCATGGCCAGGTCAGACATCGTTCAATTCCGCGGCCATCCGTCGCCTAGAGCGTGCTGCTTTTGGGATGAATCGGGGCGGGATTGCCCAAATCGGCAAGATCTCAATTCAACCTGCTGGCTGGGCGGAGGCCAGCAGGAGATGGCAAAGGCGTATTCGCAAGACTTGCGCAATCGGGTGATCGATGCGGTGAGGACGGGCAAGATGAGCCGGCGGGCTGCCGGTCGTCATTACGCGGTGAGCGAATCCGTGGCGGTCAAGTGGGTCGAACGGGTTGAACGCGAGGGCTCGCGAGAACCTGTCGGACATGGCGGCCATCGCGCCTCTAAGCTCATGCCGCATCGGGAGTTCCTCGAGGCGGCGCGGGCCGAGAAGTCGGATGTCACGCTTCAGGCTCTCTGCGATCGCCTTTCGGCCGAGCGAGGCGTCAAAGCCGACACCTCGATGATGAGCCGTTTCTTCCGCAAGATCGGGGTGACGTTAAAAAAAAGACGCTCGTCGCGCGCGAGCAGGATCGCCGGGACATAAGCCGCCATCGCGCGCGCTGGCGGACCTATCAGGGGCTCATCGACCCCAGGCGTCTCATCTTCCTCGATGAGACCTGGACGAAAACCAACATGACAAGGCTTCGCGGCTGGGCGCCGAAGGGAGAGCGCCTCATCGACAAGGTCCCGCAAGGACGCTGGAAGACGGCAACGTTCCTCGCCGCTCTTCGCCAGGATCGGATTGACGCGCCCTGCCTGTTCGACGGTCCCATCAACGGCGAGCGCTTTCGCGCCTATGTCGAGCAGTTTCTTGTCCCGACCCTCAAGCCAGGCGACGTCGTGATCCTCGACAATCTCGGCTCACACAAGGGAAAGGCCGTACGAAGAGCGATCCGCGATGTCGGCGCGCGGCTTGTGTTTCTGCCGAAATACTCCCCTGACCTCAACCCAATCGAGCAGGTCTTCGCCAAGTTCAAAACCCTGCTGCGAAAAGTCGGAGCGCGAACTTACGAAGCCATCTCAGACGCCAGCGCCGAAATCCTTGCCCAATACCAACCAGCCGAATGCGCCGCATACCTCAAGAACGCAGGCTATGCGTAGACCCAAAAACAGGACGCTCTAGGGGCGGAACTCTGCCCTCCGGGCCGCGGAGGTCTACGACCGCTTGCCCTCCCACTCGCGACGTCCTAGAGCGTCCTGCTTTTGGGATGAATTCGGGGGGGGATTCCCGAATCGGCGAGATTTTGATTCAACCTGCTGGCTGGGCGGAGGCCAGCAGGAGATGGCAAAGCCGTATTCGCAAGACTTGCGCAATCGGGTGATCGATGCGGTGAGGACGGGCAAGATGAGCCGGCGGGCTGCCGGTCGTCATTACGCGGTGAGCGAATCCGCGGCGGTCAAGTGGGTCGAACGGGTTGAACGCGAGGGCTCGCGAGAACCTGTTGGACATGGCGGCCATCGCGCCTCCAAGCTCATGCCGCATCGGGAGTTCCTCGAGGCGGCGCGGGCCGAGAAGTCGGATGTCACGCTTCAGGCTCTCTGCGATCGCCTTTCGGCCGAGCGAGGCGTCGAAGCCGACACCTCGATGATGAGCCGTTTCTTCCGCAAGATCGGGGTGACGTTAAAAAAAGACGCTCGTCGCGCGCGAGCAGGATCGCCGGGACATAAGCCGCCATCGAGCGCGCTGGCGGACCTATCAGGGGCTCATCGACCCCAGGCGTCTTATCTTCCTCGATGAGACCTGGACGAAAACCAACATGACAAGGCTTCGCGGCTGGGCGCCGAAGGGAGAGCGCCTCATCGACAAGGTCCCGCAGGGACGCTGGAAGACGGCTACGTTCCTCGCCGCTCTTCGCCAGGATCGGATTGACGCGCCCTGCCTGTTCGACGGTCCAATCAACGGCGAGCGCTTTCGCGCCTATATCGAGCAGTTTCTTGTCCCGACCCTCAAGCCAGGCGACGTCGTGATCCTCGACAATCTCGGCTCACACAAGGGAAAGGCCGTACGAAGAGCGATCCGCGATGTCGGCGCACGGCTGGTGTTTCTGCCGAAATACTCCCCTGACCTCAACCCAATCGAGCAGGTCTTCGCCAAGTTCAAAACCCTGCTGCGAAAAGTCGGAGCGCGAACTTACGAAGCCATCTCAGACGCCAGCGCCGAAATCCTTGCCCAATACCAACCAGCCGAATGCGCCGCCTACCTCAAGAACGCAGGCTATGCGTAGACCCAAAAGCAGGACGCTCTAGTCCGCGTGAGCGGCCTCGCTCCCCAGCCCGTTCGGGTACTGCCCAGGAGCGCAAACGAGAAAGCGCTCGACTGGCGCCCACCAGACCTCGTCCGGCTTCAGTTTATCGATCCAGGTCCAGTCAAACCCGCAATACTCATGATGAACCCAAATCGCCCGTCCAACATGCTGGGCAAGGAACAGCGGAAAATAGCCGGTTGTGAACGAATCGCCGATCACCAAGACCGTTGGTCCGGGTTTGCTCGATACGATCATGTGGTTGAACATGTCTCTCGCGGCGCCCACAGGAACATCCGACAGGTTCATGGTTGCTCCCGCGGAAGGCAATGTGAGAGTCTCGGTGCGTTCGCTGACGCTGTCCGCGATGCCGAGAAGTCTTGCAATGTCACCTCCTTTGCGCTCGGCCAACGAGCCGATAGCGGCCGACGGATCAATGCGCCAGTTTGGGTGGCCGTCGGCTTCAACAATTGCGTTGAAACCGGCGAGCGCTCCGCGCACGTTCCAGTGCAAGTCGTTGATGAGGTAAGTGGGTCCATCAAGACGAGCGAGACTGAGGGCCGGCCGCAGGTCAACCGCCTTCACGCCTCTGGCTTCGACCTCTTCCAAGAGAAGGTCGTATTCAGTGTTCTTGCCGGGGTTGCGGGCCCACTTCGGAAGGTCGTCCGGGTAGATCGTCGATGAGTTCGGCGGGAGCGCAACCAGGAACCCGATGCCGCGCCTGCCGAGCGCGTCGCGCATCGTGACGATCAGATCGGCTGCGTCGGCGACTTTTTGCGTGCGAAGGATGCGGCCCGCGCTTTGGAGCACCATGTCGTCGGCGATCGCGTAGATGCGTCCGCTTTCTCCCGTAATGGCGACATTGTTAACTTCGAAAAAGAGAGGCTTGGCCAAATCCTTGTGCAGGCGGATCATTTTTTGCCGCAGGCCGAAATGGTCCTTGAGATAGGCGTCGACCGTTGTGGGCAGCGCGAGCAGTGCTTCCAGACTCCTGGGCGTCGACGGCGCCGGGGCGGCCTGGCGCGCCTCTTTGAGGATCAAGTCTGTGTTGTCCGGCATGGCGATGCCGGCGACCAGCGGAGTCGCAAGGAGGATAAAGATCAGCAGGGCAAAATACCGACGATGGAGAATCAACATTGTTGATCAGAATTTGAAATAGGGAACGGGCTGTATATCCCGATCGATCCGGCATTTCCAACAAGTCGGTAGGGAGCTAGTCCGGAACGGGTGATGACCAGGGCTACACGCCCTCGCGCTTTTATTGGGGCGACCGGTTGTCTACGGCTCGCGGTGCCGTGGAGATGTGGAGCGCGACTATCGCATGACGCGTTGAACGTTTGCCCTTGCAGGACGGAGTGCGCGCGTCGGCGGCGCATAAGCGTGCTGTTTATACCATCCACGAACCAGTCCGCCCAATTTGTTGGCGAGGAATTTAGAAGATCTCTGAACCCCCGCTCAGGCCGGTGAAGGCTATTTCGCGCTCGCAATCGAATGGCGGCTGTGGTGCGGGCACCGGTCCTTCCCGAGGCGACGGCTGCAGGGCCAGTTTCCGCCCTCGCCCTTTTCGGGTCCAAGAACTGATTATTTTGAACCCACTAGCTCCAGCCGCGCTCTCTCGCCGCGCGCGTCCTCAACATCAATTTCGCGGCGCTCAACCGCGTTCGAAAATTCTTGTTTTCCAATGCTTCGAGTATGACGCTTAGGGCATGATCGAGGCCTTGTTCGAGTTCTTCGACTGAACTGGACCGCCAGAGCGATCTCAGATCTGGGATTGCCTCGATTGCGGCTGCGCGTGGTTTGTAGGCGCGCACGAGCGGCGATGGCCCATGCAACTCGCCGCTTTGCTGCTGCTGGTACGCTATCAGCGCGAGGCGAGTGGCGATACGGGCTTGCTGCAACGCTGCGGTAAGGCGGTTGCGTCTATCCAGGCGCCGGTTGCCCCACTTCGGCGGTACAGGTTTGAACCGCATCGGGCCGCCCTCGAGCATGGCCTGCAGCTTGTCGACGCGATGGTCGCGTTCTTTCAATCGCTCGCTTCGGCCAAAGGCGTAGGCCGAGCGGTAACGCACGCCGAGCTTTTCGAGGCAGCGTCTGCAGCGTGGCGCATCGTCCACGAGCCAGAGCTTTTTGCTTTCTGGCTCCGCACTTTGGGCAGCGAAAATAGGACCACGATCCGCCGTTCGCGAATTTCGTATGGGCGAGGCCGACGAGCCTTTGTTTGTCATTGAAGGCGATGACGCCATGCTGGTCCTCGAGCGTGATCGCGCCGGTGGCCTTAAGGCGCGACGCGGTGAGGCTCACGAGTTGGTCGAAGAAGATGCGGTGGTCCGCGTCGCTTCCGCGTTTCGGCATGAACTTAAGGCTGCCCTTCGCGTGCGGCCAACATGAGCAACTTCAGCGGTATCATATTACCACACCGCGCGCCGTCGTTGCTAAGGCCAACGATGCCTAATCCCAGGCCCCTCATGACCGGTATGGACGGGTCTTTGGCTGCGATGAGCATCAGGCCCCTCACCTTCAGCATTCCTAGCCGGCGAAGTGCACCATGAGGTCCTGCGAAGCCGGAGCGGATCCGAAATCCGCGCCCTGACCGATTGGTCAGCTCTCAACGCCCCCCAATGCCTTTGGGTTACCCGAGCCAAGTCGGGGTTCTACCATGCGGCCTAAAAACCGCGCCGCCCAAGCCGACCACGCACCAACAGCATCTCGCCCAGGTCGATGTCTCAGGAATGCTCAGGGGTGGGTTTATTAAGTCATAGGTGAAGCCAAAGCCGCAGCAACCGCCCGCGCCGCCATATGCAGTCGCACCGGCTGTCACTGCGTACCCGCCGCCGCCGCCTCGCCGCCCAGGTGGTCGGCGATCCCGCGTTCAAAACGCGCTCCGCCAAAGCTTTCTTCAGCTCGTCGAATAGCACATCCTTGGCGAAAACAGTCTGCGGGTTACGCCCCGCCAGCAAACCGTCCTTCTTGATTACCACATGCGCCCTCCATCGGCGTCTTTATGGCCCCGCACACAATATTCCTGACAGTCCCTAGGGACCCCGAACCGCCCCGGGCGCGACGCAGAATTTTCATCTCCGTCCCGAGCTAGACTTCGCCCTCGTTTACGCCGAGCGCCTCAGGCTTCTGATCCCCGATGCCGGCGAGGACGAGGCCAAACTTCGGGCGATCGAGTTCACGCGTCGGCGTTTGCCGCTCTCACTTCGGCGTTGATGTAGAGACAGCAAAGTTAGTGGTGACGGCCGCCCTGAAGGAGAGGCGGGGAAAGTGACCGCCGTCGCCGAGGCCGAGCGCGTCGCCTTCGACCACCTCGTCGCGAGCGCTTCGACGCCACCGAGCCGAATTGCTGCGCCTGGTGCGGCCGGCCCGAAACGCAATCCACATCCTGCTGCCGATCGGCTCTCGATCCGCAAATCGTGACCTTTATGCAACATGGTCCGAGGAAAGGCGTTTCCGAGGCGATTTCGAGACGATTGCAGTTGAGCCTTAACTCGAGGGGGGTATGGTTAGGCAAGTGAACGGGAGATTCCCGGTCGCGTACGGGTCGGAGGCAAACCGCCAACACCCGGGGTAATCGGGAATAAGGTGCTGACCACCTTCGATTTTGGGTTCGTCAAGGGCCGGGGACTCGAAAGTGAGAAAAGAACCAACGCCCATCGTTTTAACTGGAGGTCAACAATGACACTCATCAAGAGCACACTGCTCGGTTCGGCGGCCGGCATCCTCGCCGTCGCCGGCGCGCAGGCGGCCGATCTGCCCACGCACAAGGCGGCCCCTGTCATAGAATATGTCAAAATTTGCAACGTCGGCGGCATCACCGGCTGGACACTGCCCGGCTCCGACACCTGCGTGAAGCTCAGCGGCTACATCACCGCTCAGTTCACGGGCGGCAATCTGCAGACCCAGTACAACTGGGGCGGGGCGGTTTATCAGACTCAGTATGGCAATCTCTTTCCGGCCTATGTCGCCATTCCCTCGTCGCAGCGCATTCTGGTTCAGGGCAACGACCTCCAGAGGAACTCGACCTTCTATCGTGACGCGACCGGCTGGACGACCCGCGCCAACTTCGGGTTCGACTTCGCCTCCAACACCGCCTATGGCCCCTTGATCGGCCATTTCGACATCAACGCGGAAACGGGTAACGGCTTCGACAACACCGGCACCGCGACCTACCTCAACACCGGGTACCTGACCTGGGCGGGCATCACGGCCGGTAAGGCGCAGTCGTTCTTCTCGTTCGTCGGCGGCGGCGACAACTGGGCGAACTTCTTCTCCCCGGACCGCAAGGGCTTCAACGAGCCTAACCTTTTGGCCTACACCGCCTCGTTCGGCGGCGGCTTCTCCGCCACGATTTCGGCTGAAAGCCCGGGCTCGGTCGGCAGCTCCGGCGGCGGCACCCGCATCACCCAGGGCAGTCTGGTGTATGGCGGCCAGCGCTGGCCCGACATCGTCGGCGCCCTGCATTACAAGTCTGGCCTGGGGCGAGGCTCAGGTGTCCGGCGTGATCCATGACGTCAACGTCCGAGACCAAAACTATTATGGCTCGAACTTCGTCGGCACCTACAACTGCGGCGTTTACGGACTGGGGGTCTGCAACGGCTCCGAGAACAAGGTCGGCTGGGCTCTTGACGCCGGCGTCAAGGTCAACCTGAACTGGTGGGGCGCGGGCGACAGCTTCCTCGTCACCGGCGCCTACAGCCAGAACGCGGTGTGGTACTCGGGTCTGATGGACGGCATGTGGGGCGAGAACGGCCAGGTCAACGGCAATGGTCAGCCGATGTACATGTCCGACGCATTCTTTAATCCGGTCACTAACGCGTGGTCCTCGCCGCGTGCCTGGTCGGTCTCGGGGCTGTTTGAGCATCACTTCACGCCGCAGTTCTACGTCGATCTGGAAGGCTCGGTCGGCGGGCTCAACTGGTCTAACCAGGGCGGTGGCTGCAACTTCTACGGCTTCGGCTGCGGCGTCTTACAGTACGGACAGGGCGCGCTGTCGTCCCATGCAACGAGCTGGATCATCGGCGCCGACATTGGCTGGATGCCTGTCACGAACCTCAACTTCGACCTGGAGTTGATGTATCAGAGCACGCAGCAGGATCGTCCTAGCGGCTTCCTGGGGACCGTGTACAATGCTGGCCAGGTTGGTGTGAATGGTGTGGGCGGCCAGTTCTTCGTGCCCGGCGCGTGGGAAGGCAACTCGAGCGGCTTCGCCGGCCGCTTCCGCATCACCCGTTACTTCTGATCGCAACCCGATCGGTTGAAATAATGGGCCCCGGAGCGAAAGCTCCGGGGTTTTTCTATTCAGGGGTTCGCCAGGCCCGAGGGCGGCGCGGATCGATCCCGGTCGCTTCGATTGGCTTTCGCCTGCAGCGCCTAGAGATCCGCGGAATTGCAGTTTTGTCAGGCCGTCGCCAGGATTTCACTCCTAGTCTGGCTACTCGGGCTTGGCCTCGTGTTCGATGGTCTTGCCGTCCTCAGGGTTGCTCGAGCCAATTGCGAATCGCCCGCTTGCCGTCCCCAGGGTCGCCGTCGATCAGCGGCGGCGACCGGGAGGGCCGCAGACGAGAAAAGAGAGTGGCGCGCGGGTCGGGCGACGAATGCCAGGTGGCCACAAGCCGGCGGCTGGTACGGGTGTCGGCGGCGAGGGCGAGGGCCTGAGGCGCTCGACGATGGCGGCGGCTTCCCGCCCGCCAACGGCTAATTCCCGTTCCCGTTCGAACGCGCTCGGCGGCGGCTTGTTGTTCGAGAGCGAGGCGGACGCCCTCGGCGGCGGACGGATTTTTGCCGCGAGGGCGGCGAGCCGCTGGCGTCAAAACGGTAATCACATTGGCTAGCGGATGATTGCGGGCCACGGCGTCAGCGAGAAGGTTGTCGGCCGCCCATTGCCGACGGCTGGCGCGCGGACTGTCGAGCGCGCGAATGAGCTCCGTCCTGGGCGGCGAAGAGGAACAACTCGATGCGCTCGTGCGCCGCCGGCCCGGACTCTCACAGACCCCTTGGTGGGCAGGGGTAACGTGACCTCCAATAGAGATTTCGACCGCGGTTGCCTCGACGTCGCGATCCGCGCCTCTGCGGCGGCGCCAGAACATGACGCGACCACTCCGATCGAAGCCCTTTTCGCGCCCGCGAAGCCACCACGGTACTGGCCACCAATAGACCCACCAGCACAACGCTTCATCCGTTTCCAACCCAATAGGATAAACAATCACAATGGTTTAGCTGGCAGCAAGCCTCCGTAGCCAGCTACCATCATGTTAACTGGAGGTCAACAATGACGCTCATCAAGAGCACACTGCTCGGTTCGGCGGCCGGCATCCTCGCCGTCGCCGGCGCGCAGGCGGCCGATCTGCCCACGCACAAGGCGGCCCCTGTGGTTGAATATGTTAAGGTCTGCAACGTCGGCGGCATCACCGGCTGGACACTTCCCGGCTCCGATACCTGCGTGAAGCTCAGCGGCTATATCACGGCTCAGTTCACGGGCGGCAACCTCTCGACCCAGTACTTGTGGGGCGGGGCCGCTTATCAGCAACAGTACGGCGGAACCCTTCCGGCCTACGCGGTCGTCCCCTCGTCGCAGCGCATCCTCGTTCAGGGCAACGACCTTCAGCAGAACTCGACCTTCTACCGTCACGCGATTGGCTGGACGACCCGCGCCAACTTCGGGTTCGACTTCGCCTCGAACACCGCCTATGGCCCCTTGATCGGCCATTTCGACATCAACTCGGAAACGGGTAACGGTTTCGACAACACCGGCACCGCGACCTATCTCAACACCGGGTACCTGACCTGGGCGGGCATCACGGCCGGTAAGGCGCAGTCGTTCTTCTCGTTCGTCGGCGGCGGCGACAACTGGGCGAACTTCTTCTCCCCGGACCGCAAGGGCTTCAACGAGCCTAACCTTTTGGCCTACACCGCTTCGTTCGGCGGCGGCTTCTCGGCGACGATCTCGGCTGAAAGCCAGGGTTCGGTCGGCAGCTCCGGCGGCGGCACCAACATCACCCAGGGGAGCGTGGTCTATGGCGGCCAGCGCTGGCCCGATATCGTTGGCGCCCTGCACTACAAGTCTGGCTGGGGCGAGGCTCAGGTGTCCGGCGTGATCCATAACGTCAACGTCCGGGACCAAGCCTATTATGGCGAGAACGCTCTCGGCACCTTTGACTGCGGCGTTCTTGGGCTCGGGATCTGCAACGCCTCCGAGAACAAAGTGGGCTGGGGCATCGACGCCGGCGTGAAGGTCAACCTGCCGTCGTTCGGCGCGGGCGACGACTTCCTCATCACCGGCGCCTACACCCAGAACGCGGTGTGGTACTCGGGTCTCATGGACGGCATGTGGGGCGAGAACGGCCAGACCAACGGCAACGGACAGCCGATGTATATGGCCGACGCAGCCTTCAACCCGCTCACCAACACCTGGGCGAAGCCGACGGCATGGTCGGTCTCGGGACTGTTTGAGCATCACTTCACGCCGGCGTTCTACCTCGACCTCGAAGCGTCGATCGGCGGCCTCAACTGGTCCAACCAGGGCGGCGGCTGCTACATCTACGGGTTCGGCTGCGGCATTGGCCAGTTCGCACAAGGGGCGCTTTCGCCGCATGCGACGAGCTGGATCATCGGCGCGGACATCGGCTGGATGCCGGTCACGAACCTCAACTTCGATCTGGAGTTGATGTATCAGAGCACGACTCAGGATCGTCCGAGCGGGTTCCTTGGCACCGTCTACAATGCGGGCGAGGTCAACCAGTTCTTCGTTCCCGGCGCCTGGGAAGGCAACTCGAGCGGCTTCGCTGGCCGCTTCCGCATCACCCGTTACTTCTGATCGTAACCCGATCGGTTGAAACAAAGAGCCCCGGAGCGAAAGCTCCGGGGTTTTTCGTTTTCAGGGTCCGCCGGGTCCAAAAGACGGCGTCGGCCGAGCGCGGGGCCCCGGGGCATTTTTGGCTTGCGAACACGGCGGCCGCGGTTGATGATCGACAAGGCCCGCCAGAGACGTGCGGAAGTCACGTCCGGCCCGGGACGGGCGCGTTTTCGCGCTCTTGCAATCCAGCCGAATCGTCATGGAGCGCCCGCGAGGCTGGGGCATGAGGATTCGGCGTTCCCGGATGGTTGAGACGCTGCGGCGATGATGCGGCAATACGAACTGGTGGAACGGGTCCGCCGCTACAATCCCAACGCCGACGAGGACCTGCTCAACCGCGGGTATGTGTTTGCGATGAAGGCGCACGGGGCCCAGAAGCGCGCGTCGGGCGACCCTTACTTTTCGCATCCGCTCGAAGTCGCCGCAATTCTGACCGAGCTGAAAGTCGACGACGCGACCATTGTCGCGGCCATGCTGCACGACACGATCGAGGATACGACGGTCACGCGGGCGGACGTCGACAAATCCTTCGGTGAGGAGATCGGCGGTCTGGTCGACGGCCTCACCAAGCTGAGCAAGCTCGACTTCGTCACCAGGCACGCGCAGCAGGCCGAGAACTTCCGCAAGCTGCTGCTGGCGATCGCCGACGACGCGCGGGTGCTGCTGGTGAAGCTCGCCGACCGCCTGCACAACATGCGCACGCTCCAGTTCATGCCGGAGGCCAAGCGGCCCCGCATCGCCCAGGACACCCTCGACATCTACGCCCCACTTGCAGGCCGCATGGGCATGCAGAGCATGCGCAGCGAACTCGAGGACCTCTCCTTTCGCTGCCTGATGCCGGACGCCTATGCGCTCATCGTCTCGCGTCTCGAGACAATGAAGGCCAAGAACGGCGCCATCATCGCCCGGATCGCGGCGGAGCTCACCGACCAGTTCGCCCGGCGCGGAATCAAGGTCGAGGTCAAGGGCCGGCAGAAGCAGCCCTATTCGATCTGGAAAAAAATGGAGCGCCGGTCGATCGCCTTCGAACAACTGTCCGACATCTACGGCTTCCGGATTCTCGTCGACACCGTCGCCGACTGTTATGCCGCGGTCGGGGTCGCGCATACGACCTGGCCGAGCGTGCCCGGGCGCTTCAAGGACTATATCTCGACGCCGAAGCAGAACGACTACCGTTCGATCCACACCACCGTCATCGGTCCGGGCAGCCAGCGCGTCGAGCTGCAGATTCGCACCCACGAGATGCACGAAGTCGCCGAATACGGCATCGCCGCGCATACGATCTACAAGGACGGGCGAACGGGCGTCGACGCGCCGGGGGTCAGCGAGAGCCGGGCCTACCGCGGCTTGCGGCAGACGATCGAGGCGCTGGCGAGCGACGATTCGGAGCGGTTTCTCGAACACACCAAGCTCGAGCTGTTTCACGACCAGGTCTTCTGCTTCACGCCGAAGGGCCGGCTCATCGCCCTGCCGCGGGGCGCGACCGCCATCGATTTCGCCTATGCGGTTCATACCGACATCGGCAATTCGGCGGTCGGGGCGAAGATCAACGGCCGCATCGCGCCGCTGATCTCTGTGCTGCAGAACGGCGATGAGGTGCTCATATCCCGCTCGGAGCGAAGTTCGCCGCCGGCCGCTTGGGACAGCGTGGTCGTGACGGGCCGGGCGCGCGCCGCGATCCGCCGCGCAACCCGCGAGGCGGCGAAGACCCAGTTCGGCGGGCTCGGTCGCCAGATCATCGAGCGCGCGTTCGAACGGGCGGGCAAGAAATTCTCGGAGGCCAAGCTGAAGGCCGCGCTGCCGCGTCTGGCGCGCGCTTCGGTCGACGACGTGTTCATCGGCGTCGGGCGCGGCGAAATCTATTCGACCGACGTCGTGCGCGCGGTGCATCCCGATTTCAAGGACGAGCGCAAGGTCGGGGCCGCCGTGCCTCTGAATGAGAGCGGCTGGTTCGGTCTGCCGAAGGCCGCCGATCTCGTCTTCCGCGTGCCCGGCAAGTCCGACCCCTCGGCGGTCCTGCCGGTGCGCGGCATCGATCTCGACACCGCGGTGCGCTTCGCCCCCAAGGGCGGCGCGGTGCCGGGCGAGCGGATCGTGGGCATTCGCGGGCCCGAGGGCATCACGATCTATCCGATCCACTCGTCGGCGCTGATCGATTACAACGACGAGCCGGAGCGGTGGCTCGACGTGCGCTGGGATCTCGAGAATGCGCCGAAGGCGGTCTATTCGACGCAGATCGTGGTGACCATGCTCAACGAGCCCGGGGCGCTTGGAATCATCGCATCGACGATCGGGGAATACGGGGCCAATATCGACGCGGTGTCGTCCTCGGCCAACGGGGCGGATTTTCGCGAGCTGCGCGTCGATCTGCAGGTTCGCGACATCCAGCACCTCAACGCGATCCTCTCGGAGCTGCGCGGCAAGAGCGTCGTCCACAGAGTCGAACGGCTGAGCGGGTAGGAGATGCCGCTCTATTTCGCCTATGGCTCCAACATGAACGCCGAGGCGATGGCGCGCCGCTGCCCGCGCTCGAAGGCGGTCGGGCTTGCGCGGCTCGCCCGCCATCGTCTGGCGGTCATGCGGGAGGGCTGGCTCACGGTCGTGCGCGACTCGCGCGCCTCGGCGCACGGGATCTTATGGGACCTGGCGCTCTCGGACGTTCGGGCGCTCGATCGCTACGAAGGCCCGCTCTACGCCAAGATCGTCCAGCCGGTCCTCGCCCAATCCGGGCCGAAGCGGGCGCTCGTCTATGTCGGCGCCAATGCGGGACTGGGAACGCTGCGGCCGGACTATCTGGCCGAGGTCCTTGCCGCGGCGCGCGCCTGGCCGCTGCCGGCCGTGGCGATCGCGGCGATCGAGCGGCTTGGTGACGGGCCCTCGACGCTACGGCGCCAATAACGTACGCCTGTTCAATCTTTTCAAGATATTAGGCGCCAAATTCTGCAACTTTGCAGGTTCGTGCGCCGATTGGCTGCCGCCGGGACCAAGGCGGACGGTCCTGCAAGCCGGATCGAACAAAAACCATCGCCCCTTCAATCATTTATCGCGATTCTCAGGCGCTTCTTCCTCGCGGAGCGGCGCGCCCCGTGGCGAATGTTCTCCGTTCCTCAGTATAATATCGCGGAATTGCCGATCCGGCAAGAAAATGTCGATTTATAGAATACGCTGCCATTAAGTCATTCAACAATAAAACAATACCATGACGTCTTAAATGAGCATCCGTCACCCTGCCTCCCGCGCCTCAATTCGTCGCGGCCTCCGCGGGCGCCGGGCCGGTCGCGCCGCCGAGGCTCAGCCACACATTGGGGTCGTCCTGGGCCTGACGCTTGAAGAACTGGTAGCCGGTGGCGCTCCAGGGGCGGATGTCTCCCGACAGGTTGTCGAGCACGAAATCGCCGCGGTCGGTCTTGATGGTCAGGACCGCGTGGCCTTCGCCATTGAGGTCGCGCACGATCGTCATCAAGAGCGCCTGACGGGGAAAGCCGCGCTCGATGAGGAGCTTGCGCTTGAACAGCGCATAGATCTTGCAGTCGCCCTTGCCGTCGACCGGATAGTCCCAATGGTCGAGCGTCGTGCCCCAATGGTCGAGGTTGCTGATCGGCTCGATCGCCGTATTGGCGAAAGCGTTGACTTCGTTCAGCGTTTTCCACACCTGCCGGGTCATGTGGACATCGACCGGCTTCAGCTTGCCGAGCGCGCATTCTTCCGCGTGGCGGTTGCAGAAGTCGACCCAGCCGTAGGGGATCGCGGTTTCGCCGCCGACCGGCGTGAACGTCGCCTGCGGAACGCCCTGTTCGGAGGCCTCGCCGAAGCTGTTCCAGGCCAGGCCGAAGATGACTGCGGCGGTGAGGAAGCTGAAGAGCCGGTTAAGCATGGCGCGCTCGCTGGTTTTCGATGGACCCAGCATCGCGCCTTCCGCTTGGCGAGCGCAGAACAAATTGCCTCGAATTTTATGCATCGAAGCGATCGGCGGGCGCAGAATTTCTTAAGATTGACGATGGGTTATCTTGACCGTCGTCCGACCGGTGAAGCGGCGGAAATCCCGGCGCGCGAATGCCGCGGCTGGCCCTGCCTAGCCTGCGTCAAGCTTTTGTTTCACTCGGCGTTTATCGATACGTTCGGCGGCCCGAATGGGGACGTGAGCGGGAGAGCGACATGTCGAGCGAAGCCGCCGCGCCGTCGAACGGACGCTTCGCGCTCACCGCCCTCGGCGCGCTCGGCGTGGTGTTCGGCGACATCGGCACGAGCCCGCTCTACACGCTCAAGACCGTGCTCGACTACACCGGCGCGCATCCCGCGCCGTCAGCGGTGCTGGGCGCCCTGTCGCTGATCCTCTGGACGCTCTTTCTCATCACCACCGTCAAATACGTCAACTTCGCCATGCGCGTGGACAACGACGGCGAAGGCGGCATCATCGCGCTGATGACGCTGCTCGGCGTCAAGAAGCAGCAGCGGCCGATCATCGTCGCAGCAGGGCTCTTCGGTGCAGCGCTCATCTATGGCGACGGCGCGATTACGCCTGCGATCTCGGTGCTCTCCGCGATCGAAGGCGTGGAGCAGATTGCCCCGGCATTGCAGACCACTGTGTTGCCGGCGGCGGCCGTGATCCTGCTGGCGCTGTTCGCCGTGCAGCCGTTCGGCGCGGCGGCGATCGGCCGCGCCTTCGGTCCGATCATGCTGGCCTGGTTCGTGACCATCGCTCTTCTTGGAATCTATGGCGTCGTGCAACATCCTGGGGTCTTCGTGGCGATCAATCCGCTCTACGGCCTCCACTATCTGCTGGGAGGCGGCTTTCAGGGCTTTCTGGTTCTCGGCGGTGTGTTCCTCTGTGTGACCGGAGCCGAGGCGCTTTATGCCGACATGGGCCATTTCGGCCCCAAGCCGATCCGCTTCTCATGGAGCTTCATCGTCTTTCCGGCCCTCATTCTCAACTATGCAGGGCAGGCGGCGATCGTGCTCGCAGGCGCCCCGACCGACGGCAATATCTTCTACCGGCTCTGCCCGGGACCGTTGCTGACGCCGCTCATCGGACTTGCGACCGTCGCGACCGTCATCGCGAGCCAGTCGATCATCACCGGCGCTTTTTCGATGACGCGCCAGGCGATCCTGCTTGGTTGGCTGCCGCGGATGGTGATCAAGCAGACTTCCGAGGAAGGCTACGGCCAGATTTATGTCGGCGCGGTCAACTGGCTCCTGATGATCGCGACGCTCGGCCTTGCGATCGGCTTCGGCAGGTCCGACAATCTCGCGGCCGCTTACGGTATCGCCGTTTCGGCGACGATGCTGATCACGAGCGTGCTCCTATTCATCGCGATGCGCGAAATCTGGAGCTGGCCCGTCTGGGCGGCGGGCGTGGTGGCGGCTGTGTTCATCACCGTCGACGGCAGCTTTTTCGCCGCCAATATGGCCAAGGTGCGTCAGGGCGGCTGGGTCCCGCTGCTGCTGGCCTCGATCGTCTATGGCGTGATGTGGATCTGGCACCGTGGCGCGATGGCGGTGCAGACGCGGGTCGACTCGGAGCTGACGCCGCTTTCAGATCTCATCGAGCAACTGGAGTCCGGCAAGATCGCGCGCGTGCCGGGCTCGGCGGTCTTCTTCAGCCGCGCCACGGATCAGACGCCGCCGGTCATGTCCTGGCATGTGCGCCACAACCGCTCGCTTCACGAACATGTGCTGGCGCTGACCATGACGGTCGTCTCCGTGCCCAGGGTCGAGAACGAAGAGCGTTTGACCCTGCAGCGCGAGGGCGATCATTTCTGGCGCGCGGAGGCGAAATTCGGCTTCATGGAGCGTCCCGACGTTCCCAGGATTCTGGCCGACTGCAAGATGATGGGAGTGGGGATCGACCTCGACGACGTGACCTATTATGTCGGGTCCGAGACCATCGTTCCGGCCGAGGACGGCAAGGGCCTGCCGCGCTGGCAGGAGGCTCTGTTCGCCGCGATGGGCCGCAACGCCGCGCGCATGAGCGACTATCTGCAACTGCCCTACGATCAGGTCGTCGAGATCGGGCGCGAGATCGCGATTTGAGGCGAGGCGAGGTTTCTTGGCCGTCATCGCGAGCGCCAGCGAAGCGAACCACGGGTGAAGGGCAGCGGCCCGCGGCCCCTGGATTGCTTCGTCGCTCACGCTCCTCGCAATGACGGCGGGTCCAGCCTCACGTCGAGGCCGCCGCCTCGCTACTTCGCGTATTGGCGAACGAGATTCGCATAGTGATCCGGCACGATGAGCTCCGGTGGGGTCGGCGTGCGATGGTACTCGGGATTGTGCACGCGGGCCGGCAGGATCGGCTTTTCGTGCTGCACCTCCTCGTAGGACACCCGGGTCAGGAGGTGGGCGATGCAGTTGAGGCGGGCGCGTTTCTTGTCGACCGCTTCGACCACCCACCAGGGCGCCTCGGGAATGTGGGTGCGCTCGAGCATCGTCTCCTTGGCCTTGGTGTAGAGCTCCCAGCGCCGGCGCGATTCGAGGTCCATCGGCGAGAGCTTCCACTGCTTCAGGGGATCGTTGATGCGCATGAGGAAGCGCAGGTTCTGCTCGTCGTCGGAGATCGAGAACCAGTATTTGACCAGGATGATGCCCGACCGCACCAGGAGCTTCTCGAATTCCGGCGCGGACTGGAAGAAATCCTCGTATTCCTCGTCGGTGCAGAAGCCCATGACGCGTTCGACACCGGCGCGGTTGTACCAGCTGCGGTCGAAGAGCACGATCTCGCCGCCGGCCGGAAGATGCGGGACATAGCGCTGGAAATACCATTGGCTGCGCTCGCGCTCGCTCGGCGCCGAAAGGGCGACGGCCCGGCAGACGCGCGGGTTGAGGCGCTGGGTGACGCGCTTGATGACGCCGCCCTTGCCGGCGGCGTCGCGGCCCTCGAAGATCACGACGAGCTTGAGCCTGTTCGCGACGACCCAGTCCTGCAGCTTGATGAGCTCGCGCTGCAGGCGCAGCAGCTCCTTGAAATAGAGATGGCGCGGAAAGGCCCCGTTTTCGCGCAGGGAATGGCCGTCGGCGAGCAGGTCGGCAAGGTCGCTGTCTTCCAGCTCGAGCTCGAGGTCCTCGTCGAGATTGTCCTGGATCTCGGCGTTGACCCGCTGCTGCATCGCGCTCGGCGAGCCCTTCTTCTTGCTCATCGTCTTGAACATCCCGTTCTGTGGCCGCATGATTTGCAAAGCGCCGGAGCGGAATGTCAACGATGCGGGTGAAGTTTTTGCGACGGTGAACGAGGTCGTGCGGTTTCCGCCCGATCGCGTTTTGTCATTCCCGGCAGACCCAAGGTCTGACAGGGAATCCAGAACGGCCAGGCGCCGCCTCGCGTCATGCTGGATTCTCGGTCGGTCGATTCGCGACCGTCGGGAATGACACGAACGGAAGTGGAATCACGCATGAAGAGCCTGTTTTCGTCCTGGCAGACATGGGCCTTGCTGTCGGCGGCGTTCGCGGCGCTGACGGCGATCTTCGCCAAGGTCGGCGTCGAGAATGTCGGCTCCGATTTCGCGACCTTCATCCGCACGATCGTCATCCTCTGCGCGGCGGGAGCGATCCTCGCGGCCACCGGCCAGTGGCAGCCGCTGGGCTCGGTCACGCCGCGAAGCTATGTCTTTCTCGTTCTGTCGGGTCTGGCGACGGGAGGCTCGTGGCTCTGCTATTTCCGCGCGCTGAAGCTCGGCGACGCGGCGCGGGTGGCGCCGATCGACAAGCTCAGCGTCGTGCTGGTCGCGGTGTTCGGAGTCGTCTTTCTCGGCGAGAAGCTTGCGCCGCAGAACTGGCTCGGCGTGGCGTTGATCGCGGCCGGCGCGATCCTCGTCGCGTTCAAGACTTAGGAAGGCCGCCGGGACAGCCGGCTCCGCGCGAGAATCAGGGCGATCGCGCTCGAGCCGAGCCTGGCGATGGTGTTGTCGGCGCGGCTCGTCAGGATGATCGGGACGCGCGCTCCCAAAACGATGCCCGCCATTTCAGCGTCGGCGAGATAGACGAGCTGCTTGGCGAGCATGTTGCCGGCTTCGAGGTCCGGAACGATGAGAATGTCGGCCTGGCCGGCGACCGGCGAGACGATACCCTTGGTCCGCGCCGCCTCCAGGGACACGGCGTTGTCGAAGCCGAGCGGACCGTCAAGAATGCCGCCGGTGATCTGGCCGCGATCGGCCATTTTGCACAAAGCCGCCGCATCGATTGTCGAGCGGATGTCCGGCGAGACCGTCTCGACCGCCGAAAGGATCGCCACGCGCGGGGTGACGATGCCGAGCGCGGTCACGAGGTCGATCGCGTTCTGGACGATATCGCGCTTGTCGATCAGGCTCGGATTGATGTTCACGGCGGCGTCGGTGATGAACAGCGCTCTCGGGTAGGACGAGGCGTCGATGGCGAACACATGGCTGATGCGCCGCGAGGTGCGCAGGCCGGTGTCCGCGGCGACCACCTCATGCATGAGCTCGTCCGTGTGCAGGGCGCCCTTCATCAGCGCTTCGACCTCGCCCGATCGCGCCATCGCCACCGCTTTGGCGGCTGCGGCGTGGCTGTGCTCGGTCGAGATGATGCGAAAGCCGGAGATGTCGATGTTGTGCGCCGCGGCCGCATGCCGGATCTTGCCTTCCGGGCCGATCAGCACGGGCTCCATGGAATTCTCGCGCGCCGCCTCGACCGCGCCCAATAGAGAGGCTTCGTCGACCGGATGCACGACCGCGGTCTTCAGCGGCTTCATCGATCGTGTGGCGTCGATGAGCTGCCCGTAACGGCGGCCCTTCTCCCGCATCTCCTCGACAAATTCCTCCCGCGGCTCCGCGACGATCGTTTTCTTCGGCGCGACGACCTCCGCGCTTCCAGACATCGCGAGATCGCCGTGCTGGTTGGTCGCACGCACGCTGATCGAGACCCGGTGGCCTTCGGGCGCTTTCGCGATGATCCTGGCGACGATCGTCATGACGTCGCCCGGACGCGCCGGCGTCGTGGTCTCGATCGTCTGGGTCACGAGCTTCGAGCCGGCCCCGGGCAGCCGTCCGGCGATCAGCGCGCTCATCAGCGCGCTTGCCCAGCCGGTCTGGGCCGCATCGTTGCTGAAGGCGCGGGTGGCGGCGACCGTCGGATCGACGAGCCCGGCGCCGATCGTCGCCGCCTGCGTCGCGAGCAGGGAGAAATCCTCCGTCGTCAGCGTATGGACGAGACGGTCTTCCTCGCCGACTTTCAATGTGTCGAACGGGCGGTTTTCGATCGAGGGCATGAGCGTGCCTTGGCTTGAACAATCGCTGGGGCAAATCGGAGCGCCGCGCCGCGCGCGTGTCCCCGCCAGCGACGATTGCCGACGGTTTAGCCGGAAAGGCCGAAGTTGTCTCTTGTCATCTTGAGGTAGGCTTCATCCGTCATCGACGCGCGCCGCTCGAGGAGCGCGACGGCGTCGGGGCCGGCGACGTAGCGGACCCGCTCGGAGCCGTCGGTCGCAGCCTCGAAAATCACTTCGGCGATCGCCTCCGGCTTCGAATGGGCGCCGCTCGCGGCCCGCGAGCGGAATGTCGCCGCGACCTTGGCGATCGTATCGGCGTAAGCGCCGCCGTCGCCCTCGAAGGTCAGCGCCAGCGAGCGGGTGGCGAAATCGGTGGCGACGCCGCCCGGCGCCACGACCTTGGCCCTGATCCCGAAAGGCTCGAGTTCGTAGGCAAGGCCCTCGGTGAAGCCGACGACCGCGTATTTCGTCGCATGGTAGATCGAATTCAGCGGCAGCGTCGTCAAGCCCCCGATCGACGAGATATTGACGATCACGCCGGACTTTTGCGCCCGCATGGCCGGGAGCGCGGCGCGCGTCACGTTGAAGACGCCCACAAGATTCGTGCCGATCTGGCGCTCGATGAGCTCCCGGGACGCGGTCTCGAATGGGCCGAAAGCGCCGAAGCCGGCGTTGTTGACCACGACGTCCAGTCGCCCGAAGGCCTCGAGCGCCCGCGCCACAGCGCGCTCGACCGAAGCGACGTCGACGACATCGAGCGGCTCCACACGGATGCCGGCGGCGGCGAGGTCGCCGGCGTCTTCCGGCCGCCGCATGGTCGCGGTGACGCTCCAGCCGCGCGAGGCGAAGAGCCGCGCTGCGGCCCGGCCGATGCCGGTCGAGCACCCGGTGATCAGGACGGCTTTTGTCATCGACTCGAATCCTCTTCCGCTGCGAGTGTTGAAGCCTCGCAAATCGGGGCCATGCAAGCACGGTTCGCTCGAGCCCGCCAGATCGCGGCCGGCGCTTGACAGGGCGGCCGTCGCCCGTCTCTCTGGCGTGACGGCGCGGTCAGGCGCTTTCCCAGAGGCGGCAGCGCGATGCCCGATCCCGCCGACCCTCAGGCCGAGATCTTCCGCTTTCTCGCCGATCCCCGGACGCACGGCCTCAACGAACCGGTGAAGCGGGTCGACACCGCGGGCGCGGTCGTCTTCCTCGCGGGGACCGAGGTCTACAAGGTCAAGCGCGCGGTCGCCTTTCCGTTCATGGACCTCTCGACGCTCGATCGGCGCCGGCGGGCTTGCGAGGCCGAAATCGCGGTCAACCGGGACAGCGCGCCGGGCGTCTATATCGAAGCGGTTCCGATCGTGCGCGCGGGCGCTGAGCTTGCGATCGGCGGGGCGGGCGAGCCGGTCGAATGGGCCGTCCACATGCGCCGTTTCGACGAGACAGCGACCCTCGATCGCGATAGCCGACCGCGGGGCGATAGCCGACGCCGTCATCGACAGGCTGGCGCTCGCGATCCGGCGGTCGCACGCGCGGGCGCCGTTCCGCGACGCCGCCCGCGCCGCCCATGCCATCGAGACCTATATCGAGCAGAACGACGCCGCCTTCGCCGAACGGCCGGACCTCTTCCCTCCGGCGAAAGCGCGCCGCCTCACCCAGGATTCGCGCCTCGCCTTCGCCGTCGCGCGGCCGGCGCTGCTTGCCCGCGGGGCGGCGGGATTCGTGCGCCGCTGCCATGGCGATCTGCATTTGCGCAACATCGTCCTCGTCGAGGGCGAGCCGACCCTGTTCGACGCGGTCGAATTCTCCGACGAGGTCGCGAGCGGCGACGTGCTCTACGATCTCGCCTTCCTGCTGATGGATCTGGAGGAGCGGGGCCTTCGCGGCGCAGCCAACCGGCTGTTCAACCGCTATCTCGCGCCCGAGCCGCCGGAAGCCCTGACGGGTCTCGTGGCGCTGCCGCTGTTCCTGAGCCTGCGCGCGGCGATCCGGGCGAAGGTCGAGGCGGCCGGCGCCGACGCGACTCAAGGGGGCAGGGCGCGACGAAGCGCTTGCGCTGGCGCGCCGCTATTTCGACAGCGCGGCCGGGTTCCTGGCTTACGTCCCCCCGCGCCTCGTCGCAGTCGGCGGACTGTCTGGCGTGGGCAAGAGCGCGCTGGCGGCGGCGCTTGCGCCGCGCCTCGGCCGCGCGCCCGGAGCGCTGATGCTGCGCAGCGACGTCGAGCGCAAGGCGATGTTCGCCGTCGAAGAGACGGCGCATCTGCCTGGCCTGGCCTATGCGCCGGCGGTCACGCGCGACGTCTACGAGCGACTTGGCGGCAAAGCCCGGCGCGCCTTGAGAGCGGGCCACGCGGTCGCGCTCGACGCGACGTTTTCAACCGCCGCGGAGCGCAAGGCCGCGAGGGGCGTCGCGGCCGAGGTCGGCGTCGCCTTCGATGGCCTCTTTCTCGACGCCTCGCTCAAGACGCGGCTTGCTCGGGTCGGGTCTCGCGGCGCCGACGCGTCGGATGCGGACGCGGCGGTGGCGCGCAGCCAGCGCGCCGAACCGCTTGCCGAAAAGGGATGGAGCCCGCTCGACGCCGGCGGGGCGTTGAGCGAGACTGTGGCGCTGGCGCTCCGGCGGCTCGAGCGTTAACTACTGTCTGATCACGGTGTTATGTCAGAGCCGCGATCGGCGGGCGCGGCTCGAGGCGCTGCGCACGGGACTGGGCGATCCTCTGCCCTCTCGGCTGAAGGGCCTGATCAGCCGCGAACTCGATCGTCTCGAACTGCCGCTGGCTCAAATCAAGGCGGTCGAGGCCGAACGCGAGGCGTTGCTGGCCGAGCAAAGCCGTCAAGCGCCCGCGGCGGCGCCGATGCTGCTCGCGTTCAAAGGCATCGGCCCCGAGTTCGCGACCGTGCTGTGGCTGGAAGGGTTGTTCCGGTCCTTCGCCAATCGACGTCAGGTCGCCGCTTACGCCGGGCTCGCGCCTACGCCATGGCGCAGCGGAAGCATCGAGCGTGAACAGGGTGCATCCAAGGCCGGCAATCCGCGCTTGCGAGCAACCCTCATCGAATTGGCCTGGCTGTGGCGGCGCCATCAGCCCAATTCGGCCTTGACGCTTTGGTTCGAAGACCGCGTCAAGGCCAATGGCGGGCGTGTCAAGAAGGCGCTGATCGTGGCGCTGGCGCGCAAGCTGCTCGTGGCGCTGTGGAAATACGTGACCACAGGCCTCGTCATCGAGGGGGCTGTGATGAAGACCGCCTGAGCCCGCGCTTTCACAAATTCTGCCGCAATCTCCCCCTTCCTCCAGGACCCGATATCCGTCCTGGCGGATCCAGGCGAACGAACCGTCCTCGTCCATGGACCTGAAGACCCGCTCCTCAGATTGGTCTCGTTCTCCTGAGCCCGCTCCGCCGAAAGCGAAATCATGGTGCTGCCGTCCCGAACGGCGACCGAATGTGAGGTTGGACCAGCGAGCAATCGCTGCGCCTGCAAATCGGGCTCAAACCTGCGATCCGGAAAAGAGGACACCCACGATGGCTTAATAGTCATGGCGCTTGACACAAACGCGGTCGTCGCCCCGTCCGTTTGGCGCCGGCGTCCCGGTTTCTTGGGTCTCCGGCCGCAATGACGGCGGCGGTTCGAGCCGGCTTAAGTCAACTTCCGCCAGGCCTGCGCCTCGGCCTCCTTGGCGAAGGCGTCCGGCGTCCAGTTCTCCGCCAGCGCCTCGCGCATGAGCGCCTGCTGGCTCTGCGGCGCCATGCCCCCGACCGGGGGGGCGCGGTCGAGATTGGTCGGAAAGGCGTAGCCCTCCGCCGAGGCGGCGATGGCGTTGTCCGCCGCCTCCGCCGTGATCGCGCCGCCGGCGACGAGCTTTTGCAGGGCGGGATAGAGCGCCAAACTCATCTTGAACCGGTCGACGCTCTCCATCGCGCGGCCGTAGGCGCTCGATACCTGCAGGAGATTGGCGATCCGCTTGATCGACGCCGAGCAATTCGTGCCGGCGGCGTGGAAGAGCGCCGGATTGAAGAAGACCGCGTCGCCGGCGGTAAGCGGCAGCTGGATCTTGTGCGCGTCGAAATAGGCACGAAATTCAGGCCGCGAGGCCGCGAGATAGCCGGGCAGGTAGCTTTGCGAGAACGGCAGGTACAGCGTCGGGCCGGATTCGAGCGGCATGTCGCAATGGGCGACGGCGCCCTGCAGCGTCAGCATCGGGGACAGGCGATGCGCATGAGCCGGAAAGCGCTCGATCTCGCGCGCGGTCTGGAAGCCCATGTGATAGTCGCGATGCGGGACCTGCGCCTCGCCGCCCGGATTGACGACATTGAGCTGCGAGGTGATCTGGTATGAGGGCCCGAGCCACGCTTCGCTGATGAGCGCGATGACCGCATTGCCGTAATAGGCGGCGAAAGCGGCGGGGTCGGCGAGACAGAGCTTCTCGAGCGCGTTCCAGACGCGATCGTTCGCGCCGGGCTTGGCGAAATGGTCGCCCCCACCGGCGTTGCTGCGATGCTGTTCCTCGATCATCGCCCAGAAATGCGCGTTCGCCGCCTCGATCGGCTCGAGATCGGCGAAGGCCCTGCGAAAGACGATCACCCCCGGGCCGTCGGCCATCGCCTCGACCCATTCGGCCATCATTTCCCGGCGAGCCTCGGGCGACGCGGCGGCGCTGCGCGCCGCATCGCCGTCGTAGATAGGCACGTTCGAGACGACTTCGGCCGCGAAGGGATAGTCAGAGCGGTCGACCTTGCGCTCGACGAGCGCCCGGAACCCCTCGAGATCGCCGCCGTCTTCGCTCAGCCACACCCGGTTGGCCCTGAGCCGCCTGGCGTTGTCGTCCTTCATGAGTCTCCTCCCGCGCATTCCGCCTTGGCGCGCACTTATACAGCAGGGTTCGGCCGAGCGCCTCCCATAGCGGTCCCTTTCCCCTGCGGAAGCCGCATGCTTAGCTTTGACGCATGTCAACTCCCGCGCGTGCAGGCGTTCTGTCCGCGGCCGCCGCTCTCGCGCGCGCGGCGGATCACGCGCCGGACTGGCGCAAGGCTTTCGCGGGCGCGCTCGCGCGCGAAGTCGAAGAGCGGCGGTTCTTCCTGTGGCTTCCCGTCGCCGCAATGGGCGGAGTCGCGCTCAATCTGGCGGCCGACCGTGAGCCGGTTCTCTGGCTGCCGGCCGGGCTGATCGCGCTCTTCGGCGGTCTCGCCTGGGTCTCGCGCGCGCGGCCGCTCGCGCTCGGCCTCTCGCTCGCGTTTGCGGCCCTGTTCGCCGGCTTCCTCGCGATGTCGCTGCGCACCGAGCGTGTGGCGGCGCCGGTGCTCGACCGCATCCGCATCGTCAGTCTGCAAGGCTATGTCGAGGAGGTGGACTTAAGGCCGGTCGGCGCGCGGATGGTGATTGCGGTCGCCAGCGCCGACGGCATGCCGCGCGAGAAGGTCCCGCGCCGCGTCCGGGTCACCACCCGCAAGACGCCCAATGTCGCCGCCGGCGATTTTGTGGCGCTGAAGGCGCGGCTTCTGCCGCCCTCCCATGCGGCGCTGCCCGGCGGCTACGACTTCGCCCGCGACGCGTTCTTCGCCGGCGTCGGCGCCGTCGGCTCGACGCTCGGCGCGATCCGCGTTCTGCCGCCGCCCGGCGATGCGAGCCTAAGTCAGCGTTTTGCCGCCGCGATCGACCATGCGCGCAACCGGCTTGCCCTCAGGGTGAACGCGATCATCGGCGGCGACGAGGGCGCGATCGCCGCCGCCATGGTCACGGGCAAGCGCGACTTCCTCTCCAACGACGCCAAGGACCTTATCCGCGAGGCCGGCATCTTCCACATCATCACGATTTCCGGCGTCCAGATGACGCTGGTCGCCGGCATTGTCTTCGTCGTCGCGCGACGGCTGCTCGCGCTGTCGCCGACGCTCGCGCTCAAATACCCGATCAAGAAATGGGCGGCCGTGGTCGCGATGGCGGCCTCGCTCCTTTACGATGTCGCGACCGGTTCGCGGGTCGGAACCGAGCGCGCCCTCGTCATGACACTGATCGTCCTCGGCGCGGTGGTCCTGGACCGGCGGGCGCTGACCATGCGCAACCTCGCCTTCGCGGTCTTCGCCGTCATCGCGATCGAGCCGGAGGCCATTCTCGGCGTCAGCTTTCAGCTTTCGTTCGCCGCCGTGGCGGCGCTGGTCGCGGTGATGGAGGCGCGGCTCGCGGGCATGGAGAGCGATCCCGATCCGTTCCTGCCGCAACGGGGCAGGGTCCCGACAGAGGGGCTTTTCGCGGACCTCTTCCGCAAGCCGCTCGGACTGCTCGCTGCGACCGCCTGCGCGACCGGCGCCACCGCCTCGTTCATGGCCTATCATTTCCACGATCTCAGTCCCTATGTGCTGATCGGCAATCCGCTGACGCTGACGGTCATCGAGTTCTTCGCCGTGCCGGGCGCCCTTCTCGGCGCGGCGCTCTATCCGCTCGGGCTCGACGCGCCGGTCTGGCTTTATGTCGGGGCCGGGATCAAGATTCATCCTCTGGGCGGCGCGGTTCATCGCCGCGGCGCCCGGCTCGACCGTGCATCTGCGCGCGTTCGCGCCCTCTGCGCTGCCGTTCCTGGCGCTCGCCGTGATGAGCGCGACGATCTGGCGGACATGGGTCTTCCGCGCGAGCGCCATCCCCTTCGCGATCATCGGCCTCATCGGCGCGACGCAGGGGCCGCGCTACGACGTGATCGTCGCGCCCTCGGGCGATCAGGCGGCGGTGCGCGACGCCGACGGCGCGCTCGAGATCGTGGGCAAACGCTTCAACGCCTTCGCCGCCGAGCAATGGCTCACCGCCGACGGCGACGGGCGCGATCCGGCAAGCGCGCGCGACGCCGTACGCGCCCTGCGACCGGCTCGGCTGCGTCGCCGCCCTGCCTGAGGGCGAGTCGCTCAGCATCGTCATCGATCCGCTGGCCTTCGACGAGGATTGCGAGCGGGCCGAGGTGATCGTCAGCGCGCTCAACGCGCCCGCAGACTGCCGGGCGAAGTTCGTGCTCGACGAGAAGGCGCTGGACCGTCTGGGCGCTGTCGGGCTCAGCTGGACCGACGACACGGGCTTCACGATGACGAGCGACCGCTCGACGCAACAGAACCGGCCCTGGTCGCCTGCACCGGCGCCGACGCGGGACGATCGATTGGCGCGCCCCGGCCATGCGACGTCGCACGGCGCTGATCCGGCCGACACGGGTCGCGGCGCCGGAGGACGGGCGATAGCCACCGCTTGAGACGAAATTGCTCGCGCTCGGGTTTTGTGCATCATGGGTCCGCCGACTCGGCGTGAGCGCGAACTCGCGCCTCAA
The DNA here is from genome assembly GCA_963775665.1 of uncultured Alphaproteobacteria bacterium. GTDB lineage: Bacteria > Pseudomonadota > Alphaproteobacteria > Rhizobiales > Beijerinckiaceae > Roseiarcus. Next base: position 32,995 of record CAVZJZ010000056.1, on the reverse strand, counting down.
CGACATCGAGCTGGGAGGGAACCTATATGCGAAAACTTTGTGTGCCGACGCTCGCCGCCGCGTTGTGTCTCGGCGCTTCAGCCGCCTCTGCCGCCGAACTCGAGGTCGCCCGCGGCAAATATCTCGTCACCATCGCCGGCTGCAACGACTGCCACACGCCCGGATCTTTCCTCGGCAAGCCGGACTTTTCCCGCACGCTCGGCGGCTCCGACGTCGGATTCGCCATTCCGGGCAAAGGCGTCTTCGTCGGCGCCAACCTGACGCCCGACAAGGAGACGGGTCTGGGGAACTGGACCGACGACCAGATCATCACCGCCTTTACCGCCGGCCTTCGGCCGGACGGCCGGAGGCTCGCGCCGATCATGCCCTGGCAGGCGCTCACCCAGCTGTCGCCGGACGACGCCCACGCGATCGTCGCCTATCTGCGGAGCATCCCGGCGGTGAAGAATGCGGTTCCCGGCCCCTTCGGACCGAAGGAGGTCCCCTCGACGCTCGTCTTCACCATTGTTCCCGGCGAGGTCTATTCCAAGATTCCCGGGCCGCCGTGATGGAGCCGCGGATCCGCGATCGCGGCGCAGCCGCTGATCGAGAGGGCGCATTTTAGCGTCGCGCCGCGGTCAAGCGGCTAGCCTTCACCGCGCGCGACATTTCCCGTATTGGAGCGCGGCCCGGATCGTCGGAGCGAAGGGCATGGGCGACATCGGGGGGATCGCTCGCGCAGCTCAGCGGTAGGTCGGAGCATCGCCGGCGCAGGAAGGGGCGGGAATGGCGTGGGTTTCCTTGTTTGCGTTCGGCCTTGTCCTTTGGGGAGCATGCGGCGGGGTGATCGCGCTTGGGCGTCAGATCTGGCCCATGGACATGACGCTGGGCGTCCATCTCGCGGTGGCGCCGATGATCTCGGCCGTCGTAACGACGGCTCACGAGATCGTCGCGCCCGGATTCAGTCCATTGCTCCGGGCGGCGACGATGACCGGTCTCGTTATCGCGCTCGACGCGCTCGTCGTCGCCCCCTTGTTCGAGCGCAGCTACGCGATGTTTCGCAGCCCGCTTGGAACATGGCTGCCGTTCGCGGCGATTTTTCTTGCGAGCTGGGCCACCGGCGCCCTGCTGCCTGTCTAGGCGACCTGACTCGCAGGCGGACGGAGGGAATCAAAAAGGCGCCCGTAGGCGCCTCTCGAGCCGTCCGGCCTGGATGCAGGCTTACTTGATCTTCGTTTCCTTGAACTCGACGTGCTTGCGCGCGACCGGGTCGTATTTCTTGAAGGTGAGCTTTTCCGTCTTGGTGCGGGCGTTCTTCTTGGTGACGTAGAAATAGCCGGTGTCGGCAGTCGACAGGAGCTTGATCTTGAGCGAGGCGGCCTTGGCCATCGTGCGGATCCTTGAACGATTGGCGCGAGCGCGCGCCGAAAAAGGAAAAGGCCCGCGGGGACCCCGCAGGCGTGTTGGAGCGGGAAAATAGCGAGGCGCGTTGCGAAGTCAAGCTGCGCTGCGGCAGGCTTTGTTCGCTTTGCGGCGACAGGGCGGCTATCCTTGCTTTGCGCCGGTACAAGGCGGGACGCGCCCGGCGCGCATTCGCCTTTGGCGGGGAGGAACGCTGATGAAGAGCCTTTATTCGGGCCCCGTCTTCGAGATGGCCCGCGAGCAGTTCCATGTCATCGCCGACCACCTCGCCATTCCGGAGGATGATCGCGACCGGCTTCTCTATCCAAAGCGGGCCATCGTCGTCTCGGTGCCCATCCACCTGGACGACGGCAGCCAGCAGGTCTTTGCCGGCTATCGGGTCCAGCACCATCTGACGCTTGGGCCCGCCAAGGGCGGCACCCGTTTCGCGGCCAATGTCGACATCGGCGAGATCGCCGCGCTCGCGATCTGGATGAGCTGGAAATGCGCACTCGCCGACCTGCCCTATGGCGGAGGCAAGGGCGGGGTCGCGGTCGATCCGCATGCCCTGTCGCTGAAGGAGCTCGAGAATCTCTCGCGCCGCTACATGCAGGAGATGATCCCCTTCGTCGGGCCGCGCGTCGATGTGATGGCGCCCGACATGGGCACCAACGAACAGGTGATGGCCTGGTTCATGGACACCTACTCCATGTACCAGGGGATCACGGTGCCGGAGATCGTGACGGGGAAGCCGGTCGGCACCGGCGGCACGCTCGGCCGGCGCGAGGCGACCGGCCACGGCGTCGCCTTCCTCGCCTTTCGCGCCATGGAGACGCTTGACATCGACCCGGTCGGGGCGACGGCGATCGTGCAGGGCTTCGGCAATGTCGGCGCGCATGCGGCGCTGGGTCTCGCGGCGCGCGGGGTCAAGCTCGTGGGCGTCAGCGACCACACGGTCGCCTACTACGACCCCAAGGGCCTGGAGGTCCGCGAGCTTGTCGGTCACGTCGAAAAGGCAGGGTCGCTAGCCGGCTGGTCGAGCGAGGCGGTCATCGACGCGCGCTCGCTGCTCGAGCAGCCCTGTGACGTTCTCGCGCCCTGCGCGATCGAGCGGGTGATCGACGCCGACATCGCCCGGCGCCTGCGCTGCCGGGTGATCGCCGAGGGCGCCAACGGCCCGACCACGCCTGAGGCCGACCGCGTGCTCGCCGAGCGCAACGACGGGATCTTCGTCATCCCCGACATTCTCTGCAACGCCGGCGGCGTCGTCGTCAGCTATTTCGAATGGGTGCAGGACCTGCAGCAGTATTTCTGGTCGAAGGAGGAGGTCATGGACCGGCTCGAACGGGCGCTGGACCGCTCGTGGAGCATGGTCGTGGCGCGGGCGAAGCGCGACGGCGTCTCCAACCGCACCGCTGCCATGGCGATCGGGGTCGAGCGGGTGCGGAAGGCGAAACAGGCGCGCGGGCTGTTTCCGTGACGGCGAGCGGCGAGTCGCGTGGGGCGACCCCTACTTGCTGCCGACCGCATCCGGCCGCACGACTCCGACGATCGGTCCGATCGGCTCGAGTTCGTCGTCGCGCTTGAGTTCGGGCGCGTAGAGCGAGGACACCGAGCCGTCGAGGAAGAGGGCGTTCGGACAGCCGATCCCGTCGCGGAAAAGGCGCGCGAACGCGTCGAAGGTCACCGGCTCGTCCGCGATGGCGAAGACGATGGCGCCGCCGTCGCAGGCGCCGACGCCGTTGCGGATCTTTTCCGACGTCCCGTCGGGCCGGATCTTCGGATGGATCCTGCCGTCGACGATCAGCATCGGTCCCGACTGGGTGGCGAAGCGCGCGGCGGGCGGATTGGCGAGAAAGCGGCCGGTCTCGGTCACGCCCGCGACGCCGTCGCCGATCCAGAACACCCCGTTCGGCTTCATGTGGAAATTGGTGCCGCCGCCGCGCGTGTCGGCGGCGTGAAGCTTGCGGCGCTCCTCGATATAGAGGCCGACCGGCGACTGGTCCTCGGCGAACATCCCCGCGTTCATGGCGAACACGAGCCGCTGGCCCTTGGCTTTCAGCGCGTCGGCGAGCGCCGCGAACGAACCGTATGGCCGGTCGTCGGCCCCCTTCCAGAAAAGCCTCAGGTCGTCGCGGCGCGGGTCAAAGGCGCAGACGGTGAAGCTCGCGCCGTCGAAGCTCCTGGGCGCGCAAGCCGCTTCGGCCGGGGTTGCGCTCACTTCGCAGGCGAGGCCGATGATCAGGAACAAAGCGGCGAAACCGCTGCGCCGCGTCACAATGATCCGTCCTTGCTCAGACCGGCCGCGGGCGAGCGCCGCGGGCTCTTCGAATCACGCCGCAACTCGGGCGCGAACGGAAGATTAGCCTGCCGGCCGGCCGCGCGCCATCGGGCCGCGTGCGGGGCCTCTATTGGATAACGGAATCAAAAAGGCCGCCCGTGAAGGCGGCCTCTTGCGACCCTCGATGTTGTTCTCGCTCAAAGCGACAGAGCGACGGCCCGGCGCGACCGCCGGGCGCCGAGGAAGCCGAGGCCCGCGAAATCCGCGAGCATCATCGCCCAGCTGGAAGTCTCTGGCACGCCCACGATAGCGAACTCGAAATCACTGGCGCCAGACGTCGTATTGCCGAAGACGGCGCTGCCGAAGCCGCCGGGAACGCCGAACGAAATCAGATAGCCCGGATGGTTGTTGTTATCGATGCCGCCGAAATTCGCATAGAGGTCGGATGCCAGCACCGTGCCGAGCAAGGCGCCGTCGCCGCCCGCCCCCGAATAGAACGACACATAGTTCGCACTCGTCGGATCGTCGTAGTTCGGCGATCCCCAGACGATGTTCAGACTGGAGCCGGTCAAGTTGAAGGTTACGTTGCCGGAATAGAGGTTCCACCAGTGATGGCTGCCGTCACTGGGGCCGTACGGATCCCAACCGGGATTGCCGGGGAATGTGCCGGGGCTGCCGAACTGCTGTTGCGAGAGGCCGACCGTGGCGATGGAATTTGGCTGGGCGTAGTCCGGAGCCGTCGCCGGGTCGACGAGGCCGGAGTCGCTCACGGTGATGCCATCGATTGTGGCGGTCGCCGCGTACGCCGAGACACAACCCAGAGATGTAATCGCGGCGGCGATAAGGAGCTTTTTCATGTCAGTCCCCATGAACTGCTATTATGTTCGCCGCATCCCCTCCGTAAGCACCGTCAACGACGAAGTCAATGTCGAAGCACAATCTCGTTGCTGATCAGAGTGTTAACCTTGACGACGGCGCGCACGACGGGTGAAAGCACGCGCGCCAAACGTCAGCAACCGCGTCGTCATTTCGGCGGTTTTTTGTTGCAACTGATGAATTGAGTGATCGCGTGGCAGCGCCGCGTCGCGTCAGGCCGCAGCGGGCGTCGTCCGTTACAGCACCTTGCCCGGGTTCATGATCCCGTTCGGGTCGAGCGCCGACTTGATCGCGCGCATGACAGCGAGCGAGGCCGGGTCCTTCGTCCGCGCGAGCAGGTCGCGCTTGAGCCGTCCTACGCCGTGCTCGGCGGAAAACGAGCCGCCCATGCGCGCGACGACGCCGTGCACGACTTCGTTCATCGCATCCCATCGCGCGAGGAACGCGGCCTTGTCCGCTCCGACCGGCTGGGACACGTTGAAATGGATGTTGCCGTCGCCGAGATGGCCGAAGGCCACCACGCGGGCGCCCGGCTCGAAGGCCTCGACCGCCCGCGTCGCCTCGTCGATGAAGGCGGGCACGGCGCCGACCGCGACCGAGACGTCGTGCTTGATCGACCCGCCCTCGCGAATCTGCGCTTCCGGGATCGACTCGCGCAAGCGCCAGAACTCGTGCCGCTGGTCGAGCGAGGCGGCGATTGCGGCGTCTTCAATCGTTCCGCGCTCGAACGCCGTCTCGAGCGCTCCCGCGAACGCCTCGTCGAGCCCGTGCGGGCTCTGCGACGACGCCTCCATCAGGACATACCAGGCGTGCGCCCCCGCGAGCGGCGCCCGCGCGAGCCCGTCGCGAACCGTGATGTCATGCGCCATGCGCCCGATCAGCTCGAAGCTCACCACCGCCGCCGCCGAGCCGCTCGCGCGCCAGCCCCAGCAACTCGAGCGCGCGCTCGGGGCTCGCGAGGCCGACGAAGGCGGTCGCCCGCGCCCGCGGGTTGGGGAAGAGCCTCAGCGACGCTGCGGTGACGACGCCGAGCGTGCCCTCGGAGCCGATGAAGAGGCTCCTCACGTCGTAGCCGGTGTTGTCCTTGCGCAGCTTGCTGAGCCCGTGGACCACCCGCCCGTCGGCCAGCACCGCCTCGACCCCGGTGACGAGGTCGCGCGCATTGCCATAGGCGATGACCGTCACGCCGCCGGCGTTGGTCGAGACGTTGCCGCCGATGGTGCAGGTTCCCTCGGCCGCGAGCGACAGCGGAAACAGCCGGTCGGCGGCGAGCGCCGCGGCCTGCGCCTCGGCCAGCGTCACGCCGGCCTCGCAGATCATCACCTCGGCGTGCGGGTCGACCTCGCGGATCGCCTTCAGCCGCTGGGTCGAGAGAATGATCTCATCGCCGCTCGCGTCGGGCGTCTGGCCGCCGACGAGCCCGGTGTTGCCGCCCTGCGGCACGATGGCGATGCGGGCGTCGTTGCAGAGGGCCGCGATCGCCGCAACCTCTTTCGTCGAGCCCGGCCGGACGAGGGCGAGGGCCTTGCCCCGGTAGAGGCCGCGCGGCTCGACCAGCGCCCCGGCGAAGAGGGCCGGATCGGTCAGCACATGGCGCGTCCCGACGATCCCTTCCAGTGCGGCCAGCGCCGCGTTGCGAATCGTCGCGTTCACCCGAGAAGCCTCCGCGCGCGCGGCTTTGCCTTCGCACGGCGAAAGACGGCGGCGATTTCGACATGGGGCGAAGAGCGGAACTGGTCAAGCGGCGTCACCGTCTCGACGCCAAACCCGCCGTCGATCAGGATTCGCGCATCGCGGGCGAAGGTCGCCGCGTTGCAGGAGATCGCGACGACCAGAGGCAGCGCGCTCGCCGCGAATTCGCGCGTCTGCGCCTCCGCTCCCGCGCGCGGAGGGTCGAACAGGACACCGTCGAAGGCCGACGAGTTCGTCGGCGCGCAGCGGCCGCTGAAAGAGATCGCGCGTGGCGGCCGTGATCCGCCTGAGGCCATGCGCCGCCGCCGCTGCGCCGCGCTCGAGCGCAGCGATCGCGGCGCCGTCCGAGTCGAAGCCATGCGCCTCGTGGCGTCGCGCGAGCCTGAGCGCGAACGCGCCGGCGCCGCAGAAGAGATCCGCGACTGTCTTCGCGCCGGCCAAAGCCTCCTCGGCGAAGGCGGCGAGTTTCGTTTCGCCGGCTTCTGTCGCCTGCAGAAAGCCGCCGGGCGGAAGGGTGACGAAAGCCTCGCCGAAGGCGACGCGCGGCGGGCGGCGCTCGACGATGACCGCGCCGTGATTGGAGAGCCGCGCGAGATCGAGCGCGTCTGCGGTCCGCGTGAGCTTGCGGGTCTCGGCCAGTTCGAGCGGCCCCGAGCCGCGGAGGTCCACGTCGAGCCCCTCCAATGTGGCGGTCACGCCGATGTCGAGCGCTTTGCCGAGGCCTCTCAGATCGGCTGAGAGCGCGCGGGCCGCTTCGACCGCGCCCGCCATCGCCGGCGCAAACAGCGGGCAGGCGTCGATCGCGACGATGTCGTGCGAACGCGCCCGCATGAAGCCGACCTCGTCGGCGACCCCATGGGGAAAGCGGGCGTGAAAGGTCGCGCGCCGCCGCCCGGCGCCATGCGCGTCGACGAGCGGCCCGACGCGCGCTTCGACCCCGGCGGTCTTCAGCGCTTCGACCACGATGTTCCGCTTCCAGTCGCGGTAGAGGGCGTCGGACATGTGCTGCGCGGCGCAGCCGCCGCAGCGGTCGTACCAGGGGCAGTAGGGCTTTGCGCGCCCGGGGCTCGGCTCGAGGATTTCGACGAGCTCCGCGCGCCGTCCCTCGGACCGCACGCGCACGCGCTCGCCGGGAAGCGCGCCGGGAACGGCCGCGCCGCTTTCCGCGACGCCACGCCCATGCGCGTCGAGCGAGACGATCGTCAGGTCGGCGACGGCGTCAGTCATGGCGCGCCCCGAGCAGGAATTCCCGGGCGCCGCCGCCGCCGAGCACGGGCGAGGGGATGAGGCCGAGGACCGTCCAGCCTTCTCTCTCGATGCAGGCCCGCGCCTCGTCGCAGGCGCGGGCAAGCGCCGCCTCGCTCTTCACCCGCCCCTTGACGATCTCGGCGGGCCCGACCTCGAATTGCGGCTTGACGAGGCTGACGAGCCAGGCCGGCCTCGCGGCAAGCGTCAACACATGCGGCAGCACCAGCCGCTGCGAGATGAAGCTGACGTCGCAGACGATCGCCCCCGGCGCCTGGCCGATGTGCTCGGGCGTCAGCGCCCGCGCGTCGAGACCTTCGAGCGAATGCACCCGCGGGTCGGCCGCGAGGCGTTTGTCGATCTGCCCATGTCCGACGTCGACCGCGACCACGCGTCTTGCGCCGCGCGTCAGCAGCACGTCGGTGAAGCCTCCAGTCGAGGCGCCGACGTCGAGGCAGCCGAGACCCGAGGGGTCGAGGCCGAACGCGTCGAGCGCCGCCGCGAGCTTCACGCCGCCGCGCGAAACCCAGGGGTGCGGCGCGCCGGCGGCGATCGGCGCGTCGTCGGCGACTTCCTCAGACGGCTTGCTGAGCGCAACGCCGCCGACGCTGACCAGCCCGGCCGCGATCGCAGCCTGCGCCCGCGTGCGGCTCGGGAAGAAGCCGCGCTCGACGAGAACGATGTCCGCGCGCTTTCGCATGGAGGCCTTGGCTGGTGGAAGGATGGCGGAGGGTCCCTAGCATCGGGACGGCGCGGCCGCTATTCTTCTGGCCCTCCTCGGCCGCGCTTTCAGCGGGCGCCTTCCCCCGCGAAGCCCCTGAGACTGCCGATCTTCGGAACCTCCCAGCGCCGCTTGCGGGAGAGGGTCGGGGTGAGGGCTCGCAGTCCCTAGGGCTCGCTGCATTTCGGCAGAATTGATGGCGTTATCGCCCCCGCCCCCCAAAGGGCTTCCGAAGAACGCCCGTCCTTCGACGGGCTATGTGGGGGCGGGCCGGGGTGGGGGGTCGCGCGGACCGGCGCGACAATCGAATGCGTCTCTGCTCGCTTGTTCGATAGGACGGCGCGACCCCCCACCTCAATCCTCCCCCACAAGGGGGGAGGAGACGCAGCGGAGCGATCGCTTTAGCGCCTCGCCAGCGCGAGCCCGAGCGCCGCGCCGATAAGGACCGCGCCGGTCAGGCGATTGCGCGCCCGGCCGAAGCGCGCGACGAGCCCGCGCGCCCGGCCCGCCAGAACCGCCCAGCCGCTGTCGACTGCGATCGCGATCGCAACGAAGGTCAGGCTGAGGATCGCCATCTGCGGTCCAAGCGGCGCGCCCGCGTCGAGGAACTGCGGCAGGAAGGCGGCGTAGAAGGCGAGCGTCTTCGGGTTGGTCAGCGAGACGAAAAAGCCGCGGCCGAAGGTCTTGCTCGGCGGCGCGGCTTGCGGTTGCAGAAAGATCGCCTGCGGGCTCGGCCCATGCGCGAATTCCGAGCCAGACGAGATAGGCGACGCCGAGCCAGCGCAGGATCCCGAACGCTTCCGACAGCCCGCCGAAGATGGCCGTCACTCCGAGCGAGGCGACCGCGAGCTGGGCGACCATCGCCGCGCTCGTGCCAGCGACCGTCAGCAATCCGGCCCTGACGCCAAAACGCAGGCTGTTGGCGACGATCAGCGCGACGTTCGGACCCGGGATCAGCATCAGGACCACAGTCGCGGCGGCGAAAGCGGCCCAAAGGGCAGGGGACATCGGGTCAATCTCCAGGAGACCACGCCAGTATCGGCCGATGGATGGCGGAACGCCAGCGGACGCAGACCGAAGTTGTCCACAGGCGTCGCGCCAGTAGAGTTCGCAGCGCGGGCTCCTATTGACAGGTTGGGTCCGGTCGTTCACATAGTCGTGAGGTATGCACGAAATGCTGGGGCGGGAGGCGAGAACATGAGCCGGGTGCGGCTGTTCCTATGCGCAACGGCCGTTGCGCTCGCGATGCCGGTTTCGGTTTGGGCCATTGGTCTCGGCGGCTACGTTGCGCAACCCCATCCGCTGGCCTTTGCTTACGACGCAGGCGATGAGGCGCGGACGCGCGGCCTCGATCTCAACGTCGGCGCAATCGGTCCGGCGGACTTCTCCACGGCGAGTGAAGGCGAGGACGGCGAAGACGGGTTCTATGATCGATTCCAGGATCAAGTCGCGACAGTCCTGTCCGCCGTCAAACCCGCCGAACCGGCTTCCGATCGCTCGAAATGGATGATCCTCCTGATCGCCTTTGCCGGACTGACCGCGGCGACGTCGGGCCCGCGCCGGGGACGCAGGGCGACAATGCCGATCTGACTCGCCTGGCAGGCTGACTGCGATGTCGCAATAACCGCGCGGGCGGGGCCGCCTGAGACAGCCTTTTTTGCCGCATGGACGTTGAGGGCTGGGCCCAAAATCCAATCAACTTGACCGCTGCCGACGCCGCTTCGCGATGACCCAGGAAGCCGCCATCGCGAAGCTGCGGAGCGGGAAGATCAGGCGGCCTTTCTGGCCAACACCATTTCGTCGAAAGACGGCAGCGGCTTGATGAGGGGGTTGAGCTTTTCGGCCGCCTGAGCGACCGTCAGCACCTCGGTCCGATCGAGCTTGATGATCTCCGCCTTCTCAGGCTCCGGCTCCCAGACGTTCTCGCCGACCAGGCGCCCCCGATCGTCGTAGGGCCAGACCATCTCGATGTAGTTCGAGTAGAGATACATCGAATTCTCGTCCGGCGTCACGCCCTTCATCTTCAGAACTTTCGCGACGAGCGGCCGGGAGAGGAAGCCCGGCAGATAGGATATCGCCTTGTTGAACTTGAGCGACGCCCCGGAGACCTGCTGGTAAATCTTCGCCGTCGAGGCGATGTAATTGTCAGCCACCGCGACTTGCTCGTTTTCAGCATAGAAAATGCACTGGTTGGTCTCGGCCCACATACGATAGAGACTCTTTACGGAATCCTGGCCGACCAGCTTGAGTTTATTGCTGGCCAGGTGGACGTGGTAAAGCGGCTCCTCGACGGTCATGTCCGGCGCAAAGATTTCCTCATACCGTCCGGCGATCTCCAGATATCTGTGGCGATAATAGGTCAGCAGCAGGAACCTGTGACGAGGGCTGAGAGTCGTCTTCAGAAGCTCATCAATGGCGAAGTTGGTCTTGGCGACGTCGTGCTTGAACATGAGTTCCTCCAAAAAGTCGAAAGCGTGTTTCAGTTCCAGTCTTGACTCCCGACGACACGCCGATCAGTTTCGCGGATTGCCTGAGCAATCGGCGCCGATCTTTGGGAGCCGCTCCTGTCGCCTACCGTTTGAGGGAGCCGTGCCAGGCTCACAAGGACCGTTCCAGCCAGAGGGGGGGACAGATCTCGCCATCCCGGCCTCTGGGCTCGCGAGAATGGCAATTCTGGCGCCCCGCGAGAGAATTGTGCCGATTTACGCCATCTCTCCGCTCATCGCCTTGTCGTTCGAGAACGGCTGGAACGCTCGCGAGATGTTTCCCTTCGTCGATTTCGCAGAGGAGGCGACGGCCGCGCCGGGGCAGTATCTGTCCTACAACGAGGGGCGCGAGGCGTTCTTGAGGGCTGAGCGGCGGCTCGGGTCCGTCTTTGCGGTCGATTACGCATGCCGCAAGTCGCTTGCCTTCCTCGGCGTGGTCGGACTGGGTATGCTGGTTCAGGCGACGCTCGGGGCGGCGTTGCGATTCCTGCTGGACTTCCAGGCGCTGGTTGGCGTGGTTCACGGCCTGGAGCTGGACGTGGCGGACGCAGAGGCGTCGATCGTCGCCTTTGATCTGACCGGCGATGCGGAACTCGCGCCCTTCTGGCGCATCGACCATCTGGCGACCGCAGCGCACATCTTGGCTCAGTTGCCGTGCGAACAGCCTCGGCCGCTCCGCATCGAACTCGTCGGGCTCCTGTCGGACGAGAGCCGAGCCAGGATTGCCCAGCGTCTCGGCTGCGCGGCGATCGATTTGGCGGATCGCTCGCGGCTCGTCTACGGCCGGAAGGCGCTGGAATCGCCGCTGCGGTTTCCGGACCGCGCCGCCGCCGCGCTGTGGCGCCAGGCGGCCGAACGCGAACTCGCCTCTCTCCCCGCGCCAGGCGCGCGCAGCCGCGTGCAGCGCCTCGTTTCCGAAGAGGGGCGCATCATCGGGCGGCGCGAGGTGTCGCGGAAGCTCGGTGTCAGCGAACGCTCCCTCGACCGTCTCTTGGCGCGGGAAGGGGTGCGATTCTCGGAGCTGGCCGAAAACCGCAGGCTCGAGAGGGCCAAGGCCCTTCTGCGCGCCGGCAGAACCGTCGAAGAGGTCGCCGAAGCGGTCGGCTATTCCGACGCGCGAAGTTTTCGACGCGCGTTCCAGCGTGGCGAGGGCATAAGCCCGATCGCGTTCAAGCAGTCAGCTTAGCCTTCATCGCCTGTGGCGCAGGAGCGTGTGCGGCTGGCCTGTTGTGCCGGGAACAAAGCCGTCTTGCGAGCGGAGCCACGCAACAGAGAGGCGTTATTTTTGCTCATGTAACGCATGAAGATCGTTGGGTAATCCATTGTAAAATAGTGAAGTTCATCCCGCAATGGCGGGCCGAAATGCAACCATTCCGCCCGGCTCCAGTCACGCCCGGAACCATACGCAAGCCCGCAACGTTCCCACGGAGGCGAGCCGAGCGGCCGTCTTCGAGCCCCGGCGATGCTCTCCGTTCCCTTTGCCCTCGACGCGCTCAATTTCCTCTCGGCCGACGTCCGAAACCTGTTCGGCCCCTTCATCAACGTCTTTCTCGTCACCGGCCAGCACTGGAGCCAGACCGACGTCGGGCTGGTGACCACGGCCAGCGGCCTTATCGGCATCGCGCTGCAGACGCCGATCGGCGCGGCGATCGACGTCACCCGCGCCAAGCGCGCGGTCATCGTCGCCACCATGGCGGCGATGACGGTCGCGGCGCTGATCATTTTCGCCGCCCCGACCTTCTGGCCGATCGCGCTCGCAACCGGCATTCTGGCGCTCGCCGGCGACGCCTTCGCGCCGGCGGTCGCGGCGCTGACCCTCGGCCTCGTCCGCAAGGATCAGCTGGCCCGGCGGCTCGGACGCAACTCGGCCTTCGACCATGGCGGCAACATCGCCATCGCGCTGGTCGCGGGCGGCGTCGGCTATCTCTTCTCCCAGCGCGTCGTCTTTCTGATGGTTCCGCTCTTCGCCGCGTTGACGTCGGCGGCGGTGCTGATGATTCCGGCCGACGCGATCAACCACGACCGCGCGCGAGATCTCGGCAAGGACGGTCAGGATGACGGCGCAGCGGCCGGATACGGCGTCCTCTTCCGCACCCGTCCCCTGATGATCTTCGCCGTCTCGGCGCTCCTCTTTCACTTCGCCAACGCCCCGCTTCTGCCGCTGGTCGGGCAGAAGCTCGCGCTCCAGTTCCCCAAGGAGGCGACGGCGATGCTGTCCTTCTGCATGGTCGCCGCTCAGGGCGTCATGCTGCCGATCGCCATTTGGGTCGGCCGCAACGCGGACGGCTGGGGCCGGCGGCCGATCTTTCTCATCGCCTTCGCCGTCCTGCCGATCCGCGCCGCGCTTTACACCCTGACCGACAACGCCTTCTGGCTCCTCGGCGTCCAATTGCTCGATGGTGTCGGGGCGGGGATCTATCAGGCCCTGACACCGCTCCTGATCGCCGACGTCATGCGCGGCACGGGGCGCTACAATCTCGCCCAGGGCGCGGTCGCGACCACGCAGGGGATCGGCGCCTCGATCAGCGCATTGGCGGCCGGCGAGGTCGCGGACCACTTCGGCTATTCGGCCGCGTTTCTTTTCCTCGCCGGGGCGGCCGCGGTCGCATTCGCCGTGTTCTTCGTCTTTATGCCGGAGACGCGCGACGAGCAGGCGATAGCCGAGGCGCGAAGCGGAGCCGCGGCTGCGGGAGCGCCCGGCGAATGACCTCGCGCTGACCTACGATCGGCGCCGCCGCCGGTCGCCTCACTTCATGCCCGTAATCGACCCGCTGACCGCGCGGGGATCGCGCATCGGCCAGCGGCCGGCGTCGACCCAGGAGAGGAAGCTGCCGACCTGCCGGTTGAACTCGTCCGGATCCTCGATATTGATCGCGTGGCCGCAGTTGGGCATGACCGCCAGCGCCGCCGACGGGATGGTCTGCTTCATGAGCAGCGCCGGCTGCAGGCACGGCCAGTCTTCGTCGCCGGCGATGACCAGCGTCGGAACGGTCAGCTTCCTCATCTCGTCGACGAGATCGTACAGCGACGGCCGCTCGCCCTGCACGCCCAGTTGCGTGTTGCGGGCGCCGACCTTGGAGTGCTCGGCGAGGCGCCGGCGGAATTCGGCGAACCCGCGCGGGTCCTTGTTCTCGAACTGCACCCGGGTTGGGCCGTAGACGTATTTGCCGGCGAACGTCTCCATATCGTTCTCGTCGATGAACTTCGCGGTGGCCTGGACCTCGGCCTTGAATTTGTCCCGCTCGCCCTTCTCGGCGCCGTAGCCGCAGCCCGCGACGACCAGCGAGCGCGCGCGCCCCGGATGGCGGAAGCCGAAATGCAGCGTCGCGAAAGCGCCCATCGACAGGCCGACGACATGGGCCTTGTCGATTTTCAAATGATCGAGCACCGAGGCGATATCGTCGGCGGCGCGCCTCTGCGAGTATTTCGAGACCTCCTCGGGCGCGTCGGACGGCGGATAGCCGCGGGCGGCATACGTAATGGCGCGATAGCGGCGTCCGAAATGCCGCATTTGCGGCTCCCACGAGCGGTGGTCGCCCGCATATTCGTGGACAAAGATCAGCGGCGTCCCGGCGCCGGTCTCCTCATAATAGAGACGGACGCCGTCGTCGGTTTGTGCGTGCGGCATTAATCACGGGTCTCCCTGTCGGCGAGCGGCCTTTAGCGCGCTGCATGACGCGGAGGCTCAAACTCGCCCGTGTCCCTTCGCTTACGCGTCACCGTTAACTCAAAGTCCCAATGGCTTCGGAAAGCGTCTATCATGCATGCCGGTTCGGATCGGAGCATACCCCAGCAGGAGGATCTCATGGCAAAAACCGGGCTCAAGGCAAAGCCAGCCGCGTCCGCCAGGCAATCCAGAACGAAACCATCTCCTCCACCGGCAAAGCGACCCGCGGACCGGCCGAAACACAAATTCACCGTAAGCCATCACCGTGAGGAAGATTTCAAGCAGGGCCTACGCGCCTACGCCAAATACCGCGACCTTGGCGTCGCGCCGGCGACCGGCGGCATGGCGCAGGCGCACGTTATCCGGCTCGTGCCGCCATTCCGGCCGGAGGAGGCGTCGACGCCGCACTATCACGATGTCGATTTCCAGATGATCTATGTCCTCAAGGGCTGGTACAAGACCGAATTTGCGGAAGAGGGCGTCCACACTTTCGAAGCGGGCAGCTGCTGGATTCAGCCGCCGCGCATCAAGCACAGCGTGCTCGGCTATTCCGACGATTGCGAATTGCTCGAAATCGTGCTGCCGGCCGACTTCAGGACGGTGACGCTGACGAAGCTGTGAGGTCGGGCGAGGTTCGGCCGGCGCCAGAGGGGCCTTGCGAGCGGAGCGTCCCGCCGGGTTAAGGCTGAGGACCTGGGGGAGGAAATCTTCCTTCTCCCGCGCGCCGGACGGTCCTCACGCGTTCGCCGGAGCGCGGCTCCCGAGCGATCATGTAACCTGCAGCATATCAAAGACTTGCGCGAGACTGTTCACGTAGAAGGTGAAGACGGGTGGCGGTATTTCTTTGCTCATGCAACACATGAGGATTGTTTCGTAATCAGTTGTAATATCGGGCTTTTCACCCCGCCATAGCGGGCCAAAATGGCGCCATTTCGTGCGGTCCCGGACGATTTCAGGCCTCCGAGTATAGAATTTCTATCCGATCGCGCCCTCGGGCGGGTCGCGAAAGCAGGTCTCAGGCTTCGGCTTTCCCGATTTTTCTCTCCCTGTTATGCCCTGCAACAGGGAGATTCTCTCCCTGTTATCTTGCTCAACCATTGCATGAGGAATTCATCACAAGTGACTGATATTGAACGATTTAGTGCCTAGAATGCGAGCGCGGCGAGGCCCGCGCTCCCCTGTTAGCAGGGGATAACAGGGAGAATTCCGGTTTTGGCGAAACTGCAGGTCGCGCCCGGCGCGAGGCCATGAGTATAGATTTTCTATCTGTCGCCATGCCCTCACGCCTCGTAATTGTGGGTGAAATCCTCCGGCGGGTTCGGACCCCAGACATAGAAGGAATCCTCCGGCGCGTGGTCGCCGGACTTCCAGTCGCAGTCGGCGGGGACATAGTCGATGTCGGCCGAATATTCGCAAAAGCTGCCCCACGGGTCGCCGACATAGTGGAAATAGTTCGAGCCGAGCACGTGCCGCCCGAGGCCCCAGCCACGGGCTATGGCCCTTGCCGAGCATATGCATGGCGCCGCGGCCGATGTCGTCGATGCTGCCGACGTCCCAGCTCAGATGGTGGAAGCCGGGCGCGTTCGAATGGGCGAAGGCGAGCACATGGTGGTCGCTGCCGTGGACGCCGTGCAGAAAGGCGATGCCTTCGCCCGAGTGGTCGGAAAGGCGCAAGCCCAAGCACGCTGGTGTAGAAGTCGATCGCCTTCCGCACATCGCGGGTGAACAGGAGGATGTGGGAGAGGCGACGCGGATGGACCCGCGTCACGGTGCGGCGGAACGGGGCGCCGCGGGCGCCGGCCGGCGCTGATTCAATGGCGAAACCCGACTTTTCGTTCGGCGAGGTTTTTTGCGCGACCTTGATCTCGACCATGTTGGCGTCGTGGTCGTGAAACCAGAGCCCGTTCGAAGTCGACGCCCGCCGGCGGATCGAGCCGCTTGACGCCCAGAGTCTGCAGGCGCCTGGCGAAACGCTCGAGATCGTCCTCGAATGCGCCGAACGACATGAACCCGTGCTTCTTGCGCGGGCCCTCGCCGATCGTGCCCCAGAGATGCGGAGCCCCGTGCGTCTTCACCGTCAGCTGATTGGCCGCCTCGCCGACGTCGAGGCCGAATTCGTCGTAGAACGCTTTCGCGACAGAGAGGTCGGGCGCAGAGAAGTGGAACCGGTCGAGCGAATGCACGCCGAGTTCGCCCGGACGGCGCGTCGGCTTGATGGTCCCATGGATTGCGGTCACGAAGCCTTTTCTCCCTTTGGCCAGCTTTGGCGTGAACGCTAGCCCATCGAAGATCGGGCCGCTAGCGGCGTCTGCTCGACTTTCGCCGCCGCGCGGGGCAAGTGCGCCCCCATCCGGAGGCCCCGATGACCCTCTTGCCCAATTCGCTCGAAGCGCCAACGCGCGCCGGCACGAGAAGCTCGGGCCCGTGGTGATGGAGAGCGGGCGCGGGATCTTCGTCCGCGACGATCAGGGCAAGGACTATATCGAGGGGCTGGCCGGCCTCTGGAGCGTCGCGGTCGGATTGGCGAGCCCCGGCTGGTCGAAGCGGCCGCCCCGGCAGATGGCGAAGCTTCCCTACTATCATTCGTTCTCGCGCAAATCGCACCCACAGCTACCGCCCGCGCGCGTTGCCCGAGCTTGTCGCGCCGCCGAGATCGAGCGGCGCGTTGTTGTCGCCGGGCGGCGGCGCGGAGGGGGCGGCGACCACCGTCGGAGGCTTCGGCTTCTTCTTCTTCGGCTGGGGCGCGGGCGTCTGGGCCTGGGGCGACGGCTGCCCGTTGGCGTCGGTCGCGTCTCCCGGCTGCGCATCCGTCTCGGGCGCCGAGGCGTCGACCTCGCGGCGCCTCGTGGATGACCGTCGTTCCGCCTTTGCAGGCGGTGAGCCAGACGTCGTAGATCGGATGCTCGACGCCGTGCAGGCCGGGACTGTCGGCGAACATCCAGCCGGAGAAAATCCGCTTGACCGCTTTCTGCTCGTCGATCTCGTCGACCTCGGCGAACACGTCGGTCTGCGGCGCCTCGGTCGGCGGCCGGGAATAGCAGATGCGCGGCGTGATCTGCAGCGTGCCGAACTGAACCGTCTCGTTGAGCGCGACCTCGAACGAGATGATTCGCCCGGTGATCTTGTCGAGGCCGTCGAACACCGCGGTCGGGATTGGCGATCTTGTCGGCGCGCGCGGCTCCGGCGAGGCCGCGCAAGCGCAATCGCGCAGGCGAGCGCGGTCCGGCGCGCCGGCGGCGCGAAATGGGCGCCTCGTAAGCGCTGCGGCGGACATGCGCATGCGGGTCGCTCTGCCGGTCAAGGGCGGCGGAAACAAGGCGGCTTCAGCCCCCCGGGGTCCAGGCTTCGTAGTCGCCGGCGTTGGCCTGGCGCGGCCCGTGGGCGAGCAGCGACCCCTTGGGACGAATCGCCCCCGGCGTCCCGGTCGGATTGCCCATATGCGGCAGCTCCCACGGATGCGGCTTGTAATCCTCTGCGCTCGGCGGCGAATCGACCGTGTGATGCAGCCAGCCGTTCCAGCCGGGCGGCGTCATCGAGGCCTCCGACACGCCGTTGTAGATGACCCAGCGCCGCTCGAAACCGAGCGCCGGGTCGATCTTGCCGCCGCGCATGCGATAATAGGCGTTGCCGAACTCATCGTGGCCCACGAGCTCGCCGTGACGACGGGTGTAGAACAGCGTGTTGAGGGTCGCGCCGTTCCACCAAGTGAAGAACCGCAGGAAAAACTGCTTCATCCGTCGTAGGCCGTTGTCGTTGGAAGGCGCCCCAGTCCGGCGCGCGCGGGACTATGGCGACGGCGGCCCCGCCTGTCCAGTTGAACTTTGCGGGACAAAGCGCCCGTTTCGCCTCTTGCGCGGGCCCGCCGACTCGGTGGATGCTGTCGATCCCGCGGCGGCGTTAACCCGGCGTTATACATTTTTGTCCACAACATGTTGTGTCCGGAGCGGCTAGCGCCTAACTAGGTGTTGACGCTTTTGTCATAAAGTCGTAATCTTCGAGTCGTGCGGGGAAGGGGGTCGGCGCTGCGGCGCAAGACCCCGAAAGACCCGCTTTTCAAGGGATATGCGAGGGGGCGCGGGTCGCGCCGCCGGATGGGTTTCAGACATCGAGCGGCCGTCAGCGCGACGACGCCGGAGGGAAGCGTGCGTCCGCCCATGGTCTCGGGCGGCGCATCAAGGGATCGGAACGCGGGCGCAGCGGCTCCGCGTTCGTTTTACGGGGCAAAGGCGGGCTGCGGGCGCAGGCCGCCGATAACGATCGGGGTGGAGAGACGATGCGGATCGAGCGGCACTACACCAAGGCGGGCCTTTCGCCCTATGACCTGATCGCCTTCGCCACGACGAAGAGCGAGATCCGCAATCCCGACGGCTCGGTCGTGTTCTCGCTCGACAACATCGAGGTTCCGGCCGCCTGGAGCCAGGTCGCCGCCGACGTGCTGGCGCAGAAATATTTCCGCAAGGCCGGCGTGCCGGCGCGCCTGAAGCGCGTCGAGGAGAACGGCGTGCCGTCGTTCCTGTGGCGCTCGGTCCCCGACGAGGCGGCGCTCGAAGCAGCTGCCCAAGGCCGAGCGCGCCGGCTCCGAGACCTCGGCCAAGCAGGTGTTCGACCGGCTCGCCGGCGCCTGGGCCTATTGGGGCTGGAAGGCCGGCTATTTCGACGGCGAGGACGACGCGCGCGCCTATTACGACGAGATGCGCTTCATGCTGGCGCGCCAGATCGCCGCGCCGAATTCGCCGCAATGGTTCAACACCGGCCTCCACTGGGCCTATGGCGTCGACGGGCCGAGCCAGGGCCACTATCTACGTCGACTTCGAAACCGGCAAGCTCGTCAAGTCGAAGTCGGCCTACGAGCACCCGCAGCCGCACGCCTGCTTCATCCAGTCGGTCGCCGACGACCTCGTCAACGAGGGCGGCATCATGGACCTCTGGGTGCGGGAAGCGCGCCTGTTCAAATACGGCTCCGGCACCGGCTCCAATTTCTCCGCTTTGCGCGGCGAGAACGAGAAGCTCTCGGGCGGCGGCCGCTCCTCCGGCCTCATGTCGTTCCTGAAGATCGGCGACCGGGCGGCGGGCGCGATCAAGTCGGGCGGCACGACGCGGCGGGCCGCCAAGATGGTCGTCGTCGACGTCGACCACCCCGACATCGAGGCCTATATCGACTGGAAGGTGAAGGAGGAGCAGAAGGTCGCGGCGCTCGCCGCCGGCTCGAAGCTCGTCAAGCGGCACCTCAAGGCGATCCTCAAGGCCTGCGTCAATTGCGAGGGCTCGGGCGACGACTGCTTCAACGTCGAGAAGAACCCGGCGCTCGAAGCGCGAGGTCAAGGCCGCGCGCCGCAACGACGTGCCGGACGGCATCATCAGCCGCATCATCCAGTACGCCCGCCAGGGCTACCCGACCTCGACTTCGACACCTACGACACCGACTGGGAGTCGGAGGCCTATCTCACCGTCTCGGGCCAGAACTCCAACAATTCGGTGCGCGTCACCGACGCCTTCCTGCACGCGGTCGAGAGCGACGGCGACTGGAACCTCGACCCGCCGCCTCGACGGCAAGCCGGCGAAGACGCTGAAGGCCCGCGAGCTCTGGGAGAAGATCGGCTACGCCGCCTGGGCCTCGGCCGATCCCGGCGTCCAGTACCACACGACCATCAACGACTGGCACACCTGCCCGGCGTCGGGGCCGATCCGCGCCTCGAATCCGTGCTCGGAATACATGTTCCTCGACGACACGGCGTGCAATCTGGCCTCGCTGAACCTGCTGCAGTTCCTCAACCCGGAGACGAAAGCCTTTGACATCGCGGCTTACGAGCACGCCGTCCGGCTCTGGACGCTGACGCTCGAAATCTCGGTGGCGATGGCGCAGTTCCCCTCGAAGGAGATCGCGCGCCTCTCCTACGACTACCGCACGCTCGGCCTCGGCTACGCCAATATCGGCGGGCTCCTCATGTCCTGCGGCATCGCCTACGACAGCGACGAGGGCCGGGCGATCTGCGGCGCGCTCTCCGCCATCCTGACCGGCCGGGCCTATGCGACCTCGGCCGAGATGGCGGCAAGAGCGGCGCCTTCCCGGGCCACAAGCCGAACGCGGAAGCGATGCTGCGCGTCATCCGCAACCACAAGCGCGCCGCCGACGGCGAGGCTGCCGGCTACGAGCAGCTCTCGGTCGCCCCGACCCCGCTCGACCATGCCTCGCTCGCTCAGCGCGGGCGCCGCCTGGCGGGCCTCTCGGAGGCGGCGCGGGCCTCCTGGACGGCCGCGCTGGCGCTCGGCGAGGCCCACGGCTACCGCAACGCGCAGGTCTCCGTCGTCGCCCCGACCGGCACGATCGGCCTCGTGATGGATTGCGACACGACCGGCATCGAGCCCGACTTCGCTCTGGTCAAGTTCAAGAAGCTCGCCGGCGGCGGCTATTTCAAGATCATCAACCGCGCCGTGCCCGACGCGCTGCGCGCGCTCGGCTACGACGAAAAGGCGATCGCCGACATGATCGCCTACGCGGTCGGCCGGGCGACGCTGGCGCATGCGCCGGGCATCAACCATTCCGCCCTGCGCGCCAAGGGCTTGCCGGACGCGGCGATCGACAAGGTCGAGGCGGCGCTGCGCGGCGCCTTCGACATCCGCTTCGTCTTCAACAAATGGACGCTCGGCGCCGAGACCTTGAGCGGGGCGCTCAAAATCCCCGCCGAGCGCTATGAGGCGCCCGGCTTCGACCTCCTCTCGGCGCTCGGCTTCTCCAAGGCCGAGATCGAGATCGCCAACATCTTCGCCTGCGGCGCCATGACCCTGGAGGGCGCGCCTCATCTGAAAGCGGAACATTATCCCGTGTTCGACTGCGCCAATCCGTGCGGCCGGACGGGCAAGCGCTACCTCTCGGTCGAGAGCCACATCCGCATGATGGCGGCGGCGCAGCCCTTCATCACCGGCGCGATCTCGAAGACCATCAACATGCCGAACGACGCCACCGTCGAGGACTGCAAGGACGCCTACATGCTGAGCTGGCGCCTCGGCCTGAAGGCCAACGCGCTCTACCGCGACGGCTCGAAACTGTCGCAGCCGCTGAACTCCCAGCTGGTCGAGACCGACGACGAGGAAGAGGAGGCGCTCGAGACGCTGATCGCCTCCAACGCCCCGGCGCGCGCGGCGCAGATCGCCGAGAAGATCGTCGAGCGGGTGATCGAGCGGGTCGAGCGCACCCGCGAGCGCGAAAAGCTGCCCGACCGCCGCAAGGGCTACACCCAGAAGGCGGTCGTCGGCGGCCACAAGGTCTATCTGCGCACCGGCGAGTACCAGGACGGGCGCCTCGGCGAGATCTTCATCGACATGCACAAGGAAGGCGCGGCCTTCCGGAGCTTGATGAACAATTTCGCCATCGCCATCTCGCTCGGCCTGCAGTACGGCGTGCCGCTCGAGGAATATGTCGAGGCCTTCACCTTCACCCGCTTCGAGCCGGCCGGCTTCGTCCAGGGCAACGACGCGATCAAGAACGCGACCTCGATCCTCGACTATATCTTCCGCGAGCTCGCCATCTCCTATCTCGGCCGCAACGACCTCGCCCATGTCGCGCCCGAGGAGATCGGCGCGACGGTGCTCGGCGGCGGCGTCGAGCAGGACAGGGCGCCCGGCGACGGCGGCCTCGGCGCGACATCCTCGGTCGTCTCCCACGGCCTCGTGCGCTCCAAGGGCGACAAGCTGATGCTGGTGCCGAGCGCGCCCGGGGGCGAGGCGCCCGCGATCCGGGCCGCCGGCGGCGCGGCCGCGCACGGGATGGTCCAGGGCGCGACCGCGCTGAACCCGGGCTTGACCCGGGTCGCCGAGCCCGCGCCGCTGACGATGGGCGGCGCCGAGTTCGCCCCCGCGTGGCCCCCGGGCTCAGACCGGTCGCCGACAAGCGGGCGGAGGCGCGGATGAAGGGCTATGTCGGCGAGGCCTGCCCGGAATGCGGCAATTTCACCATGGTGCGGAACGGGACGTGCCTGAAGTGCGACACGTGCGGCGGGACGACGGGGTGCAGTTGAGGGGGCTAATCGCTCGTGCCGACAGTCTTCCGTCGCGACGGCTATCGGTTTTTCTTCTTCTCCAACGAGGGAGACCCGCGCGAGCCGCTCCATGTCCATGTGCGCCGTGGCGGCGACGAAGCCAAGTTCTGGCTGGCGCCAGAAGTTGCCGTTGCCGAGAGCTTGGGATTTAATGCTGCGGAGCTGAACGCGCTGATCCGACTCGTGCGTCAGGAAAGGTCGCGGATCGAAAGGGCCTGGAATGGATATTTCGGCCAAGGCGGTTAGGTTCGACGATAACTCGATGTGGGTCGAGCTATCGGACGGACGAACGATCGGCGTGCCCTACGCGTGGTTTCCACGTCTGCTCAGCGCCAGCAGGCGACAGCGCGAGGCGTTCGAAATCGGCCGTTTCGGGTTGCACTGGGAGGAGATCGACGAGGACATCTCGGTCGCTGGACTGCTGGCGGGACGGCGCGACCAGACCGTGAAGCCTCCGGCCGAGCCCGCCAAACGACGGAAGCGGGCATGAAAGGCTAAGTCGGCGAGGCGTGCCCGGAGTGCGGGAATTTCACCATGGTGCGGAATGGCACGTGCCTGAAGTGCGACACGTGCGGGGGGACGACGGGGTGCAGTTGAGGGCCGAGCCAGCCATTGCAAATAGGAGTCCATTCGGTGGTGAAGACATTTAATTGTGGAATTACGGTGACAGCTTATTCAATCCCCAATAGGCATTACGGTGACAGCTTATTCAATCCCCAATAGGCCGCCTTCGGTAGAGGCGACCGTCGCCCGCGATCGCGCATTGACGCTCTGGCTCGCGGGAGAGGTCCGGGCGGAGCCCGTCGAAAACGCCTGGCCTTACGTTCCCCCGGGAGGCTGCTGAAGGCCGTGCCTATGACCCGCATGGCGCGGGGACTCCCCGCTTTGCGGGGGGACCGACGCAGGCGCGGCGTTTCCGCACTTGTCCTCCAGGACTTTGGCTTCCTTCCCGCGCAGGGTCACCTCATTCACCGCGCGGTCCCCGACGAGAATGGGCCCGATGTTGGTCCACGATCCGTCCGGATTGCGCTTCCACTCTGTACAGCTGAGCGCGAGCGACTTGCCCTGAACCTGGATCGCGTCAGGCTTCACGTCTTCCGCGACGGCCGCGCCCGTCATGGCGATCAATACGGTGAGTAGCGTTGCTGTTTGAAGCATTGGTGATTACGGCGGCGCTTGGGATTATGGTGAGGCTTTGGGACTACGGCAACACTCGCAAGCGGCTTTTCCGTGGCGACGTTCCGCGGTACGATGAAGAGCGTCAAGATCGCCGAAAGGCGGCGTGCGGGGGGCGAGGCAATAGGGAGGACGCCGATGAGGCCCCTCTCGATCCGTTTCGGCGCTTCACTCGTCTCGCTCGCATTCGCCGAGTTCGCTCCGGCGCTTGCCGATCCGCCCGCGACCTGGACCCCAGACCCCAACTTCCCCGACTATTATCAAAGGGACCCCGCGGTGATGAACGGCTCCTGCGCCTGCGCGCCGGTCGCCGCCGTCGATTCGTTCTTCTGGCTCGCTCAAAAATACGACCTGCCCAACCTCACCAACGGCGTCACCTGGCAAGTGCTCACGAACAGGCTCGAGGGCCCGCGATTCATGGGGACCGATTTCTTCGGCAACACGTCCGCCGAGCGGTTCGTCAAAGGGATGGACGAATATATCGACGTCGCCGGCTACCAGAACAGGCTCGAAGTGAAGACCCGGCTCGGAGGATCGGGAGACCCGCCGACGCTCGATTTCATCCGCTCCGAGGTCGCCGCCGGGGAGGACGTCGAGATCCTTGTGCTCTGGATCGAGAACGCCCGCAACCCGGGCGACCCCGCCAGAACGCTCGGGGGCCACTGGGTCGCCGTGACGGGCTACACGACCAACGATCTCCTGGTCGCCGATCCCTGGACCAACAACGACGACAACGCCGAGGTCATGCCGCTGAACCACATCGCCTCCGTGACCCTGGATGTCGACAACAACGGCGGCACGGTCGCGAACTATACCCAGGATTACCTCGAAGTGACAGTCAACGACGGCCTGACCTTTGCGGGGGCGGACAACATGATCGTTTTCGCCGCTGTCTCGGAATCCCCTGTGCCCGAGCCAACCACGTGGGCGCTGATGGCGATCGGTTTCGTCGGCCTTGGCGCGGCGGGGCGGAGCGCCGCGCATGTGAGCCTTCTCAAGGGCGCCATAGCCCGTCGAGAGACGGGCGTCCTTCCGGACGCCCTATGAGCGCACGCGCCTCCGGGGGCTCGCCCCTTGACAAGGCGGAAAGGCTCGGAAGAGGTCTTTGCAAGAGGTCGAGGGCGGAGAACGGGGGCCTCACCGGAACGGCCGTACATCCTCATGCACCCGATTCGGAAGGGGCGGAGGTTGAGCGCCATCCTCGAAAGAATGCGATCCAATCTCTCGTCGGATTGGACAGTTTCCGAAATCGAGAGGGCGTGTCGCGCTTTCGGAGTTCGTTGCGCTCCACCCTCGGGCGGCGGCTCGCATTTCAAGGTTTCGCACCCTTCGCAGCACGAGATTCTGACCGTGCCTTTCCGCCGCCCGATTAAGCCGGTATATATCCGCAAGCTCGTGCGGTTCATCGACGCGGTGCGAGGCGCCAATGCGAAAGCCTGACTATGCCGTTCTGATCGAGCCGCTTCCGGATGAAGACGGCGGCGGATTCTTGGCGACGGTCCCCGATCTTCCCGGCTGCACGTCGGACGGCGAATCGCGAGAGGCGGCGGCTCGCAACATCGAGGACGCCATCGCCTGTTGGCTCGAGGAGGCGAGGGCGCTCGGTCGCGATATTCCCCAGCCCAAACCCGCGCTACGCATCGCATGAGAGGCTGCGAATTACGGTGACAGCTTATTCAATCCCCAATAGGCCGCCTTCGTGCAGGCGCCACGGGTTCTTCTCTCGGCAGGCTGAGCCGTCGACCTATTTGCCGAGCCGGTGACGCAGGCTCGGAGGAAGTCTTTGCAAGAGGTCGACGGCGGGGAGCGTCGCGGGCGTTTCCGATGATCGATCGGTCGCGGCCGTCCCTGGAGCCAAGAACTAGTCGTGCAGCAGCCGGACGGCTGCGTCCAGATCATGCGTGTCAGCCAGCCCTTCCACAAACTTGGTCGCGGCGTCGCGCAAGCGCGGCTCCTTGATGCGGTGGAAGGCCTTCACCAGGCGGAGCCCTTCCTGCGGCGTCGGCGCAGGATTGTCGCCGGCACGCCCGATTTCACCTGCCGCACGAGATCGTCCCGGCTCGCTCGAAGTGAATGTCTTGCTGACCACTGGATTCCCCGAACTGCGACGTCGTCCCTGACTGCCGCGGCGACGCATATAAGTGTGAGAACGGGGCGCAAAAGACGCTGCTTCCGGCGCGGCGTGGCAGGGGCGAGTTGATTAAGGATCGTTCACCTCGCCGGGCTGCGGCGCCGCGGGCCGGAGACGCGCCAACAATGCCCGGCCGGTCATCCATTTGTTAATTTTTGGTAACCCAAAATCGAAGTCTGCCCGAGGCCGCCGCGGGCGTCTCCGACCACGGCCGTCCCCGGATCAAGTCCGAGCATGACCATGAAAAGGGGAGGGCGATCAGGCTTTTGAGGAACTCCGCGCCCGCGCGAGCGAAGCTTGCCCGAGCGGCGCGGATTTGCCGACGTCGATGACCGTAATTTCGGTGACAGGTGCGTGTTTCGAGATTGACTTGCCGTTCCCGAGGGCCGGGCCTGTTACGACCAGTCGCCAAGCGAAAATGGGGGATGCGATCTCCGCGATTGACTGTCGAGGGGGCGGGCGGGCCGAAGGCGCGACGGATGAGGTGAACGAAAAGACCGTAATATCAATATACTGCTGCGATATCTTAATGTAGGACGTGAGATCGCCGGTTCAAACGCCGCTGGAATGAGATCGCCGGATCGAGCTGCAGCCGCCGCCGGATTTACGGCAAAGGCATGCGGCCGTTGCAAAAGCGGTAAAATGTAAGCTAATCAGGTACTTATGACGGTATCTTGATCTTCCGCGAGAGAAGGGCGAGCGGTCGCCCATTCTCCCTGTTCCGCGGCGAAACAGGGCGATTGTCTTCCCTGTTATTTCAGCGCTAAAGATCCGTACTAGATGCAGCCAAGCCATTGAAATTAAAGCAATTTCATCAAATTCCAGCCCCGGATAAACCCGCCCGTCTTCGTGTCGCTCCCTGTTACCAGGGAGTAACAGGGAGAATCAGGCACGGACGCCGAACCAGCCTCTTGCCGCCAGTCGATCGCGGGAGTACGAACGAGGTGGGAAAAGCTTTTCTCAAGCCGCCGCGCGCCGGATTTGGACGCACAAAACGGGAGAAACGGCTTTTCTGTCCAACAGAACAGAGCAAAGAATCGACCCCGGGAGGACATCATGAGCACACGAACGACTTGTGTCGCGCTTGCCGCTTTGCTGATCAGCGCGACCGGTCTGGCGACGAGCGCGCTCGCCGACCAGACCTTTGGCGTCGACAACGGCGCCCATCTCACGATGTGGTCGCGGTCCGCGACGCAGGCGCGCGCTGATGCGCTGGTTCAAGCCTATAACGCGTCCCACAAGAACCACATCGACGTCACTTTCGTTCCGACCGACGATTATCAGACCAAGGTCGGCGCGGCTGCGGCGGCCAACTCGCTGCCGGATCTGTTCTCCGCCGACGTCGTGTTCATGCCCAATTGGACCTCGGCGGGACTGTTCCAGGACCTCACTGCCCGCATTGCCGCTCTGCCGTTCGCGGCGAACATCGCGCAGGGCGCCATCAGCGTCTCGACTTGGGACAGCAAGAAATACGGCCTCCCGTTCGTCGTCGATCTTTCGGTCTGGATGTACAACAAGAAGCTTTTCAAGGAGGCGGGTCTCGACCCGGAGAAACCGCCGAAATCGCTTACCGAGTTCGCCGCCGACGCCCGCGCGGTCGCGAAACTGGGCGGCGACGTCCACGGAACTTTCTTCGGCGGCGACTGCCCCGGCTGCAACGTGTTCACCTGGTGGCCGATCGTCTGGGCCGATGGCGAGACGGTCATGAACCCCGAGGGCACCGAGTCACACCTGAACAGCGCGGAGAACAAAGCGGTCTACGCCGCCTTCCGCGGCATGGTTGACGATGGAACCGCTTTGATGCCGGACTCCAAGACGGAGAGCGGACCGACCTGGACCGCCTATTTCCCGAAGGGAAAGATTGGCATCATGCCGATGCCCGCAAGCCTGCAAGGGATGGCCAACGCCGCCCTCGCAGACGCGGATATCGGCGTTGCTCCGATCGCCGGCGTCAAGGGCGGGACGTCGACGTTCATCGGGGGCGACGCGATCGGCATCTCTCGTGATAGCAAGCTCGCCGACGCCGCATGGAACTTCCTCGCCTGGGTGGAAAGCGACGACGCCCAGATCGAAGTCGTCGCCAAAGGCGGCAACGTGCTGTCGCGGCCCGACCTCGCCAACAACAAGTACAGCGCGAAAGACCCTCGCCTTGTGTTGTTCAACTCGGTCACGAAGAACGGTCAGACGCCCTTCGCCAAGAACTTCGGCTCAACGTTCAACGACCCGCAGGGGCCCTGGCTCGTTTTGATGCGCGATGCGGTGTTCGGCGACGCCGGCAGGATCGACGCGGACAACAAAGCCATCAACAGCTCGCTCAATCCGTAGGGGCGGCGAGCTCGACGTGGCGGGACGCGTCCGTCCCGCCGCGCCTGGGTTTGTCTTCGCATTCAACGCATGGCGGCTTGACCATGACTTCTATCACGCCCGCGAGACCCGGCGCCTCGTTCGGGGCCGGCTGGCGGCAACGACATCAGCTATGGGGATTGGTCTACGCGATCCCTACCAGCGCCTTCGTCGCCGTGTTCTTCCTTACGCCGCTGGCCCTGGTGGCGCGAATGTCGCTCAGTTCCTGGACGCTGCTCACCGGCTACCGGGAAGTGAACTTTCCGAAGAATTTCGTCGGTATCTGGAATAGCCCGCTGCTCTGGCCATCAATCGTCTTCACCATTGAATACACCGTCCTCGTCACCGTCCTTTTGATCGGTTTAGGGCTTGGCATGGCCCTTCTCGCGCAGGAGGCCGGCCGATGGGTTGGCGCTCTGCGCACCA
Source organism: uncultured Alphaproteobacteria bacterium (assembly GCA_963775665.1). GTDB lineage: Bacteria > Pseudomonadota > Alphaproteobacteria > Rhizobiales > Beijerinckiaceae > Roseiarcus. The sequence continues at coordinate 4,535 of CAVZJZ010000056.1, read as the reverse complement.
TCTTTCTCTTGCCCGTCGCGCTCGGTCTGGCGTCGGCCTCGCTGCTCTTTTGGGGCTTCTACTCGCCCTCCATAGGCCCAATCAGTCCGATCCTTGAGGCGATCGGCGTTATCCATCAGCCGATCTCGTTCCTGGAAACCCCGACGAGAGCGCTGCTCTCGACGACTTTTCTCGTCGTGTGGAAGTTTGCCGGATTCTACATGCTCATCCTGCTCGTCGGACTGCAAAGCATTCCACATGACATCTACGAAGCGAGCGCGCTGGATGGAGCCAGCCGAGGCCAGATGTTCCGCTACATCACTTTGCCCCTGCTCCGCCCGTCGCTCGCTCTGGCGCTTATCTTGTGCGTGACGGGCTCGCTGCTGGCCTTCGATCAGTTCTATATTCTGACCAAGGGCGGCCCCGACAACGCCACGGTGACGGTGGTCCAATTGATCTACCGAGAGGCGTTCCAGCGTCAGAACCTCGGCGCCTCCGCCGCCATCTCCGTCGTCGTGTTGTTCGCTTTGCTTGCTCTCAACGCCGTTCAGTTCCGACTCCTCCGCGATCCGGAGAGGAGCTGACGCAATGGCCGTGACCAGCGCCAACACGCTTGGCCGCACCCCTTATTACGTGCTGACGGGCGGCCTTGCGATCATCTTCCTGTTTCCGATCCTGTGGGCGGCCGTGGCGTCGGTCAGTCCGCAAGCCGCGACCGGCCAGACGGTTGGGATCGGACTGGGCAATTACACGACCCTGTTCAACTTCGGAGCAGGCCTGCCGCGCTTCCTGTTCAACAGCCTGTTCGTCGCTTTCCTGGTTGTCGCGATCACGCTCGTGGTGTCCGGCCTCGGCGGCTACGCTTTCGCCCGTTTCAATTTTCCCGGGCGTGACGTCCTTTTCCTGCTGACGCTCGCGATTCTCATGGTGCCCTACGCCACCGTCTTGATCCCGCTCTACGTCATGCTGCACGGCCTCGGTCTGCAAAACTCGCTCGTTGGCGTGAGCCTCGTATTGGTCGTCTTCCAGCTTCCCTTCGCCACCTACATGATGCGCATCTCGTTCGAAGCCGTGCCCCGCGAACTCGACGAATCCGCAATGATGGACGGCTGCGGCGCCTTCAGCGTGCTGTGGCGCATTCTGCTTCCCTCTGTGCGCCCCGGCCTCATCACCGTCAGCCTGTTCGCTTTCCTTGCGGCGTGGAACGATTTCTTCGCTCCGCTCATCATGCTCAACGACCCGACGCAGCAGACCCTTCCACTCGCCATCGCCAACCTCCGCCAACAGACGATGGGGGTGATCGATTATGGCGCAACGGAAGCCGGCGTCGTCGTGATGGCGCTGCCGTGCCTGATCCTGTTTCTCTTTCTCCAGCGCCATTTCGTTGCCGGCTTCATGTCTGGCGCCGTCAAGGGATGACGATCGCCGCATGAGCACACGCGAAAAACGCACCGATACGCCCGGCGCCGAACCGGGCGACGAAAGCCTTGGCGGCCGGCGTGAGCAGCGCACGATTCACGACGTGGCGCGGCGGGCGAAGGTCAGCGTCGGCACCGTGTCCAAGGCGCTCAACGACAAGGGCAGACTGCGCCAGGAAACCCGGGAGCGCGTCATCGCCGCTGCGAACGACCTCGACTTTCGTCCCAACAGCCTCGCGCAGAGTCTGCATTCAGCGCGCTCGATGACGGTCGGCATCTTGTCGACAGACAGTTTCGGCCGCTTCACATTTCCGATCCTCGAGGCGCTCGAGCGACGCCTTTTCGATCACGGCATCGCCGTCTTCATGTGCAACGCCACCGACGATCCCGTGCGCGAGCGGCGGCACATCGATCAGCTGATCGGCAAGCGCGTCGACGGCCTCGTCGTCACCGCCCGCCGATCCGATCGTCGCGATCCGATCAGCCCTGCGGCGCGCGGCCTGCCGGTCGTCTATGCGTTGTCGCAGGTCGAGAACCCGGAAGCGCTTTGCTTGCTGCCCGACGACGAGGGCGGCGCCAAGCTCGCCGTGAGCCACCTCGCCGCTCTCGGCCGCAGGAGAATCGCCCACATCACCGGCCCGGAACGGTTCGAGGCGGTTCGCCTGCGCGAAATGGGTTGGAGCAAGGCGCTGGCCGAGGCGGGACTGAAGGCCGCTGCGGGGGATTATCGGCCCGGCCGCTGGTCCGAGATCTGGGGGCGCGAGGCGGCGCAGAACTCTTCTCGCATCGCCGCGACGCGCCCGACGCGCTCTTCTGCGGCAACGACCAGATCGCGCGCGGAGTCGTCGATGCGTTGCGCGACATGGGGCTGGCCGTCCCGGCGGACGTCGCGGTCGTCGGTTTCGACAACTGGAAGATCATGGCGGAGGCCACGCGTCCGCCGCTCACCAGCGTCGACATGAATCTCGGCGCGCTGGGCCGCGAGGCCGGCGCAGCGCTCCTCGAGATGATCGCAGGACACGAGGTTGCCGGCGTCCGGCGCCTGCCTTGCTCGCTCGTCGTGAGGGAGTCCTGCGGCGCCGCGCACGGACGTGAACTGGAAAGGTCATGAGATGACAGAGCGCGCCTATTTCCCGGTCCCCTTCTCCGACGTTCGCATTGCCGGCCCGTTTTGGCGGGAGCGGCTAGAGGTCGTGCTCGAGCGCACCATCCCGAGCCAGCACGCGAAGCTCGACGAGGTCGGCATCCTCGAGTCGGCCAAATGCCGCAGCCGCCTCCGCCGCTCAGGATCCCAAGGAACAGCCACGGCGTCACGATGCAGATGTTCTGGGATTCGGACTTCGGCAAATGGATCGAGGCGGCGTGCTATGCGCTCGCGCACCGTCGCGACCCGGCCATCGAAGCCAAGATCGAGGCGATCGTCGACGATCTCGAGCGGGTCCAGTCGCCCGACGGCTATCTCAACTGCTGGTACATCGGCCGTGAGCCCGAGAAGCGCTGGACCAACCTGCGCGACAATCACGAGCTCTATTGCGCCGGGCACATGCTCGAAGGCGCGATCGCCTATTATCGCGCCACCGGCCGGCGGCGGTTCCTCGACGTCATGGAGCGCTACGTCGATCACATCGCGACGCATCTTCGGCCGCGGCCCGGGCCAGAAGCGCGGCTACTGCGGCCACCAGGAAATCGAGCTGGCGCTCGTCAAGCTCTATCGGCTGACCGGCGACCGCCGCCGGCTCGATCTCGCCGCCTACTTCATCGACGAGCGCGGACGTCAGCCGCACTACTTCACCGAGGAGGCGCTGGCGCGCGGCGACGATCCGGCGCGACTACTGGGCCAAGACCTACGAATACAATCAGTCGCACATGCCGGTGCGCGAGCAGACGAAGATGGTCGGCCACGCGGTCCGCGCGATGTACATGGCCTCAGCGGTGGCCGATCTCGCCTTCGAGCTCGCCGACGATGGCTCTCAAGCGGGCGTGCGAAGCGCTGTGGCGCGACGTGACCGCAGCGCAGTGTACTCACCGGCGGGCTCGGGCCGAGCGCGACAAACGAGGGCTTCACCACCGACTACGACCTGCCGAACGAGACGGCCTACGCCGAGACCTGCGCCTCGGTGGCGCTCGTATTCTGGGCGCACCGCATGCTCCATCTCGATCTCGACGGTCGCTACGCCGACGTGATGGAGCGTGCGCTCTACAACGGCGCGCTCAGCGGCCTCTCGCGCGACGGCGAACGCATTATTTCTACGACAATCCGCTCGAGAGCCGCGGCCAGCACAGGCGCTGGGCCTGGCACCGCTGTCCCTGCTGCACGATGAACGTCTCGCGCCTTGTCGCCTCGGTCGGCGGCTACTTCTCTGTCGGCGGGCGAGGATGGGGTGGCTATCCATCTCTATGGCGGCGTGGAAGCGACGCTCGCGCCCGGCGGCCACGAGGTCAGGCTCCGGGAGACAAGCGACTATCCCTGGTCCGGCGACATCCGGATCGAGATCGACCCCGAAGCGCCGAGGGCGTTCGACCTGAAGCTGCGGATTCCAGGATGGGCAAGAGACGCCACAGCGGCTGTCAATGGCGAGCCGGTCCCTCTCTCCGCCGCGCGCGGCTACGCGACCATCCATCGAGTTCTGGAGCAAGGGTGACGTCGTCGCGCTTCATCTGCCGATGCCCTCCGAGCGCCTTTACGCCCACCCGAACGTGCGCATGGACGTCGGACGGGTCGCATTGAGGCGGGGCCCGCTCATCTATTGCCTCGAGGAGGCGGACAATCCCGGCGGCTCCGTTCAGACGCTTGCGTTGCCCCGTTCGGCGGCGGTCAAGGCTGAATGGCGCCAGGACCTGTTCGGAGGCGTGATGACTTTGACCGCGAGCGCGAGCCGTCTCGTTCCCGGTGAAGGCGAGGATGCGCTCTACGCCATAGCGCCGCCCTCGACCCGAGAGGCTCCACTGACCGCGCTCCCCTATCATCTTTGGGCCAATCGCGAGCCGTGTTCGATGCAGGTCTGGATTGCTGAGGCGGCCGAGTTTGCGTGAAGCCGGTTGAATCCCGCTCAGGCAAGCACCTGCAACGGCCGGGGATTGATTGACGCCCCGCGACCGGCTGGCCGCCCTGAACGCAGCCCCCCAGGCGCAAACAAA
>CAVZJZ010000055.1:0-13059 GCA_963775665.1 uncultured Alphaproteobacteria bacterium | reverse complement strand
TAGGCGTCGTAGAAGGGCAAATCGTGGAAGAGGCTCGGCCCCGGGCCGTCCAGCATGCCCTTGGCGTGCGCCCAGAGCGCAATGCCGCTGAGGGCCGCGGCGACATCGACGATGGCGCAGTCGACGACCGCGCCCTTGCCGGTCCGGCCGGCGGCGAAAATCGCCGACATGATGCCGAAGGCGAGCCCCAGCGCGCCGCCGGCGTCGCCGAGCACGGTCGGCGGCGCGATCGGCTGGGCGCCCGGACGCTCGGTCAGCGACAAGGCGCCGCTGAGCGCGAGATAGTTGAGATCGTGGCCGGCGGCCTGCGACAGCGGCCCGTCCTGCCCCCAACCGGTCATGCGGCCATAGACGAGGCGCGGATTGCGTTTGGCGCAGTCGGCGGGCCCCAGGCCAAGTCGCTCCATGACGCCCGGCCGGTTGCCCTCGATCAGCGCATCGGCCGCCTCGATCAGCGCCATCGCCTCGTCCACCGCCCCCGGCTGTTTGAGGTCGAGCGCGACGATCCGCTTGCCGCGCCGCAGAGATCACTTCCGTGTCGGCGATGTCCGGCCTGCCGAGCACAGGCTTGTTCGGGCGGACGATCGCGACGACCTCGGCGCCATGGTCGGCGAGCATGCGGCCGGCGAGCGGACCCGGGCCGATGCCCTCGAACTCGATGATTTTGAGGCCGGCGAGCGGACGGATCATTGGCGGGAACTCTTCTCAGCCGGCTTCTTGTCGAGCGGGGTTCGGACGCGATCGGGAAACATCGCCTTCAACCCCTCAGGGGAGGCGCGGGCGACGCCGCGCTCGGTGATGAGGCCGGTGACGAGACGGGCGGGAGTGACGTCGAAGGCCGGATTCGCGGCCGGGCTTCCTTTGGGCGAAATGCGCACGCGCCTGACCTTCCCGTCGTCTCCGAGTTCCTGAACGAAGTCCACCTCGTCGCCGGAGCGTTCTTCGATCGGGATGTCCGTGCCGTCGCGCACCGTCCAGTCGATGGTCGGCGAGGGCAGGGCGACATAGAAGGGCACGGCGTTGTCCTGCGCGGCGAGCGCCTTCAGATAGGTGCCGATCTTGTTGCAGACGTCGCCGCTGGCGGTCGTTCGGTCGGTGCCAACGATCACCATGTCGACGAGTCCGCGCTGCATGAGATGGCCGCCGGCGTTGTCGACGACGAGCGTATGGGCCGCGCCGTGATTGACGAACTCCCAGGCGGTCAGCGACGCGCCCTGGTTGCGCGGCCGTGTTTCGTCGACATAGACATGGACGGGAAGGCCCTCCTCGATGGCGAGATAGATCGGCGCCGTGGCGGTGCCATAGTCGACGGTCGCGAGCCAGCCGGCGTTGCAATGGGTGAGGATGTTGACCGGCTCGCCGGGCTTTTTCTTCGCCGCGAGCCCGCGGATGATGGCGAGACCGTTTCGGCCGATGGCGCGATTGATGGCCACATCCTCGTCCGCGATCTCCGCAGCCTGGGCGTAAGCGGCGGCGGCGCGCTTTGCCGGATCGAGCGGCCGCAGGCGCGCGCGCAACGCATCGAGCGCCCAGCGCAGGTTGATGGCCGTCGGCCTTGTCGCATGGAGACTCTCCCAGGCGGCGTCGAGCGACGCGTCGCTTGGGTCCTCGCGCATGGCCAGCGCGACGCCATAGCCGGCGGTCACGCCGATCAGCGGCGCCCCGCGCACCCACATGTCGCGGATCGCCGTCGCCGCTTCGCCCACGCTGCGCAGGGTCTCGACGCGAAAGGCGTGCGGGAGCCATCGCTGGTCGATGACGTCGACGCCCCATCCGTCCGCGTTGACCCATATCGTGCGGTAAGAGCGCCCGCTGACTTTCAATGCCGCATCTCCTCGAGGAGCTTCGCATGCGCGGCGAAGCGCCCGGGCCGGCACCCTAGATGGGGCAGGCGTCATGATGCAATCGCATGCGTCGATTCGGTCAGCCGCATCGACGCAACGTCCCTTCGCCCGTGAGACGCTGGACGGCCGCAGATGAGGCGCCATCAGCCGGAGGAAGCGCCGCTCGAAACGATCCGGTTTTCTCGTGACGCGGCGCGCGCTAAGAATCTCGTGGCGGGAGGAGCAGCCAATGGTCGAGCGAGTGAACCGCAGGCGCGTTTTGAAGGGCATCGTGGCGGCGCCGCTTGCGGCGAGCCTCCGTCCGGGGTCGCCGGCTCATGCCGCGGCCGCGGCCTCGCCGGCGCGGGTTCGTCCGGGCGATCCTCTATGGCCGTCGGAGGAGAGTTGGGCCCAACTTGGACGCGATGTCGGCGGACGCCTGATCAAGGTGCAATCGCCGCTCGCCGCCTGCGTCGGGCAGACCAGCGAGGATTGCGCTGCGCTGTTCAGGACAGGGCTCAAGAACCCGTATTTCATTGGCGATGAGCCGGGCCTGACCCAGACGCTCGGCTGGGTCGGCGCGTGGACGTCGCAGCCGAGCGTCTACGCCGTCGCCGCCGAATCCGCCGCCGACGTCTCCGCCGCAGTCAACTTCGGGCGGACACACAATCTCAGGCTCGTCGTCAAGGGCGGCGCCCACTCTTATCAGGGAACTTCCAACGCGGCCGATTCGCTCCTCATCTGGACGCGGCGCATGAGCGCGATCACCCTGCACGACGCCTTCGTCGGCGCCGGATGCGACGGCAGGGCCGCGCCGCAGGCGGCCGTGTCGGTCGAAGCGGGAGCGATCTGGGGCCACGTTTATCAGGAGGTCATGGTCAAGGCGGGACGTTACGCGCAGGGCGGCGGCTGCCTGACCGTCGGCGTCGCAGGCTTTCTCAACGGGGGCGGGTTTGGCAGCCTGTCGAAGCAATTCGGCATCGGCGCGGCGAGCCTCATCGAGGCCGAGCTGGTCACCGCCGACGGCGAGGTCCGGCTCGCCAACGCCTGCACCAATCCCGATCTCTTCTGGGCGCTGAAAGGCGGCGGCGGCGGTTTCGGCGTCGTCACCCGCGTCACTTTGCGCACGCATACTCTGCCGGACAGCGTTGGCGCCGTCTTCGCGGCGATCCGCGCGACATCGGACGACGCCTGGCGCCGCCTGGTCGCTAAGACGGTCGATTTCTATCACGAAGCGCTCTTCAACCCGCATTGGGGCGAGCAGCTTCGCTTTCAGCCCGGGAATATTCTCGCGATCGAGATGGTGTCCCAGAACCTGAGCCAGTCCGAGGCTGAGGCGCTCTGGCGTCCGTTCTTCGATTGGGTCCGCGCCGCGCCGCAGGACTTCGACATCGTCATGAAGCCGCTGATTGTTGCGGCGCCCGGACGAGCCTTCTGGGACCCGGCGGTGCTGCGACGGGTTCCGGGCGCCGTCGTCCCCGACGATCGTCCAGGGGCGCGCGAAGGCGACATCTTCTGGGCTGGCAATCAGGGCGAAGCGGGCTGGCTCATCTACGCCTATCAGTCCATCTGGCTCCCCGCCTCGCTGCTCGAAGCGGACCAGCGCGGCCGCTTCGTCGACGCGCTGATCACGGCGGCGAAGCACGCCGCCGTGGGGCTGCACGTCAACAAGGGCCTCGCGGGGGGCCAGCCGGAGGCGATCGCCGCGGCGAAAGACACGCCGATGAACCCCGCCGTCACCCAGGCCTTCGCCCTCGCCATCATCGGCGCCGGGGCGTCGCCCGCCTATCCGGGAGTCCCCGGCCACGAGCCGGACGAGGCGCAGGCGCAGACGCGGGCCGCCGCCGTGACCGCCGCGATGGACGAGCTACGCAGGGTCGCGCCGCGCGCTGGCTCGTACGTCTGGGAGACGGACTATTTCCAGACTGATTGGCAGGAGGCCTTCTGGGGCGACAATTACGCGCGGCTCCGCGCAATCAAGGCCGAATACGATCCCGGCGGCTTGTTCTTCGCCCATCACGCCGTGGGGAGCGAGGACTGGAGCGCCGACGGCTTTACGCCCCTGAGATGAGCGCCGCCGGAGCGGCTTGATCACCTACGCCGCGACCCGCTACACGAACGGCAGGACGAAAGACCCCAGTCCAAACGCCGGGAGCGACAATGCCCTATATCCCCTCGCCGACCCGCTACGATTCGATGGTATACAACCGCTGCGGCCGCAGCGGGCTCAAACTGCCGGCGATCTCGCTGGGCCTGTGGCACAATTTCGGCTTCGACAGGTCGATGGACTCGATGCGCGCGATCTCGCGGAGGGCGTTCGATCTCGGCGTCACGCATTTCGATCTCGCCAACAATTACGGCCCCCCGCCGGGTTCGGCCGAGATCGCCTTCGGCGACATCCTCAAGAGCGATTTTGGCGGCTTACGCGACGAACTCGTGATCTCGACCAAGGCCGGTTACGACATGTGGCCCGGCCCCTATGGCGAGTGGGGCAGCCGCAAATACATGATCGCAAGCCTCGACCAGAGCCTGAAGCGGATGGGGCTCGAGTATGTCGACATCTTCTACTCGCATCGCTTCGACCCCGAGACGCCGCTCGAGGAGACGATGGGGGCGCTTGATGCGGCCGTGCGGCAGGGCAAGGCGCTCTATGTGGGCATATCCTCCTACAATTCGCGTCGCACCGGGGAGGCGGCGGCGATCCTCAAACGGCTCGGCACGCCCTGCCTCATCCACCAGCCGAGCTATTCGATGGTCAACCGATGGATCGAAGTCGATGGCCTGCTCGACACACTCGAAGCCGAAGGGATCGGCGCGATCGTCTTCTCGCCGCTCGCGCAAGGCCTGCTGACCGACAAATACCTGAACGGCGTGCCGAGCGACAGCCGCGCGGCGGCCGCCCATTTCTTCAATCCGAAGTTCCTGACGAAGACGAACATCGATCACGTGCGCCACCTCAATGCGATCGCCAAGCGGCGCGGCCAGTCGCTCGCGCAAATGGCGCTGGCCTGGGCTCTGCGCGACAGCCGGGTGACGTCGGCGCTGATCGGCGCGAGTCGCCCCGAGCAGGTCGAAGACGCGGTCAAGGCGCTCGACAAGCTCGCCTTCACGGCGGAGGAGATCAAGGACATCGATCGCTTCGCGGTCGATGGCGGGATCAACCTCTGGACGCAGTCGGCGGAACTGGGCGGTTGAGAGAAGCCCTGTCGTCATTGCGAAGACCCCCGGGTCGAATAGCCCGAGGGTCCCTCGCAATAACGGCCGTGCACTGAACCATCGACGGGAAAAGAACATGGACAAGCGCCCGCGCATCGGCGTCGTCGGCTCGAGCAATATCGATCTCGTGACCTATGTGGAGCGCATGCCGGTTTGGGGCGAGACGATCGCCGCGCCGCGCTTCGAGATGAACCACGGCGGCAAGGGCGCGAACCAGGCGGTCGCCGCCGCGAAGCTCGGCGCCGAGGTCGTCATGGTGTCGAAGGTCGGCGACGACATGCTGGGCGAGGGCGTCCTGAGCAATTTCAAGGCGACGAACGTCGGCGCCGCACACGTTCGGCGCAGCGCTCGGGCAGTCGACCGGAACGGCGACCATTCTCGTCAACGCCTCCGGCGACAATTGCATCCTCATCGTCAAGGGCGCGAACGGCGACCTCACGCCGGCCGACGTCGAGGCCGCGGGCGAAGATTTGAAGACCTGCGATCTCATCCTGACCCAGCTCGAAGTGCCGCTCGAGACTGTCTATGCGGCGCTCCGCTTCGGCAAGCTTCACGGGGTGAAGACAGCGCTGAACCCCGCCCCGGCGCTCCGCAATCTCGATATCGAGCGCGTCCGCGACGCGAGTTTCCTCACCCCGAACGAGACCGAGCTTCAGATCCTGACCGGCATGCCGGTCGATTCCGAGGACGAGATCGCTGCTGCGGCGAGGAGCCTCATCGCCAGGGGCGTCGAGACGGTGATCGTGACGCTGGGCTCCCGCGGTTCGCTTCTGGCGACGCCGCAGAGCCTGAGGCGCATCGCGCCGGTCAAGGTGCAGGCGGTCGATTCGACCGGCGCGGGGGACGCCTTCATCGGCAGCTTCGCGCGCTACTACGCCGCCGGCCTCGGCCTCGACGCTGCGCTCGATCGCGCAACCCTTTATGCCGCCGACTCGGTGACAAAGCGCGGCGCGCAGAAGTCCTACGCGACGGAAGCCGAGTTCGAGGCGTTCTGCGCCAAGTTGAAACAGGCGCGATGAGCGGCTCGCCGACTGCAGCGCGGTCTTCGCCTGCGTCGTGAAGATCATCGAACGCGCCGAGCCCTTCTGCAACGCAAAGCCGTTATTCGAGTGGCGCCTTCCGCTCGCGCTCGCCCCGCCTTGCCCACGCCTCGCCGTGGCCTTAGGGATGCGGCGACAACCAAAACCGGGGAGCTTGCGATGACCGAGGGAGCAATGGACAAGGTCCGCCTGGGCCGCACCGGCCTCATGGTCACGCCCGTCTGCTTTGGGACGTCGGGGCTCGGCGACATGCCCGACACCTACGGCTACGCCGTCGACGTCGAGCGGGCCAAGGCGACGGTCAAGGCGATTTTCGAGGGCCCGGTCAATTTCATCGACACCTCGCGCATCTACGGCATGGGCCGCAGCGAGGAGCGGATCGGCGCCGTCATCCGCGAGCGCGGCGGCCTGCCCGCGGGCTTCGTCGTCTCGACCAAGCTCGACCGCGATCCCGAGACCAACCGTTTCGACGCCGCGCAGGCGCGCCGCTCGCTGGAGCAGAGCCTCAAGGCGCTGGGCCTCGAGCGGATCGATGTTCTTCATCTGCACGATCCCGAGCACGCGCGTTCGCCGATCGAAGCCACGGCGCGCGACGGCGCGCTCGGCGAGCTCTTCCGCATCAAGGAGGAAGGGCTGGCGAAGGCGGTCGGGCTGGCGGCCGGGTCGCGTGGACATGATGATGCCGCTCCTCAGCGACTGGGATTTCGATGCGCTGATCACGCACAACCGCTTCACTCTCGCCAACCGCAACGCGGAGCCGATGCTCGATCTCGCCAAGGCGAGAGGGATCGCGGTCCTCAACGCCGCCCCCTATGCGGGCGGGGTTCTGGCCAAGGGGTCGAGCGAATATCCCCGCTATGTCTATCAGGAGGCGTCGGACGCGGCGCTCGATCCCATCCGCCGGATCGAGGCGATCTGCGCCCGCCACGGCGTGCCGCCCGGCGCTGCGGCGCTGCAGTTTTCGATGCGCGACCCGAGGGTGACGTCGACGATCTGCGGCGTGACGAAGCCCGAGCGGGTCAGGCAGACGCTCGAATGGGCGCGCTTTCCGATCCCCGACGCGGCTTGGGAGGAATTGAAGGCGGCGCCCTATTCGACCGACGACCCCGAGGCGACGCGCCAGTACCGCCTCGGCTGAGACGGGGCGTCGCCCCTTCGCCCGGTCCATAGTTTCATTGCGGTTTCGGCCGTGCTCGGCCTAGATATTCCGCAAAAGACTCGACATGCTGTTCGGTACGGGTCCTGAAGGATAGCCATGCCATGAACGATCTCGCCGCCTCGATCCGGACCATCCCGGACTATCCGAAGCCCGGCATCCTCTTTCGCGACATCACCACGCTGCTGGGCGACGCGCGGTCGTTTCGCCGCGCGGTCGACGAGCTTGTGCAGCCCTGGGCCGGCACCAAGGTCGACAAGGTCGCCGGCATCGAGGCGCGCGGATTCATTCTCGGCGGCGCGGTCGCCCATCAGCTTTCCGCCGGCTTTGTCCCCGTCCGCAAGAAGGGCAAGCTTCCGCATGTGACCGTGTCGATCGCCTATTCGCTCGAATATGGACTCGACGAAATGGAGATGCACGAGGACGCCGTGAAGACGGGAGAGCGCGTCATTCTCGTCGACGATCTCATCGCCACCGGCGGCACCGCGGAAGGGGCGGTGAAACTCCTGCGCAAGCTCGGCGCGGACGTGCTCGCCGCCTGCTTCGTCATCAACTTGCCGGAGCTGGCCGGCGCCAAAAAGCTCGAGGCGCTGGGCGTACCGGTGCGATCGCTCATTTCTTTTGCAGGGCATTGAGGGTTGGGTTGACCCAGATCAATGCGCGGGGCCGCGAAAGCTGCGATAAATACCCTATCAGAACGGGCGCAACCTCCAAGACGTCACCGACGCGGGTTGCACTGCCTCTCTGAAAGTTCGGGCCGGGGCTGGCGGTATCGCCCCGGCCCGACTTTTTTGGGGGCCCCGCCAAGAGGGCGGGGTTTCCCCGAACATTGGAGTTCCGATCAAAAGCGGTCCGGCTACATCGCGAAGCCGCCGTCGACGATAAAGGCCTGGCCCGTCGCGAAGGCGCTCTCGTCGGATGCGAGATAGACCGCGATCGCGGCGATCTCCTCGGGCCTGCCGAGCCGGCCCATCGGCTGGCGGTCGACGAAGTCCTGGCGCACCGCCTCGAGCGGCCGGCCGGTGGAGGCGCTCAGCGCCGCGATGCGGCCGTCGAGGGAGGGGCTCTCGATCGTGCCGGGGCAGATGGCGTTGCAGCGCACGCCTTTGCGGATCGTGTCGGCCGCGACCGCCTTGGTGAGGCCGATCACCGCCGCCTTGGACGCGCCGTAGACGTAGCGGTTCGGAATGCCGCGCACCGAGGAGGCGCCGGAGGCGATGTTGACGATCGAGCCGCGGCCCTTCTCCAGCATCCCCGGCAGAAAGGCCCGGACTGTGCGGTGCATCGACTTGACGTTGACGTCGAAAGAGAAGTCCCAGTCCTCATCGGTCGTCTCGAGCGCGGTGCCGTGGTGGACGAAGCCGGCGCAGTTGAAGAGCACGTCGATCGGGCCGACGTCGCGCGCGAGCGCGAGAACCGCTTCTGTCGAGCGGACGTCAAGCTTGCGCCTGTCCGCGTCGAGCCCGGCGAGGCCCTCGACATTGATGTCGGTTGCGATCACCCGCGCCCCCTCACGTGCGAAGGCTTCCGCCGTCGCCCGGCCGATTCCCGCCGCCGCCGCCGTCAGCACCGCGACCTTGCCCGCCAACCGTCCCGCCGTCATCAAACGCTCCTTCCCAATCCGGGTCCGCCGCCCCCGGGCGGCGCCCGTCCGCCGTTCTTAAGCGACATTCCGGCCCGATCCTAGCGCGCCCGTTGCGGCATGGCTCGCATGGCCCCCGCGCTCGAAACCCTGCGGCCATAGATCCTGAGTTCGGCGCCATATTGCCAAAGCGGCCGAAATCGGCATAGACAGCAGCGCCGATCGACCGCCCCGCGAAGGCCCGATCGCGGCGCCGCAATAGCTCAGCTGGTAGAGCACCTCATTCGTAATGAGGGGGTCGGGAGTTCGAATCTCTCTTGCGGCACCATTAAAATCAATGACTTGGTGAGACACGATATCGCCAAAGCGCAGAGACAACCTTGTGGCTGCTTCCGGTGAGCACTCAGTAAACAAGATGCGGAAATTGGGGGCAAACGATGCAGCGCTTTGTCGCCTGCATCCTATCCGCGACGGCGCGGTCGCCCATATCCCTGTGCGCGTCCGTATCGAAGACCGACTCGTGTTGTGGAGACGGCGATGAATTTGATCGGCGCTGGGCAGGCTGCATCCCGGGTCCAGTTGTCGCCAAAGGCCTAAGCTACGAACTTTTGGAATCCAGCGTTGCGAACACTCGCCTTGCGGAGGACCTTCAAGAACCTTGGGGTAGTATGCCAGTTTAATCGGGGTGGCTAAATTCAGAGAACTGGCGCGACTGCTTGAGTATCACATCCAAATCGTGTTTAAGAGACTTGACGATGCCCTCTAGCTCCTGGAAGCTGGCGGCTTCATGGCCGATCCTGGTTAACCTAATTCAAGCTCCTGAACTAGACGATCCCCAGATGGGTGTGAACCCGACGATGCCAATACTGCTTGAGCTCGATTGAGGGAATCTTGCGCGAGATCGACGCTCAAAGCTTGAGGGGCCGTTCGAGGCTGTTGCGCACTTCGACGTTAGCTGTGATGTCATCGCCGCTCGAGGATCGGACAGCTTTCGTCGCGAAATCCTGCGGTCAGAAGGTCTAGAAACGGGATCAGATGCCATGCGCACCCAGGTCGTGATCATCGGTTCCGGTCCTTCGGGCCTCCTTCTCGGACAATTGCTGGCCAAAGAGGGAATCGACACCATCATTCTCGAGCAGAAATCCAAGGACTACGTGCTCGGACGAATTCGCGCGGGGGTTTTGGAGGAGGGAGCGGTCCGGCTGATCGAGCAGGCTGGCGCGGCCGAACGCCTTCACCAACAAGGCCTAATTCACGACGGAACCGAAATTGCCTTCGACAGTGCGCGTCATCGCATCGACTTCAAGGGGCTCACCGGCAAGACTGTGACAGTCTACGGGCAGACCGAAGTCACTCGCGACCTTATGGACGGTGCGCGTCCATCGGCGCACCGACGGTATACGAAGCGCTGGACGTCAGTCTGCACGCCATTGAAAGCGATAGGCCTATCGTCCACTTCCGCGGGAATGGAACCGTTCAGGAGATCGAATGCGACTACGTTGCCGGCTGAGATGGTTTTCACGGGTCAGCCGCAGGTCCATTCCCGAGGACAGGCTCAAGCCTTCGAGCGCGTCTATCCCTTTGGGTGGCTTGGCGTGCTCGTCGATAAGCCGCCGGCCTCCAATGAACTGATCTATGTCAATCACGAACGGGGCTGTGCGCTCTGCTCGATGCGTTCGACAACCCGCAGCCGTTATTACCTCCAGTGCCGGGTGGACGAACAAGTCGAGCATTGGCCAGATGACAAGTTCTGGGAGGAGTTGGCGCGGCGGCTCGATCCGGAGGCGGTCAGCAAACTTTCGACTGGTCCATCGATCGAAAAGAGTATCGCGCCGCTGCGCAGCTTCGTTGCGGAACCGATGCGGTTCGGCAACCTGTTTCTTGCCGGCGACGCCGCGCATATCGTGCCGCCCACAGGAGCCAAGGGGTTGAACCTCGCGGCCAGCGACGTCGCCTATCTGTCGTCGGTCGTCATTGACCGTTACCGCCACAATTCCAGGGCGAGCTTGACGCCTATGCCGGACGCGCGCTCGCCCGCGGCTGGAAGCCGAACGGTTCTCCTGGTGGATGACGCAGATCCTGCACCGCTTTCCGCGGAGGAAAGTGGCTTCGATCAGCGGATCCAGCGGGCGGAGTTGGAATACCTTTTCAGTTCAACGGCAGCGCAGACAGCGCTCGCCGAAAACTATGTCGGCTTGCCCTACTGAAGGCGAGGCGAACGAGCGCTTCCCGAGCGATGTCGCTCAACGGGAGTTCTTTGCAAATCGACGGAGCGCCGCAATCAGACCGACACGCCGCGGACGTCCGATCCAGCCCGTCACGCGTCCAAGAACGCGACGGCGCGGATGAAGCCGGCCGAGCCCTTCTCGATCTTGTATGGGAAGCACGAGATCCAGAAGCCGTCGGCGGGAAGTTGGTCGAGGTTGGCCAGCTTCTCCATCTGTCCGTAGCCGATGTCGCGGCCCGCTTTATGGCCTTCCCAGATAATCCGAGCGTCGCCGCTGTCTGCAAAACGCTGTCGGGTGAATGAGAACGGCGCATCCCAGCTCCAAGCGTCGGTGCCGACAACCCGGACGCCCTGCTCAAGCAGGTAAAGTGTCGCCTCCCGCCCCATGCCGCAGCCGGCGTCGACGTAGCCAGGCTGCCCGTACTTGGCGCCCGCCGCGGTATTGACGACGACGATGTCGAGGGGCTTGAGCGGGTGACCTATGCGGTCAAGTTCGTCCGCCACGTCTTTGGCGGTCGCCACATAGCCATCCGGCCGACTACGGAAGTCGAGCTTCACCCCCGGCTGGAAGCACCATTCGAGCGGCAACTGCTCGATCGTCATGGCAGGCTTGCCGTGGTCCTGCGTCGAGGCGTAGTGCCACGGCGCGTCAATGTGGGTGCCATTGTGGGCGGTCATGCGCAGGCGTTCAACGCCCCAGGCTTCGCCATCGGGCAGATCGTCCGCTTTGAGCCCCGGAAACATCCGCAACATTTCGCTGAGGCCTTGCTTGTGGTCCGTATATTCGATCTGCGGCCCCAGGCCGGGCGGGTCGGTGTGAGGATTGTTGGAGAGAACGACCGAGAGGTCGAGCAGGCGGAATTTCGGGAATGCGAGGGTCATGACGTCAAGGCCTCCGTGATAAGCTCTTTCGGCGTACCGTCGTGGGCAAAGCCGAGGGCCTCTTCCTTTCCGGTCGCCAGTTCGGGATAGCGTCCAAACAGAGCTTCGATGCGCGCGTCCGGATTGAACGAAATGAGCGCCCGGCGATCGGGCCCGAAGAGATCGGAAAGCGCATCGACGATCTCGGCTACCGACAACCGAAGGGCCGGAAGCTGAAGCTCGCCGCAGACATCGATTGAGGCTGCTCTGGCAAAATTGCTGGCAGCGCAGCCTATCGACATCCACCATGCGGTCGCCTGCTCGGAGACAGGGCAGACGTAGGGCTCGGCCGCCGCATAAGCTCGCGGCAACTCGCTCATGAAGGACGAGC
Source organism: uncultured Alphaproteobacteria bacterium (assembly GCA_963775665.1). GTDB lineage: Bacteria > Pseudomonadota > Alphaproteobacteria > Rhizobiales > Beijerinckiaceae > Roseiarcus. The sequence goes on along the minus strand of CAVZJZ010000055.1, from coordinate 763 downwards.
CGAAGCCGGTCGCTTTTTCGCGTCGCGCGATGAGGCCTGGAAGGCGCAGGGCAATTCCTGAAAGCTCGCCCCTCCGGGAGTGGTCAGCGAGCGCGATTTCCGCCATCCGCTTGTGGGCGCCGTAGGTTCTCGTTGGACGGGCCGGACTGTCAGCGCCGATCGACCGCTCGTCCATGTCGCCATAAACTGCGACGCTGCTCGCGTAGACAACTCGCGGCCGACGACTAGACGCAGACAGTTGATCGAACAGATCAAGCGTCGCGTCGAGATTCACGCGCCGGCCAAGTGCGGGCTCGCGTTCAGCGAGAGCGCCGGGGACACTGACAAGATGATAGACAATGTCAAACTCCTGAAGCCGGGCTTTCTCCATCACTTCGCGGTCGCCAATGGCGCCCGTCAGCCAGGAGATCTGACCGGATGTGGCGACTTCGGATGAGGGGACGATCATGTCCAGCGCCGTGATCCGGTCGTCCGGCGAGCGCGAGGCAAGAGTGCGAAGGAGCGCCCGACCGAGGAAGCCCGCAGCGCCAGTAACGAGAACGCGCATTCAGTCTCCGATCAGTGTTCCGCCATCGACGACGATTGTCTGGCCGGTGATGAACGCCCCTGCCGCGGAGGCGAGAAAGACGACGACGCCAGCCACCTCCTTCGGATCGCCAAGGCGTCCCAGAGGCGTTCGCGCGAGCCGCTGCCTCAGCGCGTCGGGGTTCTTCTTCAAGGGTTCGGCGAAGGCAGTGTCGATGACGCCCGGCGCGATAGCGTT
>CAVZJZ010000054.1:0-22400 GCA_963775665.1 uncultured Alphaproteobacteria bacterium | reverse complement strand
TGCGACCGGCGTCTGGCGCGGTCGCAACCATGACGTGGTGATCACGAGCTAGGGGCCGCTGCATTTCGGTAGAATCGATGGCGTTATCGCCCCCGCCCCCCAAAGGGCGTTCGGAAGAACGCCCGTCCTTCGACGGGCTATGTGGGGGCGGGCCGGGGTGGGGGGGTCGCGCGGACCGGCGCGACAATGAGATGGCGGACTCAGAGCCTCGACGCTCACCCTTTCCGGGCGTCGCGCAGCATCATCGCCATCCGCTCGAGGAGCTTCCAGCCGATCGCGCCGTTCTGCTCGACGAACGGACGGAAGTCCCAGTACGTCAGCCCGTAGCAGGCAAGCTCGGTCGTCGCGACGATCGTCGCCATGCGCGCGCCCTGATCGATCAGGGCGACCTCGCCGAAATAGTCGCCGGCCTTCAGCGTCGAGCGTTCCTTGCCGCCGATGAACACTGTGGCCTCGCCGAACTCGATAACGAAGAAGGCCGCGCCGCCCGAGCCCTCCTTGACGACCGTCTCGCCCTTGGGGAAACGCCGCTCCTTGAACAGGCGCGCGACGCTCTGCAGTTCGTGCCGTGTCAGATCGGCGAACAGCGGCAGACGCTGCAGGGGTTCAATCGGGACGCCATGCATGAAACCGATCCTCGCTCGTCGCGACGTTCGTCAGGACTTCGTTCCCGTCGTGATCGCGCGGCACTGAAGCAGGTAGAGCGTTCCGCCCTCGATCGCCCATTCGATGTCGCGCCTGGGCCCATAGACTTGGTCGCACCGGTCCGCGAGCCGGCCGAGCTGCGCGAGCTGGTCGTCGCCGAGACAGAGCCGCTCGGTGAGGTGGTCCGGAACGGTCTTCTGGACCGTGCCGCCGTTCGGCGCGCTGCGGATTGCGATCTGCTTCAGACCCGGCGTTCGCTCGAGGATCCGGCCCGAGCGGTCGAGCCGGAAGTGATCCGGAATGACAAGCCCTGCGACGACCGCCTCGCCCAGGCCCCAGCTCGCCTCGATCACCCGCTCGTCGTCGCCGGTGACCGGATTCAACGTGAACATGACTCCGGCGGCGTCGGGATTGAGCAATCTTTGAACGACTGCGCCGATGCTCGGGCGGGTGAAGAGGCCGACGCGCTGACGGTAGGTGATCGCGGAATCGGAATTCGCCGACCACCAGATTTCCTTCAGGGCTGCGACGAGCTCGTCGGCCGAGGGCACGTTGAGCAGCGTCAGGTGCTGCCCGGCGAAGCTCGCCTGGGCGCCGTCCTCGTCGGCGGCGGAGGAGCGCACCGCCAGCGGCCCGCCAAGCGGCCTCGCCCGCCTGTCGACCGCGCGGATCGCGCGCTCCTCGCCGGCGGCGACGGCTTCGACGACGGCGCCGGAAAGAGCGATGCCCGGCGGGACTGCAACGCCTTCGCGAAGCGCCTGACCGAGGCCGATCGCCTTCGAGCCAAATCGCTTCTCGTCCAGCGCCTTCGCAAGCGGGACGACCTGCGTCATTCGAACACCGTCACTTCGCCCTTGTCGCCGTCGACGCGGACCCGCGCTCCGTCGGCGATGCGCTGGGTTGCCGTGCGCGTGCCGACGACGCCCGGAATCCCGTATTCGCGCGCGACGATCGCCGAATGGGACAGGAGGCCGCCGCTGTCCGTCACGATACCGCTGAGCAGCGGCAGAAGGATATTGAAGGCCTCAGTCGTCGAACTCGGTGACGAGGACGTCCCCCTTGACGATCCGATCGAACTCGCTGGGACTGGAGATACGCCTTGCCGGTCCCTCGTAGACGCCCCGGCTGGCCGCCAGCCCACGAAGGGTCGCTCCCTTGTGGGGCGCGTCGGAGCTGCCGAACAGCTCGTGAAGGGCGACGCCGATCGCCCGCATCATACGCGCTTCCGCCGGCGGCAGCCCGGACATGTCCGGCGGCGGAGACGGCGGAGGGCCGAGCAGCGGCGGGGCGTCCTTGGCCCGATGCGCGGCGCGGTATTGAGCGCGCGCGGCGAGTTCGTCCGCGGAAGGCGCGTCCGCCCCGCGCAGCAGCGCGCACATCTCGTCGAAGCCGGCGTCGATGAAGTGGCTGGCGTCGCGAATCCGTCCCCCGGCGGCGAGCCGGCGGCCGCCCGCCAGCGCGGCGCGGCGCATCAGTCCGGACGCCCAGATGTCGCTGAACACCCCCCGCTCGTCACGCAGGCGGTACATCAGCCGGGCCTCGCCAATGAGCTCGTCGAACTCGGTCCGATGCGCTTCGGGGACTTTGGCGCGAACGGCCGCGATCCGCAGCTCGACGTCCGGCGCCGGGCTGCTCTTCCCCTCCACCGCGACGCGGATCGCCCGCAGCAGCACGTCCGGCAGCTCGATCGCGCGCGGCTCGCTGATGTCGAAACCGTCGAGGAGGCGGTTGCCCACGAGGTCGAGATAGGCGGTCATCGCGGCGCCGGCCTCTCCGTCCAGCAAGCGAAGGTCGTCGAGCGTGCGAGCTGGGTCGTCCTTCGAGGCGAGAAGCTTGCGGGCGCGCGGATCGTTCCCCATCGCGGCGATCAGCCGCTCGAGTTCGGCCGAGGCGCCCGAAGACACGGGCGAGGCGCCGCGCATGAGGTCGAGCAGTTCGGCCGGCGCGAGCCCGGTCCAGTCGCCGACATGGGCGAGGAAGTCTCCCGTTGGCACGACGGCCCCCGCGGTGTGGCGCATGTGCTGGGTGATCATCTCGGCGTGATGGCGCCGGCAGCGGCTCAGATAGGCGATCAGCTCCTCGTCGGAGAGGGTGTCGGGATCGACTGCCTGCAACTCCCGGTGCGCCCTGATCGAGGCCGGCTTGACGGTCGCGTCCCAGTCCTTGAGCTGCTCGCGCCAGAGTTTCTTCTGGAAGACTTCTTCCGCCCGTTGGAGTCGCACCGGAATGTCCTCCGGCGCGACGGGATGCACGGTCCGGTAGACGAAGCCGTTGACGGACCTATACTCAAGCCCATCGATCAGCATCCCGTAGAAACGGGTGAAGTCCTGAACGCCGCGCCGGAAGGGTTCGGGATGTGTCTCGGTCAGGTAGCGCGTCACGGGCCGCGGAAAGTGGACGGGATCGAGCTCCCACGTACCTTGGCCCGGCGGCTCGAAACGAAGCTCGGGCGCTCCCTTCGATGGGTCCATTTTGAAATCCTCTTTGGCGGTCGAACCGTCGCGTTTCGATTTGCGCGCAGAACTTATGCGCTTCCGAGCCACGGCCGCAACCTGACCACTTTGGATTCGCCTCGACTGGCGGGGCGCCACGCCCTGCTGTGATGGAAGGCTGCGCCATGGAACGGTCGTTGATCCGAAAGCCTGCCTCCGGGCTTCTCTCCTCGCGGCTAACTCCGCTCTTTTTGGCCTCAGCCGGTCCGAATTGGCTTGGGTTCGCCGGCCGACCGTGGAGCGTGCGCCGCCACGTAGGCGAGCGCCATCTCGAAGGCCACTTCCAATGGCCGATTGGACTTTTCGCCTTTCGAAAGCAGCAGGCCGCCCTGCAAGGCGGTCAGGACAGCGAGCGCGATGTCGGCAGGGTTGGCGTCGCGCGATAGCTCGCCGCGATCCCGCATCTTGACGAGTCCCTTCTCGACCTGCATGCGCCACGTGTCGAACCCGTCTCCGACGACCGTTCGCGCGCGTTTGGCGCTCTGCGGCAGCTGGTAGACAAGCGCGCCCAAAGGGCAGCCGTCCTGACTGTTCAGCGCAAGGACCGCGTCCCGCCACCGGCGCAGCGCATCGAGCGAATTGAGCGAGTCGAGCAATTGCCCGTGCGTCGCGAGCACGCGCTTTGTCTGGAGCGCAGCGGCCTCGCGCAAAAGCGCGTCCTTGTCGGCGAAGTAATGGTAGAGCTGGGACTTGCTGGCGCCGCTCTTCTCCATGACGTCGTCGAGGCTCGTCTCGCCGACGCCTTGCGCCCACACGAGGTCGGCCGCCGCGGAGACGATCCGCTCCCGCATAGCGGCGCCGCGCGCGGTGAGCCGGCGAGTGTTCGCCTTACCTGGCTTCATGACGATTTCGATACCACAACTGGACTTGACAGTCCACTTTTGGGCCGACAGGGTTGGACCGTTCAGTCCACATCGGGATGCTCAGATGCCGCTTCTGCACAACGGCGACCCTTTTCCGCGCCTCTCCATCGCCAAGATCGGCGGCGGGACGCTCGACCTACCCGAGGACCTCAAGGGCTCATTCGGGGTGATCCTGATCTATCGTGGAGCCTGGTGTCCCTACTGCAACGCCCAACTCGCCGCGTTCGAGCGGCTGAGCGCCAAGCTCGCTGATGGCGGCGTCAAGGTGGCGGCGTTTTCCGTGGACGACGAGGCGACGACCGCGGCTCTCGTCGACAAGCACAGGATCCATTATTCGGTCGGCTTCGGCGCGGACGCCGACGCAATCGCTGCTGCGACCGGCGCCTACGTGAACGCCGAGCCCCGATACCTTCAGTCGACCGGCTTCGTTCTCGCCCCCGACGGCGCGATTGTCACAGCGGTCTACTCATCCGGCGCGATCGGGCGTCTCGTTCCGGAAGATGTCGCTGGTCTGGTCGCCTACATCAAGTCCAAGGCGCATCAGGCCGAGAGATAGCCCGTCTGTGCGCTGCCGTAGAGTTTGCTCTCTCGCCTGGACACCGGCGGCGGTCAGCGCCACGTGGCCCGCGTTTTGGGCAGCGCGCCGGCGTCGGCCGCGAAAGGATTCGGAATGATACGCTTCTACTATCATCCCACCCCGAACCCCGCGAAGATCGCTCTCTTCCTGGAGGAGGCGGGACTTCCCTACGAGACGATCCCGGTCGACACGAGCAAAGGCGAGCAGCACACGCCCGCCTTTCGCGCGATCAACCCCAACGGCAAGGTTCCGGCGATTGTGGACACCGAGGGTCCCGGCGGAAAGACGGCGCGCCTCTTCAACTCCACGGCCATCCTCATCTACCTCGCTGAGAAAACCCGCAAATTCCTGGGCTCGCCTGAAGACCGGCCGGAGTTGCTTTCGTGGCTGCTCTTCATCGCCTCCGGCCTTGGGCCGTTCTCGGGTCAGGCCGTACACTTCCAGTTCGCCGCGCCTGAAGGCCTCGATTACGCCGTCAACCGCTATCGCCGCGAGGCAGAGCGCCATTATCAGGTCCTGAACGACCATCTCGAAGGACGGGCCTACATCGTCGGCGAGACGTACACGATCGCCGACATTTCAGCCTGGGGATGGCTCGACCGGGCCTCACGCGTGCGAAAGGGCGCCGACGAACCGCTTGCGCCGTTCCCCAATCTCAAGCGGCTTTTCGAGACCGTCGACGCGCGCCCGGCGGTTGCGCGCGCCCGGGCGGTCGGCAAGGATCACTCCTTCAAGACCGTCAGAGACGAGGAGGCGCTGCGCGCGTTGTTCCCGTCCAACTATCCCCCGGCGGCCTGAACCGCCTGCAGCGATTTTCCTGAGGCGAACATGAACAATTCCGCCACTTATACGCCCCCCAAGGTTTGGACCTGGTCCAAACCCAGCGGCGGCGCCTTTGCGAACATCAACCGGCCGATCGCCGGTCCGACGCATGAAAAGGAGCTGCCCATCGGCCGCCATCCGATGCAACTCTATTCGCTCGGCACGCCGAACGGCGTGAAGGTCACGATCATGCTCGAAGAGCTACTGGCGCTCGGCCATGTCGGCGCCGAGTACGACGCCTGGCTGATCAACATCGGGCAAGGCGATCAGTTCGGCAGCGGCTTCGTGGCGATCAACCCGAACTCTAAGATCCCGGCGCTGCTGGACCGCAGCGGACCGAGACCGATCCGCGTGTTCGAATCCGGCTCGATCCTGCTTTATCTGGCGGAGAAGTTCGGAGCTTTTCTCTCGAGGGAAACGGCGCCCCGCGTAGAAACCCTGAACTGGCTGTTCTGGCAGATGGGCAGCGCGCCTTATCTCGGCGGCGGCTTCGGCCACTTCTACGCCTACGCCCCGATCAAGATCGAATATGCGATCGATCGCTTCGCCATGGAGGTAAAGCGCCAGCTCGACGTACTGGATCGTCGTTTGGCCGAGAGCGAGTACCTCGCCGGAACAGAGTACACGATCGCCGACATCGCGGTGTTCCCGTGGTACGGCGGCCTCGTCAAAGGCTGGCAATACGGGGCGGCGGAATTCCTCTCGGTGCAAGACTACAAGAACGTCCAGCGCTGGGCTGACACCATTCTCGCGCGGCCGGCAGTGAAGCGCGGCCGCATGGTCAACCGTACGAGCGGCGATCCGTCAAAGCAGCTCCGCGAGCGCCACGACGCCAGCGACTTCGAAAACAGGACCCAGGACAAGCTCATGGGAGGTACAAGCATGAACGTCGAAGGCAAGCGAGTCCCGTAACTGGCGGGACGAGCGGCCTCGACCTCGCGCTAGCCGCGCTTTTCTGGTCAAGGGCGCGAAAGTCGTCATCACGGGCCGGCGGCCCGACGCTGTCGCGATCCAGGAGCTGCGGGAAAACTATTCGCATGCCTGTAGCGTCGCTGCCGACGTCGCGAGTTTCTGACGGCCGCGCCGCGACGATCAGGCACGCTCGGAGGTCTCGACATCGTGGTCAACAACGTGGGCGGCGTGAGAGCCGGACGTCCAACGCCCGTCGCGTGCACCCAAACGCCCTCCGGTGGACCTTTGCCCTCCGGTCGCGCAGGCCTACGTCCGCTTGCCCTCCCACTTACGCCGTTCGCGGCCGCGATCTGCACGGCCTCCTCACGTCGAAACCGGTCAAGCTGATTGGGGTCCGCCCTTAAGCCTGCTCGCGGCGTTTTGCCTTCCGGGCCGCCCCTGGCCCCAGTTTTGAAGAGTCGACTTTTCCTTGCCAAAGACCAGAAGTCATGGTTTAATTTTCAGAAAATGAGGCGGATGAAACCACGCTCGCGGCCAAGGTGGGGCGAGCCTCGCGAAAGTATCAAAATCCTGCACCCAACCTTTTGGAAAGGCTCGATTGCGTTGCAGGTTTGAAGAGGGTGGATTTATTTCGCCGCGACGGTCAGCTCGTCCAACAGGCGGCTGCTGTCGAGATAATCTTTGGTATCGAGACCCTCGGTGAACCAGTCGTGGATCGGCTTCAGAACCGCGACGGCCTCGGCGCGTTCGCCCCGGTCCGCCAGCAGGCGCGCGAGCGTCGTGGCGGCGCGAAGCTCCCAGGACTTGGCTTGCTGGCTGCGCGCCACGTCGATCGCCTTGCGCAGCGTCGCCTCGGCCGCTTCGGGCTCGCCCTTTTGGATCAGAAGCCACCCGCGCAGGCGCAGCACCTCGGCATGGTGCACGCGCTCCTCGCCCTCCTCGATTCTGGCGACGGATTCTTCGATCAGCGCCCAAGCCTGATCGAGGTCGCCGCTGAGCGCCAGGCCTTCGGCCTGCAGGGCGCGAAGATACCAGATCCAGATGCGGTGGCCCGTCTGCCTCAGGGCTTCGATGGCTTCGCCGAGTTGCTGGGCGCCGTCGGCCGTGTGGCCGGACCCCAGCCAGGCGACGCCGCGAGTGATCTCGGCCATGATCTCGCCGAGCAGGGTGATGCCATGCTCCTTGCCGATGCTCTCGGCCTCCTGGGAGCGGCTGAACAGCGCCTCGTATTCATGCAGGTAGCCGTAGACCTGCGCGCCGAGCGTCAGGGCGAAGGCGAGGTCGAACGGATGGTCCCTGCGGCGCGCATTGGCTTCCGTCGCCTCGCTGGCCGCCCGAGCCTGATCCGGGTAGCCCAGCATCCAGAGAAATTGCGAGCGATAGATGCCTTCGCCGCTGAACGGGTCGGTGTTCGTCAGCATTGGCAACCGCCAATGGCGCTGGGGATTGTAGAGCTCATGGACCCGATCGCCCGAGCGCCGCGCCGCCAGGAGGTCGCCCTGCCAGTAGTGCGTGGCGGCGGCCGAGCGATGCCCTACGATTTCGAGGCTGTCGTCGCCAGTCTCTTTGGCCGCCTTCAGCAGTTCGTCGACGCGGCGCAACGACTCTGTGAGGGCGCCCGCGGACATATAGTGGACGGCGAGCGCGCTCAGGATCGGCAAATAGGCCGGCAGATGCTTGCGCGCCTGGGCGCGCTTCCAGGCGGGTTCGAGGACTTCGCTCACTTCGCTGTGGGCCCAACCTCGCTGGGCCACCAGCGCGGGACCGAGCGCGGTCCGGAGCGACAGTTCCATCAGATCGCGGGATTTCGACGGCCGGAATTTCGTCAGCGTCGCCATGCCTGTTTTCAGGTGGGTGATGCCTTCGGCCAGGGCGAACCGCTGAATCGCAGCTTCGCCGGCGCGCAGCCAAAGCGGCGCCGCGAGATTGTGCTGCTCTGCCGCCGTATGGTGATAGGCGAGCAGCTCCGGCGCAGCGTCGCGGGTTTCAGGCCACCGCTCGTTCAACAGGCGCGCGATATCGCCGTGCAGCTGCTTGCGCCGGCTCTTCAATATCGAATCGTAGGCGGCGTCCTGGACCAGCGCGTGCGAGAAGGCGTAAACGGCATTTGGAATTTCGCCCTGGCAGGTCGATATCCCTGAAGCGGTCAACATCCTCAGCGCCATGCCGAGCGACTCTTCGCTCATCAGATCGAGACCGGCGATCAGTTCGTACATGAATTCGCGGCCGATGACCGAACCCACCTGGGCGACCTCCTTGGCCTCAGGAACGCGATCCAGACGGGCCATCAGGGAGTCGCGCAGGGTTTCGGGAATCGAGACCTTGGCCGCCGAACCGGCGTAGGCAAAATGATCCCCCTCGACGACAAGGTCGCCCGACGCCAGGATCGTCTTGGTCAGCTCTTCCATGAACAGGGGCACGCCGTCGGTCCGGGCGATGATTTGAGCCGCGAGGCCCTCCGGCAGGGTCTTGCCGCCGACGACCTTGTCCAGCAGCGAGCGGCTTTGAGTTGCGGTGAACTTCGCCAGGTGGATTTCGCTGACGCCTGGCCCCTGTTTCCACGGCGGTTTGAATTCGGGCCGCGCCGTGACCACCAGCAGCGCCGGAATGTTGGCGAGTTGGTCGACGATGCGTGCGAACACGTCGAGGGTCGACGGATCGGACCAATGGGCGTCCTCGAACAGCACCAGGGTCGGCTCGGCGCGCGCCTGGGCCCGGACGGTCTCTACCAGCACGCGCATGGTGTCTTCTCTGGCGAGCTTGGGCGAGATCAGGATCGCGCCGTAGCGGTCAAGGAACGGAAGCGACAGCATCGCGGCGACGAATCGCAAGTCGTCCTTGGCGAGGCCGAGCCGGCCGATCATCAACGCCTCCAGCTTGTCGAGCCGCGAATTCTGATCTTGCTCCTGGCTTAGCTCCAGCGTTCGCTCGAACCAGGTCCTGATCGGATAGAACGCGCTGTTGACAAAAAACGGCGACCCTTGGAACAGCGGCGTCCGCTTGGCCTCCTCTCCAAGGCGCTCGCGCAGCGTGTCGACCGTCCGGCTCTTGCCGATGCCGGCCTCGCCGCGCAGAAGCACGATTCGTCCGGCGCCGCTTTCGCGCACGCTTCTCCAGGCGGCGACGAGCGTCCCGACTTCGTCTTCGCGTCCGACGAGCGGCGTCAAGCCGCTCTGCGACGCGGCGTCGAACCGGCTTTCCGCTTCAGTGACGCCAATGACGCGATAGACATGGGTCGGAGCGGTGACGCCTTTCAGCTCCCGCTCGCCCATGTCCTCATATTCGAACAGGCCCTCGGATAGCCGCCGCACGCGCTCACTGACGATCACCGTGCCCGGTTTTGCGATGGTCTGCAGGCGGGACGCGAGATTCATCGTCTCCCCCACCGCGTTGCGCTCGCCTGACGCGACCACCACCATGCCGGTGGCGATCCCGATGCGAACCTGCAACCGTCCGGCGTCGCGGATCTGCAGCGCCGCCATCGCCTCGATGATGTCGAGTCCGGCGCGAATGGCGCGTTCCGCCTCGCCTTCATGGGCGAGCGGATAGCCGAAGAACGCGACGACGCCATCGCCCAGGGTGGTGAACACGTAGCCGTCGTATCGGTTGACGCAGGTCGCGCAGGCGTCCTCGTAGGCTCTGACGACGCCCTGTAGAGCTTCGGGATCGAGTTTGTGCGCGAGCTTGGTGAAGCCGACCATGTCGCAGAAGAGAACCGTCAGCTGGCGCCTTTCACCGGCCGGAGCGCCGACGACGGCGGCGGGCGCCGACGATTTTTCGAGCTGCCGCTCTTCGCCGAGGAGGCTGAGAATTCGCTTGCGCGGCCCAAAGGGGAGGCCGAGCTCCTTCAAATCATCGTCGGTCAGCAGTCGCAGCGTCTGCAGATCGACTTCGTTCTGCTCGAAGAGCGGGGTGAAGCGCTCGAGTCCATGAAGGGTGAGCCACTCGGTCAGCGTGGAGGTCAGCACGGCCGGCCTCCGCCATCGTTCGCCCTTACCAGGACGCCGTGGTTGACGAGCCAGCCTGCGATGGCGAGCCCGGATTCGAGCGGCATCTGGTGCGACCATCCGCGCGCCAGTTGCAACGGCGTGCGGCCTTCCGGCAAATTCCTGAGCAGCGGCGCCAAAGCCCACCCCGCGAGATAGGCGACCGGACTCTCGAGGCCGGGGTGGCGCAGGGCCGGAGCGACGCCTACGAAATCGCCGTCAAGGCAAGGCGTCTCGATGAACGCGGCTTCGGGCGACAGCTCCACCGACATGGCTGCCATCGCGCCAGCGTCAATCGGTTCGAGCGGCTGAGAAGGGGCCACGGCCTTGCGTCTCTCCGAGCGCTCGACCCAGAAACGGCCGCTGCGGCTGGCGGCCGCCGTTGCGTAGTGATCGGCCGCCCAGCGGCGGTGCCGCTCGGAGGCGTCGCGCAATTGGGCTCGGTAGAAGTCCATGGCGAGACCCGTCGCTTCGGGCCGCCGAACCATGGTGTTGGCGACGATGGCGCCCGAAAGCGCGCTTTGCATGGCTTTCTGGACGCCGCTGGACGAGATCGGATCGATCGCCAGCGCCGCGTCGCCCAAACGGATTGAGTGTGCGTCGACGACGTCGTCCGCGAGAAAGGGCGTCGCGTCGACGGCCCGCACGGGACCGACACGCTCGGCCTCGCGGCAGTCCTCCATGAGACGCGAACGCGCGAGCGCATCAAGGAACCGCTGCGTCAGCGCGCCGGGCGCGGCGCCGAACGCCTTGGGATCAACGAAGGCGAGCGTGTTGTAGATTCCGTTCGGCAGCGGCACGCCCCAGAACCAGGCGTCCTCTCCGGCTTCGATTCGCGGCGTCGGCGGCAAGCGAATCGCTCGCCAATAGGCAAAGACCGCGAGCGCCGGCGCTCCCGTTTGCATACGGCGCCGGCCCGATGCGGCGCCGCGCCCCCCGGCTTCCGCCAGAAAATCGGCATCGAGCGTTTCCATTTGTCCGTCGATGCCGATCGTAAGCCGCCATCGCCCGTCCTCGCGCCGTCGGTCGAGGACGCGCGCGGGCTGGCGGACCTCGACGCCGAAGGCGCGCACCGATTCGATGAGGCCGAGGTCGAAAGCGCCGCGATCGACGATCAGGCCCTGCTCGCGCGGGTCTTCACGCAGCCGCGGTCCGTCCGCCCAGTCGACCCAGACGCTGCGAACGCGCGTGACGCGCTCCTCGTCGAGTGTCCGCTCGAGTTTCGCAGCTTTCAGCAAGGGCGTGACGCCCGGGCTCAGCGACTCGCCGAGACGGCTGCGCGGAAAGCGCTCCTGCTCGATCAGGCGGACCTGGTGTCCAAGCTGCGCCATACGGGCCGCGAACACGCAGCCCGCCGGGCCCGCCCCGACGACGCAAATCTCAGCCATACGACGCGCCAATCGCCTCGAGCCTGGCCGCTCCCGGTTGCGGCGAGAGCCTCAGATAGGCTTCGAGGCAGTAGTGCAGCCAGCCCCGTATATAGTCGCACGCCGGCCGGCCGCGATGCAGCACCTCGTGGTGACAACCGCCGCCGCAAAGATAGCGCGCCCAGCAGGACCGGCACGGCTCCTGCCGGTGCACGTGCCGGGTCGCGAGCCACTCGGCCTGGCGCGTGCGGTCGACGCCGTCGGCGAGCGAGCCCATGGCGCCGTCCTCGTCGCCGACGAAGCGGTGACAGGCCGACAGCTCGCCGTCCGCCGACACGCCGAGATAGCCGGCGCCCGCGCCGCACGGATAGGGCCGGTGCGTGCCCCGGTGGATCTCCCGCATCGCATTGACCATGTTGGCGAAAGGATAGCGCTCGCCGAGCGTCGCGCGGCGTTCGTATTCGCGTCCGCAGTCGATCATTTCGCCCAGCATCAGCTCAAGGTCGTCCGATTGCAGTTCGCCCCGACCGCTCGGCGCGCTCAGCATCGGCGAAAAGCCGACGCTATGAAAGCCTGCCGCGACGAATGTGTCCAGCGTTCGCCGCAGCGAAAGATTGCTCGGAGTGACCGTCACGCGCGCCGCCACCTGCATCTCGCGCTGCAGGCGCAGGAGCGGCGCAACCCGCCGCATGGTCGCGTCGAAGCTGCCGCTTCCGCCTTTGTAGGGCCTCAGCGCGTCATGGACCTCCCGGGGGCCGTCGAGGCTGATGGTGACGGCGAAGCCAAAATCCTCGAAGAAGCGCCCGTCGTCTTCGGTCAGCAGCGTTCCGTTCGTCGTGATCGAAAAGGTGATTTTCGCGCCGCGGGCTTCGGCGCAGTTCGCGCGCTTTCCGCGTCGCCGCCTGCAGCGCCGGCCGATTGACCAGCGGCTCACCGCCGAGGAACGCCAGATTGAGGCGCGCGCCTGGCTCCGCGTCGCCGACGAGCAAGTCGACGGCTCTGAGCGCGTCCGTGAGCGCCATGTTCTTCGCCGGCGCCCCGAATTCGCCCTGCTGGGCGTAACAATACGTGCAGCCGAGATTGCACTTCTGCGCGATCGCCAGCGACAGGGCGCGGACCGGCGGCGGCTCGAGCGGCGCGTCGTCGATCAACGGCGGCCCGTCGAGGCCCGCCTGCTGCAGCAGGCCTTCGACCTCGTCGCTGTCGCCCCGGGCCATCGCGGCGCCGTAGCGCCGGAAAAGATCCGGCTCGGCGTCGAACAGCCGACTCCCGTCGGCGACAAAGAGATGGAGGCCGAGAGCGCTTTCGATCAGATGGGCCTGGGGCGCCCTAGGCGCCGAGGCGCTCATGTAGCGCCGTGCTTCCGTGAGGCTCAAACTTTCTTACCTGTCGCTCCTGGGCCTGCTGAATTGTCCGCGTCCCGACCGCCGATCTGGAATTTCAGCAGCTTTTCCCATCCGTTGAACAGTTCGTCGTACATGATCAGACGGGAATCGGCGTAGTCGTCGGGAACATAGGAGCCGGTGCGCGTACGCTGGAACCAGTTGTCGCCTTTGCTCAAGCCGCCGGCGTCGATCTCGACATTGACAAAGTCCGGCCGCGCCGACGCCCAGTAGTAGCACGAGCACTCGCGGTAGTCGTTCTGCCAGGGCGAACAGAGGCCTTGCGTGAGTTCGCCGGCCTTAGCCAGGGCTTCCGAAATGACCGCGGTATCGTCCTCGAAAAACGGAAGGACCTCGAGGGGGAAGCTGACATAATTTGGCTCGCCGTCGTCGCTATCCTTCGCTTCGAGGAGCGGCTGCTGCTGGTCCCAGCCGTCCTCCTTGCTGAAGTCGCAACGCACCTTGACAGGCGGTCGTTGCTCTCTGTGCTCGTTTGCGAAGGCGAGCACATAGGCGAGCGCGTTCGACCATTCCAGCGGCGCCAGCCCGGCGGGGTTCGACGCGGTCACGAGTTCAATGCGACCGTCCGGATCCGAGGACGCTGGTCCGTAGATCTTTGTCATTGTCAGGATCGCGTCTTCCTGATTCGGGCCAACCCAAACCCGCAGCAGCCGTTTGCCGTGAAGCCCGGCGAGCGGCTTCTCGTCGGGATCGACGCGGACGACGAGATTGTCGTACTCGCGCAACTCGATTCCCTTGAACAGCCTTCGCCAGACGGCGCGGAAGTCCACCTCGAGCCCCGGGCAGCAATTGGCGACTGAGGTTATCGGGCGCGAGCTGATCGGGTTCCCCTTCGCCTCATGATGAATTTGAGCCGAGAGGTTGCGAGGGGTTAGCCGTTGCGAAACGGCTGGGGGTTTGGCCGCAGCGCTCGGCGGCGGATCCGTCGCGGCCTTTTCGATGGTGTTAATCTGGCGCCAGGTGAGGGCGAGATAATTGTTGTCGGCGGCGCACATGAGGGCCGGCATCTTGCGCCGCCCGCGGTCGGTGAAGTCGGCGGCCTCGTCGGGCTGGCGCAAGAGGCGCGCGAACCATGGCGCCGTCCCGGCCCGAAGAGCCGCGTAGGCCTGCTGATGCAGCGCCGTAATCGCCTTGGTGTCGACGCTGCCCGGATGCATCACCGGGCGGATGGCGCGTTCGGTGTCGGCGGCTTCCTCCTCGGGCATCGAGTTCGAGCGAGAGGGCCGGGCGGCCCTTGAAGTTGTTGCCGTTCATCACGGCCACGTTCATGAAACGGACGGTCTCGAAAGCGCGCCGGACGATATCCTGGGCGCGCGCGCGCGTGATCTCCGGATCCTCGCTGTCGTCAACGTCCGGGCCGAGCACGACCTGATTGAGATCGTCGGCGAGCGAGCGCACGAACAGCGAATCCGGGGCCATCGCCGGCGGGCCCGAGCAAATTCTCGCCGTCGCCTTCAGCTTGCTTTTGTCGGGATCTTCGCCGGGCCTCGCGATCCGCACCTCGACGAAGCCGTCGCAGGCGTCGTCAAGGTAGCCGCGACTGATCGCGACATTGTCGTAAAGCCACGAGGGCGCGGGCGGATTGATCGCATAAAGCCCGGGCGGCAAGGTTTCGTTGTCGAATGCCGGATCCCATTTGGCGCGGGCCCAAATTTCGTTGCGTTTCTTTTTCCACGCCTTCAGCTCTTGCGGGTCCTGGTCGCCCGGCTCCGAATGGTCCGACGTGTCCTGATAACCTGCCCAGATTCCCTTGTCCGGGTCGTAGACGTCTTGATTGGGGGGGATCGCGTAGGGCGGCCCGGCATTGTCCCCGGAGTCTGCGTCAGACCCGTCCGCGGCCCCAGGGAACGGCTGGCCCGCCTTCAACTTGGGCCCATAGATGAGGCCCCTCGCCGGCGTGAAGCGCAGGCGAATCTCGGGATGCTTCGCGTTCGGCTTGATAAAGCGGACCTGCCCGAATTCGATGCTGTTGTCGTGGGTGGACTCGAAGTTGTTGCAATGCCCGTGCAGCGTATGAATGTCGTGATCGCCGACGATCACTTTGTCTGTCTTGACCACGTCGTTGTCGTCGCCGGTTCGC
The DNA here is from genome assembly GCA_963775665.1 of uncultured Alphaproteobacteria bacterium. Lineage (GTDB taxonomy): Bacteria > Pseudomonadota > Alphaproteobacteria > Rhizobiales > Beijerinckiaceae > Roseiarcus. Next base: position 7,253 of record CAVZJZ010000054.1, on the reverse strand, counting down.
CGCGCCACCTTGCGGTTGGCGACGCTGACCGTCCAGGACACGTCCTTGACGCTCAAGCCGTTCCCGCTAAGGAGCTCGACCGTCAGCGGCACCAGCTCGTCCTCTTTCTTGCCGGTTTCGACCACGGCGAAGACTTCCAGGAACGGCGCCACCGGACGGATCTGCTCGCCGTTCTTGCCGTGCGACTTGAATTGCAGAGGCAGCTGCGGAGTTCGCACCTCTTCGATTTCACCCGAGCGTTCGCCGACAATCAGCGTCGGGAGGGGCTTGAGCGCACGATAGCCCAGCGGTTGATCCTGAGTCTCCGGCGCGTCGAGTTCGATCGTATAATTGTCCATCGGCTCATCGGCCGAACCCAGCCGTGCGATGGCGAATGGCGGCAGGATCCTGAGCGCTTTGATCGTTCGCGTCATGATCGGATGGCTCCCCTTGCGCCCTCACCGGCGAGGATCGCGCCAAACCCCTGGTTTCGCGGCGGTCCCTTCGGGGTCTCGTCGGCGAGGATCGCGTCGAACCAATCGCGGGTCTGGCTGTCAAGATCATGCAGCGCGCGCAGATAGGCTTCGGCGCCTGTCGCGGCGAGATGGCCTTTTACGGCGCGCCCGGCGGCGTCAGGCCTGGCAGCAAAATTGAGCAGCTTTTTGCAGGCCTCGAGCGACGTCCCGATCAGTTCGTGGTGTTGGCGCCAGACGTCCGCGTCCGCGTCCGGCAGGGTGAAGGAGTACGGCATTTCAAACGGAGGCCCCGCCCAACGGCCGTCGGGTTCGTCGCTGAGCGGCGTGCGCACAAGCAGTCCCGCAAGCGTCTTGAGGTTATACATTTCGCCGAACACGCGGTGCATCAGCAGGGCGCGGACGTTGGGACGGTCGACCGGCCGCGTCTTGGCGAGGCGGAAAATGTGGCCAAGATAGTTGAGCAGCAGCCGGTAGCGGATGTTGAACATCTGCCCGAGACGCTTGGCGACCATGGACTGGAGTTGAGCGTATTTGGCTTCGAGCTGCGGTGGCTCCTGACGGGTCGTCGGGTTCGAGCAGACGCCCTGCGCAGGCGACCATCCGGTGTTTTTATCGGTTTCGGCCTTGAATTCCCTGTAGACCGCGATGAACCGATCGAAGTGAGAGATCTCGGGCTCGGCAGATTTCTTCAGGCGCTTGTTGAAGCCCAGATGCGGCGCCTCGCCCTGTTTCGCGATCCTGTGAAGGGCTTGGACCGCTTCGGTCCGGGTGGCGGCCTTGTCGACCCGAACATAGGACTTGGCGCGTGTATCGGAAGCGCCCAGCCGGACGACGACCGAACCGCCGCTTCGGCCGACTTTGATTGCGCGGGGGACGCCCGGTTCGTCCGGATCGTCGTCCGGTCCGTCCGCGTCATCGTCCGAATAATAGTGATCGTTGTCGACCTTGTTGCCGTCGGCGTCGAGCAGATAGGGATCCGGCTTGTATCCGCGGCCCCATTCGTCCCATGACGCCTGGTATTCGTAGCTCGAACTCGTCGAACGTCGAATCCGGGATCCACTCCCGGTTACTTATCACATCGATGATTTGCTGGTAGAGTTCGGCGACGCGATGCGCGTCGAGCGGCATCCTGCCGTCGGCAAAGCGATGCTTCGGATCGCCGAAGCGTCCCTCCACTTTGCTGATGACGTCCTTCAGCAATGCTTTCAGTTCGACCATCTTCTTCTTTTGTTCGTCGTCCTCCGCCTTGCTCTGATCGATGTCCTTGTCCGGGTCGATATGCGGCATTTCCGCGTAGACAAAACAGGCAAGCGTATCGAGAGTGAGGGGCTCGAGTGAAAACGGATACGGGTAATAGTTCTGCGCCCAAACCGAGCTGTCGCGGCCGAGCGCGGCAGGCGCGCCGAGCAGGAGAAGCAGATTTCTGGACGGTCAGGAGATGACCCATCTCCTCCCTTGCAACCGCCAGAATATTGTGGCGCCAGTTTTCGACCAGCTGGCGGCGCTCGGGCGGATCGCTGCTCTCCACCTTCAGGGAATAGGCGGCGTAGAGATATTGCACCATCAGGCAATGCTCTGCTGTGGCGCCGAAGGTCAGCAGCATCACCAGATGGTCGCGCCACGACATGTCGGGGCGCTTATCCGGGAGCTTCTTGCCGTCCTCGTCATGCGCGTCGCCCGCGGAAGCTTCTTGTGTGGCTTTGGTCGCGTTGACCGCATCCCTGTGCGTGTAGGTCTTGTTGACGATCTTCCAGGCGCCGTCGATCCGCGACAGCGAGAAAATGTCGACGAACGAAACGTTGTCCTCCCAGCAGCCGTCTTCCTCGACGACGGCGACTGCCGACGGCCCCATCTGCTTCACCGACACCAGGCGCGCCCTGTATTTGCCGCCCTTGTTCAGCGGCTCCTTCGCCTGCATCTCGAGGTAGGCGTCCCTGTCCAGATCCCAGCGCTTCCCCGGCGGAGGCCCCTCGCCAAACAATTGCGCCTTCTCATGAAAGATCGGGAACATAAGCCCGACGTCGCCGGTTTTCGCCCCTTCGATATAGGTCTCGATGACCTTGGCGATCGCGTCATAGTCGTCGGTTGCGGCCATCTTCGCGCTTCTTGTCCGTTCACGCCTGGCTTTAGGATTGCATGGGTCTCGTCGCGGAATTGGTCCGGGTCAACCCTCGCCGCCGGTCCACGTGTATGTCTTGTTCACGATCTTCCATTGGCCGTTGATCTGCGACAGGGAGAAGATGTCGACGAACGACACATCGCCCCAGCAACCGTCCTCCTCGACGATGGCGATCGCGGACGGCCCGAGCTGCTGCACCGAAACCAGACGCGCCTTGTATTTGCCGCCCTGGTTCAGCGGCTCCTCCTGCTGCTTTTGGAAATATGTATCCCTGTCCAGATCATAGCGTGTGCCCTTCGGCGGCCCCTCGCCGAACAGTCGGGCCTTCTCGTGAAAAATCTGGAACAAGAGGCCGATGTCGCCCTTCGACGCGCCCTCGATATACTGATTGATGACCTTTGCGATCGCGTCGTAGTCGTCGATTGCGGACACCGTTGCCCTCCCAGGCCTGCGTATTTAGGCGCATCCATCAAACCACGTCCTTCGCTCGCCGTAAACCGCAAGTTCGATCGAAATGCCATGGGTGGCGCTTCGCTGACGATCCTGCCGATCTTCGGCTTCGGCGTCCGGCGCGCGCCTTTCCCGGATGGACCCGCAGCGACGCGCCCATTGCGCCGCGGGCGTTCATGCGCCAATCTCACGCTCGGCTCTGGCCCGAGGAACGAGCGCCGGCGCCACAGCAGGTTCAGCGATGCGAATCCGCCGTCTTGTCCCCCTGATAACGGCCGCGTCGGTCGCGGTTTTGCTGTGCGGCCAGGCCGCCAACGCCAATCTCTTGATCGAGATCGACAAGTCGACCCAGCGCATGACGGTCACGGTTGACGGCGCCCAGCTTTACAAATGGCCGGTGTCGACCGGGGCGAACGGCTACGACACGCCGAGCGGCGCCTTCAGGCCGTTCCGAATGGAGATCGACCACACCAGCGACGAATATGAAGATGCGCCGATGCCCTATTCGATTTTCTTCACCATGACCGGCAACGCGGTGCATGGCACCGAGTATGAAAGCTATCTCGGCCACGCCGTTTCGCACGGCTGCGTGCGCTTGTCGGTGAAGAACGCCGCCACGCTATGGGCGCTGGTGAAGCAGGAAAAGATGGCCAACACCTCGGTCCTAGTGACCGGCGAAATCCCGGACGCAAAACCATCGGCCGCGACGCCCGCTCCTCCGAAGCCCCTGAACATGAATCCGAAGCCCCTCGCCGTGAACGACCAACGGCCTCGCCCCGCCGCAGCGCCTTCCCTGTTCTCCTTATTCGGTCACTAGGGTCAAAGCCCAATCAGCTTGACCGGTTTTGACGTAAAGCACCCGTTGCAGATCGCGACCGCGAACGTCGCAAGTGGGCAGGTAAGCGGCCTTGACTAGCGACATCTGTAGGCGCGGTCTCCCCTCGGAAGTTACGCGTAGTGACGCACTGCCAGTCCGTAACACAGAAAATCGGGAAGCGCTCAGGTCGAGCGCACGGCACACATTGTCGCGGGAAACTGCGCCCGCTCCGATCCGGGCGCGAATTCTAAGGCCTGAAGGTCGTCCTGGCGCGGAACTGGCCAGGAGGGGTTCCTGTCCACCGGCGGAACGCGCGCGTGAAAGAGGCCTGATCGGAATAGCCCAGATCCGTGGCGATGGCGGCGATCGTGACGTTTCGTTCCTTCAGCCGCCTCAACGTTTCGCTCCGCCGCACGTCGGCCAGCAGTTCTGAAAAGCTCGTCCCCTCCTCTTCGAGCTGACGCTGAAAAGTGCGGGCGCTCGTTCCCGCCGCGGCGACGACCCGCTTCATGGTCGGCGCCTCATCGCTTTCGATCATCAGGCCCAACAGGGACTTCACCGAATCTGAGAAGGTCTCGCCGGCGCGCAGCGAAGCCCTGCCGTCGAGCCCTCTGGGATTGAGACGATCTCTCGCCACCTTGCCGAAGGCGCGCTCCATGACGCGGTCGTCAACGACGAGCGTGATCCCGCGAGACCTCGTCTCGGCGACGCCGTCGCCGAACCAGCGGCGAAGGTGCGCGACGCCGTGCGTGGGATGCGGGGGGATCTCGATGCGCGCGATCCGAGGCGCTGGATCGCCCGCCATGCTCAAAATGCGATCGATCATGGCGGCGGCGTATTGAAGGAGCAGATGCCGCGTCTCGGGATCGAACCTGTGGGCAAAGAACTCGCGCACGACATATTGACCCGGTTTCCGCTCGAACGACACCTGCTCGTGGGAACAATAGTAAGGCAGGGCCGCGACGATCCTCCCCAGCGCCTCCGCCGGAGTTCGGGCGCCGAGGGCGACCTTCCCGAGCATTGCGATCTCGAGGCTGCCCGAGCGGGAAACGACGCGACACGGAAGATCCGGCCCATGCTCGCGGGCGGCGTTGCGGAGCAGAGCGGCCGCATGCACCAATGGGATCGGACGGAAAGGATCGGTGATCGGGCTCGACGACAGGTCCACTTCCGCGAGCGCGCGCTCGACTGATGCGCCTTCCTCCGCAAGCCAGTGCAGGGTCGGCAAAAGCGCAAAGCCGCGTATCAATGGAATTGCGCCCGGCATCGCCCTGCCCTACTCCCTGCTCCGAAAATCACGTGAGCCTGTGTACGCATATTTTGGCGTCAAATGCCAAGCCGGCGTTCAAGCCTGTGCGTAGAAACAGGTCTAGGAAGCGGTTATGAGTGGGAGACGGGCGACAGATGAAAGCGGTTCCGTTTGCATGCACGATAGCCATATCCTCTATCGCTCTGGCGCTCAGTCCCTCCTGCGGTTTCGCCCAGCAGGTGACCGGAGTTCTTGGCTCGCCGACCGCCACCACAACGATCGACGGCAAGCAGCTTCCGCCGCCCAATCCGCCCTTTGGCGGCGTCATCAAGGAGAGAGCCTCCGAGTCGACGCCCTGGTGGGCGCCGCGCATCGTGCCGCCGAAGGGCGCGCCGAACGTCTTGCTCATCATGACCGACGACGACGGCTTCGGCGTGCCGAGCACCTTCGGCGGCGTCATCCCCAGCCCGGCTCTGGATCGCATCGCCAAGGCCGGGCTGCGCTACACCAACTTCCACTCGACCTCGCTGTGCTCGCCGACGCGGGCGGCGCTGATCACGGGCCGCAATCACCACGTCGCGGGCTTCGGCGTCGTGGATGAAATCGGCACCGGCTATCCGGGCTACGACTCGATCATTCTGAAAGCCAACGGCACCGTCGGCACGATCCTGAAGGAGAACGGTTACGGCACCGCGTGGTTCGGCAAGGACCACAACACGCCGTCCTATCAGGCGACCCAGGCCGGGCCGTTCGACCAGTGGCCGGTTGGAATGGGCTTCGACTATTTCTACGGCTTCGTCGGCGGCGACGCGAGCCAGTGGCAGCCGAACCTCTTCCGCAACACGACCGCGATCTTTCCCTTCCAGGGCAATCCCGGCTGGAATCTCACGACCGCCATGGCCGACGAGGCCATCCACTACATGAAGCAGCTCAAGGAGATCGCGCCGGACAAGCCGTTCTTTGTCTATTACGTGCCCGGCGGCACCCATGCGCCGCACCATCCGACGCCGGAATGGATCAAAAAAATCAGCGCCATGCACCTGTTCGACGACGGCTGGAACAAGTTGCGCGAGACGATCTTCGCCAATCAGAAACGCCTCGGGATCATGCCCGACAACGCCAAGCTGACAGACTGGCCGGACGGACAAGCCGAGTATGGCGGCGCAAAGCTGCCGCAGTGGGACTCGCTGAGCCTGGAGCAGAAGACGCTTTTCATCAAGCAGGCGGACGTCTATGGCGCCTACGAGGCCTATACGGACCATGAGATCGGCCGCGTCATCCAGGCGGTCGAGGACCTCGGCCAGCTCGACAACACCCTGATCATCTACATCAGCGGCGACAACGGCGCGAGCGCGGAGGGCATGCTCAACGGCACGCCGAACGAGTTCACGACCTTCAACGGCGTCGAGGTGCCGGTCAAAGACCAGTTCCTCTGGTATCCGTTCTGGGGATCGGAAAGTACCTACCCGCATTTCGCCGCGCCGTGGGCCTGGGCGTTCGACACACCCTTCAAATGGGTCAAGCAGGTGGCGTCGCATTTCGGCGGCACGGCCCAGGGCATGGCCATCTCGTGGCCCGGACACATCAACGACGTCGGCGGCGTTCGCCGTCAGTTCCACCACATCATCGACGTCGCTCCGACGATCCTGGACGCGGCCGGCATTCCGCAGCCGGATACGATCGACGGCATCAAGCAGAAGTCCGATGGACGGCGTGAGCATGGCCTACACCTGGGACAAGGCGAACGCCGATGCGCCCTCCCGCCGCACGACCCAATATTTCGAGATGCTCGGCAATCGCGCCATCTATCACGACGGATGGGTGGCGACGACGACGCCGGCGACCCTTCCCTGGGAACTCAGCACGAAGCCGGCTCCGGACGTGATTACGGGCTACAAATGGGAACTCTACAACGTCAAGGAGGACCCGACCGAATCCAACGACCTCGCCGAGGGGATGCCCGATAAGCTCAAAGAGATGCAGGATCTCTTCTATTCCGAGGCCAGGAAAAACAACGTGTTCCCGCTCGACAACTCGTCGCTCACACGCTGGAACGCGCCCCGCCCGAGCCTCACCGCGGGCCGCAAGACCTTCACTTATTCGGGAGAATTGAGCGGGGTGCCGGCGAGCGGCGCGCCGAGCATTCTCAACCGGGCGTACACG
>CAVZJZ010000053.1:0-35837 GCA_963775665.1 uncultured Alphaproteobacteria bacterium | reverse complement strand
AAGCTCGCGATCGACGTGGCGCGTGTGGTCAACGCCGACCCGACCGTGCGCGGTCTCCTAAAGTGATCTTCCTGCCCAATTACAATGTCTCGCTGGCGGAGACGATCATTCCCGCCGTCGACCTGTCCGAGCAGATTTCGACAGCCGGGCATGGAGGCGTCGGGCACCGGCAACATGAAGGCGGCCCTCAACGGCGCGCTGACCATCTGGCACGCTCGACGGCGCGAACGTCGAGATGCGCGATCTCGTCGGCGACGACAACATCTTCATCTTCGGCCTGACAGCCGCGGAAGTGGACGCGACGCGGGCCAAGGGCATCGACGCGACTGCACGCATCGCCGCTTCGCCGGTTCTTCGGGAGGCGCTCGACGAGATAGCCTCGGGCGTATTTTCGAACGACGACACCGGGCGCTATCGCGGCCTCGTCGATACGCTAACGCACCACGACTACTTTATGCTTTGCGCTGATTTCGACGCCTATTGGGCGACGCAGATGCGGATCGACGAGGTCTGGCGGAATCGGAAGAGCTGGATGCGCTCGAGCATCCTCAATACCGCCAACGTCGGATGGTTCTCGTCCGACCGCACCATTGCCGAATATGCATCTGAAATCTGGATCGCGCCGTATGAGCCGTTGAGCTGAGCCGGCGACAGGAGGGAGACCAAAATGGAGGTTTGGCGAGCGCGAGAGGCTGACGTCGCCGCAATCCAGGAGGCGCGTTCCGGCGACCCTTTCGCCGTGCTGGGTCCGCATGAAACCCCTGCCGGCTGGGTCATTCGAGTTTTTGCGCCCGAGCCGTCATACGTGTCGCGCAACGAGCCTTGACGGCAAGCTTCTCGCGGAGCTGCCTCGTCGCAGGGACGATTTTTTCGAAACGCTGATCCCCTCCCTCAAGGAGCGCCCGGTCTATCTGGTCGAGGTCGACACGGCCTCGGGAACGTCTTCATCTCTCGACCCTTAGGTCCGCGTTTGGCCCTGCTCTCGGACCCGTCGACGACTATCTCCTGCGCGAAGGCTCTCATCGCCAGCTCTACCGCCGTCTCGGCGCCCAGTTGACGATGCACGAGGGCGTGCGAGGCGTCCTCTTCGCGCTCTGGGCGCCTCAACGCGGCCCGCGCCTCGGTCGTTGGCGACTTCAACCGCTGGGACGGACGGCGCTGCCAGATGCGTAAGCGTTCGATAGCGGTCTGTGGGAGATTTTCGTCCCTCGCATCGAGGCGGGAACCGTCTATAAGTACGAGCTCGCGGGCCCCGACGGCGCGCTCTTGCCGCTGAAGGCCGATCCCTTCGGCTTTGAGGCGGAGTTGAGGCCGTCGACCGCGTCTGTCGTCGCCGACAGCGCCGATTTCGTCTGGACGGACGCCGAATACATGTCCAGGCGTGGCGAGGGCGAGCCGCGCCGGCAGCCCGATGTCCATCTACGAGGTCCATCTCGGTTCGTGGCGGCGCCATCCCGACGGAACGTTTCTCACCTACGACGAGTTGGCCGACCAACTCATTCCCTACGCGTCGGACATGGGATACACCCATATCGAGCTACTGCCGATCAGCGAGCATCCGCTCGACGAATCCTGGGGCTACCAGCCGATCGGGCTTTTCGCGCCGACGCGCCGTTTCGGCGAGCCGGCGGCCTTCGCTCGCTTCGTCGACCGAGCGCACGCGGCAGGAACTCGGGCGTGATCCTCGACTGGGCGCCGGCGCATTTTCCGACCGACGCGCACGGGCTCGCCCGCTTCGACGGCACCGCGCTCTACGAACATGCCGATCCGCGCAAGGGCTTCCATCCTGACTGGAACACCGCGATCTACAATTTCGGCCGGCACGAGGTGGCCAATTTTCTCTATTGCAACGCGCTCTACTGGGTCGACCGATTCCATATCGACGGCTTGCGCGTCGACGCCGTCGCCTCCATGCTCTATCTCGACTATTCGCGGCGCGAAGGCGAATGGCTGCCCAACCCCGACGGCAGCAGGGAAAACCGCGAGGCGATCGCCTTCCTGCGCCGCGCGAACGAGCTCGTTTATGGCGGATTTCCCGGGCGCGATCACGATCGCCGAGGAATCGACGGCCTTCCCCGGCGTCTCCCGCCCGACCGACCACGGCGGCCTTGGCTTCGGCTTCAAATGGAACATGGGCTGGATGCACGACACGCTCGACTACATGTCGCTGGACCCGATCTATCGCCGCTGGAGCCACGACAAGATGACGTTCGGGCTGCTTTACGCCTTCAGCGAGAATTTCGTCCTGCCGATCTCGCACGACGAGGTCGTTCACGGCAAAGGTTCGGTGGTCTCCAAGTGTCCGGGCGACGAATGGCGCCGCTTCGCCAATGCGCGCGCCTTTTACGGCTTCATGTGGGGCCATCCCGGCAAGAAACTACTGTTCATGGGCCAGGACTTCGGTCAGACAGGCGAATGGAACGCGGGCGAGTCGCTCCCCTGGTGGCTGCTCGATCACCGGCCCCATCAGGGTGTTCACGCGCTGATCCGCGACCTTAACCGCCTCTATCGACAGACGCCCGCGCTCTACGCCCGCGATTGCGAGCCGGAGGGCTTCCGCTGGATCGTCGTCAACGACGACAGCCAGTCGGTGCTCGCCTTCCTGCGCCGCGGCGGCCCCGCCGACCCGCCGGTCGCGGTCATCTGCAACTTCACGCCCGAGCCCCGGCTCAACTATCGGGTCGGACTGCCTTACGAGGGCCATTGGCGCGAGGCGCTCAACAGCGACGCCGAGGTCTACGGCGGATCCAACCTTGGCAATTTCGGCGGCGTCACCGCGCAGGCGCGGTCCTCGCACGGCTTTCCGGCTTCCGCCACGCTGACCCTGCCGCCGCTTGCGACCCTATACCTGGTTTTCAGTCCGCCCGGCGCCGGGGGGGCGGCGTCTTGAAAGGGGAGTTGAAGATGGTCAGGACCAAGACCGCAAAGGAGCTGGGAGTTTCGCCGCCCTATTCGCGTCACGCGATGGCCTATGTCCTTGCCGGCGGGCGCGGCAGCCGCCTGATGGAGCTCACCGACCGCCGCGCCAAGCCCGCCGTCTATTTCGGCGGCAAGTCGCGGATCATCGACTTCGCGCTTTCGAACGCGCTCAATTCCGGCATTCGCCGCATCGCGGTCGCAACCCAGTACAAGGCCCATAGCCTCATCCGCCATCTGCAGCGCGGCTGGAACTTCTTCCGCCCTGAGCGAAACGAGAGCTTCGACATCCTTCCTGCATCGCAGCGCGTCTCCGAAACCATGTGGTATCTGGGCACGGCCGACGCCGTCTATCAGAACATTGACATCATCGAGAGCTATGGTCCGCTCTTTATCGTGCTGCTCGCGGGCGATCACGTCTACAAGATGGACTACGAGAAGATGCTGCAGCAGCACGTCGACTCTGAAGCGGATGTGACGGTCGGGTGCCTCGAGGCGTCGCTCGAAGAGGCCAAGGGCTTCGGCGTCATGCACGTCGACGAAAAAGACAGGATCATCTCCTTCCTCGAGAAGCCCAAGAATCCACCTTCCATGCCCGGCAAGCCCGACGTCGCGCTCTGCAGCATGGGGATCTACGTGTTTGAGACCACATTCCTCATCGACCTTCTCAAACGCGATGCAGCGGACAGGAACTCGAGCCACGATTTCGGCAAGGACATCATCCCCTACATCGTGAGGAACGGCAAAGCCGTCGCTCATCACTTCTCGAACTCCTGCGTCATCTCGACCGAGGAGGCCAAGCACTACTGGCGGGACGTCGGGACCGTGGACGCCTACTGGGCGGCTAACATCGACCTCACCGACATCGTGCCCGATCTCGACCTTTATGACCGCGCCTGGCCGATCTGGACCTATGGCGAGATCACGCCGCCGGCAAAGTTCGTGCATGACATGGACGGCCGGCGCGGTCTCGCAATCTCGTCGCTGCTCTCGGGAGGCTGCATCGTCTCGGGCGCCGCGATCAGCCGCTCGCTGGTGTTCACCGGCGTCCACGTCCACTCCTATTCGACAATCCACGAGGCCGTCATCCTCCCCTACGCCCGCATCGGGCGGAACGTGCGCCTGAGCAAGGTGGTGATTGACGCCGAGGTCATCATCCCCGACGGGCTCATCGTCGGCGAGGACGCGGAGCTCGACGCCGAGCGGTTTCGGCGCACCGAGGACGGCGTGACGCTGATCACCGGGCCGATGATCGAAAAGCTCAAGGCATGAGCGAACTGAAAGTCCTCTCGGTCGCATCGGAGATTTTTCCGCTGGTCAAGACCGGGGGGCTCGCCGACGTCGCTGGGGCGCTGCCCGGCGCGCTGAAGCGCGAAGACGTGCTTATGCGAACGCTGATTCCGGCCTATCCGTCGGTCAAATCGAAGCTCGCCCAGGTCTCGACCGCACAGGAATACGACGATCTGTTCGGGGGGCCGGCGCGGGTTCTCGCCGGCGCGGCCGCGGGCCTCGATCTCTTCGCGATCGACGCCCCGCATCTCTACGACCGGCCTGGCAATCCGTATCTCGGGCCCGGAGGGCTCGACTGGCCCGACAATGCGCGCCGCTTCGCGGCGCTCGCGCGGGTCGGCGCCGACATCGGGCTCGGCGCGATCCCCACGTTCGAGCCTCAGGTCGTTCACGCTCACGACTGGCAGGCCGCGCTGGCGCCCGCCTATCTGCATTTTTCCGCAGGGCCGCGGCCGGGGACGGTCGTCACGATCCACAACCTCGCCTTTCAGGGTCATTTCCCGCTATCCGTCTTCCCGGAGCTCGGTCTACCTGAGAGAGCGCTTACGATCGACGGCGTCGAATATTTCGGCGGCGTCGGTTATCTGAAGGCGGGTCTCAGGCTCACCGACGTAATCGCGACCGTCTCGCCGACCTACGCCCGCGAAATCATGACGCCCGAGTTCGGCATGGCGCTCGACGGCCTGCTGCGCTCCCGCGCTTCCGCGCTGCACGGCATTCTCAACGGCATCGACGACGCCGTCTGGGATCCCGAGGCGGATCCCGCGATCGCGCAGAACTACAGCGCGCTCAGGATCGACATGCGGGCGCGCAACAAGACTGCGCTGCAAAGCAAGCTCGGCCTGACGCCCGGAGCCGACCGGCCGCTGTTCGCCGTGGTCTCGCGCCTCTCGCAGCAGAAGGGCCTCGACCTCCTTCTGCCGGCGTTGCCTCGGATCGTAGCGAGCGGCGGCCAGCTCGCGCTGCTCGGTTCCGGCGAAAGGACGCTCGAAGAAGCTTACGCAGAGGCCGCCGCGATGCGCGCGGGCTCGGTCGGCTGCGTCCTCGGCTATGACGAGACGCTTGCGCATCTCTTTCAGGCGGGCGCCGACTTCATTGTCGTGCCATCCCGCTTCGAGCCTTGCGGGCTCACCCAGCTCTGCGCACTGCGTTACGGCGCGGCGCCGGTTGTGTCTCGGGTTGGAGGCCTTGCTGACACGGTGATCGACGCCAACGAGGCTGCAACCGCTGCAGGCGTTGCGACCGGCGTCCAGTTCTCGCCGACCTCGGAGGACGCGCTCGCTTACGCCATCGATCGCGCGCTCGCGCTTTTCCACGACAAGGCGGCGATGCAGCGCCTCAGGCTCAACGGCATGCGCGCGGACGTCTCATGGCGAGGGCCGGCGCAGCGCTATGCGGCGCTCTACCGTTCCGTGGCCGGGGCCGCCGCGTGAACAATGCCGGGGGTCTCGGCGTCGCCGTCTCGCCCCATGGGCTCGAGGCGGCGCTCGACCTGCCCCATGCCGAAGGCGCGTCGCTTTGCCTCTACGACGGCGACCGCGAAGTCTTCCGCGCAGGGATGGCGCGCGACCGGGACGGCGTCTTCCGCGGGCTTGCGCCAGGTTTTGGAGCCGGGGCGCGCTACGGCTTCCGGGTCGAGGGCCCTTACGATCCGGCGCGAGGGGCCCGCTTCGACGCCTCCAAACTGCTGGCCGACCCTTACGCATGGACGTTCGACCGGCCATTCCGGCTGCATCCCTCGATGTTCGCGTTTGGCGACGACACCGGCCCTCACGCGCCGAAAGCAATCGCCGGGGCGCCGCCGGCAGGCGAGCCGGGGCGGAAGCGCATCGCTCAGGAAGCGCTCATCATCTACGAACTCAATCTGCGCGGCTTTTCGCGCCTGAACCCGGCGATTCCGGAGAGCGCGCGCTCGACCTTCGCGGGACTGGCGCATCCGGCTTCGATCGCCCACATCGCGGGCCTCGGCGTGACCGCGGTCGAAATCATGCCCGCCGACGCCTTCGTCGACGAACGGCACCTGCCTCCGCTCGGCCTCTCGAATGCGTGGGGCTACAATCCGGTGGTGTTCGGCGTTCCGGACCCGCGTCTCGCGCCCGGCGGCTGGGCCGAGGTGCGGACGGCGACCGACGCGCTGCACGCCGCGGGAATCGAAGCGATCCTCGACGTCGTCTTCAACCACAATGGCGAAAGCGATCAGTTCGGGCCGACCCTGTCGTTCCGCGGGCTCGACAACGCGACGTGGTTCCGCCTCGATCCTCGGGATCCTGCGGCCTATGTCAACGACACGGGCTGCGGCAATTGCGTCGCGCTCGACCGGCCGATTGTCGTCGAGATGGCGATCGGCGCGCTGAGACGATGGATGATCTACGGCGGGTTTGACGGCTTCCGTTTTGATCTTGCGACGACGCTCGGCCGGGGGCCTGACGGTTTCGATCCCAACGCGCCATTCTTCAAGGCGCTGGCGGACGATCCGCTCTTAGGCCGGGCGCGCCTCATCGCCGAACCCTGGGACGTCGGCCCGGGCGGCTACCAGCTCGGCGCGTTCGGCCCCGACTTCGCCGAATGGAACGACCGCTTTCGCGACGCCGGCCGCCGCTTCTGGCGGGGAGATCCCGGACTGCGCGGCGATATCGCGACGCGGATGGCAGGCTCGCGCGACATCTTCCCGCGAGCCGCGGCGCCATCGAAGGGCGTCAACTTCGTGGTCGCCCACGACGGCTTCACGCTCGCCGACCTCATGGCTTACGAGCGCAAGCACAACGAACCCAATGGCGAAGGAAACCGCGACGGAACGGACGCCAATTTCTCCTGGAATCACGGGGTCGAGGGGCCGAGCGAGGACCCCACGATTCGCGCCGATCGGGCGCTCGACCAGCGCAATCTCCTGACGCTGCTCTTCGCCTCGCGTGGAACGCCCATGCTGGCGATGGGGTCGGAGCTGGGGTTCAGCCAGGGCGGGAACAATAATGCGTATGCCCAGGACAACTCGATCACCGCGATCGACTGGAGCGGAGTGGACGCTTCGCTCATCGCCTTCGTTCGGCGTCTCGCGGAGATCCGCCGCGCGCGCCCTGCCCTGTCGCGCGACTCGTTCCTGACCGGGGAGCCGTTCGATCCGAGCGCCGCCTGCCCGACGTCGAATGGCGCGAGGCGGAGGGTCCGCTGACGCCCTCACGCTGGAACGAACCGACGGGCGCAGTTTTGGTCGCCGTCTTCGCCGCGCCGCACGGGGATGCCGTCGATCGCGTCGCGGTCGCGATGAATCGAGGCCATTCGGACGTGGAGTTCACGCTTCCGGCGCCCCGCGCCGGCATGGGCTGGCGGGCGCTCGTCGAGACCGACAGGCCTGACGCGCCGGAGCGCCCCGTCGTGCTCGCCGACCGGCGCCGGCTCGGCGCCCGCTCATCGCTCATCCTCGCCGAAAGCGCGCTTGGGAACATGGGCCTCAGCAGCGGTCCGCCAAACGCCGAGGCGATCGATGCGCTCGCCAGCGCGGTCGGGATCGCCGCCGAATGGTGGGACGTCGGCGGCAAGCGCACGATCGTTTCGCCGGAGACAAAGATCGCGTTGATGTCCGCGCTCGGACTGGAGGCCGGCAGCGAGGCCGCGGCGCGCGAAAGCCTTGCCTATGTCCTCGACGTAACGCGCCGGCGGCGGTTGCCGGGCTCATACGTGCTGCGCGTCGACCAATCGCTCGCAGCGCCCTTGCGCGATACGCCGCAGGCCTGCGAGGGCAGGATCGACTGCGAGGACGGCAAGGTTCTCGAGTGGCGTGTGGACGCCGGGGACGGAGCGCAAAGGACCCTGCTCGACGGGCGCACGGTCGTCGAGCGAACGGTGCCGCTGCCCGGCCTGCCGATCGGCCGTCACCGCCTCACCATCGGCGGCGTCGAATGCGAACTGACGGTGGCGCCGTCCGAGGCTTATAGTCCCGAGGCGGCGCGACGGAAGCGCTTCGGCGTCACCGCCCAACTCTACGCCATGCGCCGCGAGGGCGATCAGGGCGTCGGCGATTTTTCGACGCTCGCCCTCGCCGCCGAGGCGGCGGGTGGCGCGGGGGCGGCCTATTTCGGCGTCAGCCCGATGCACATGCTGTTCCCGCGCGACCGCGAGCGCGCGAGCCCGTATCATCCCTCCGACCGCCGCTTCCTCGATCCGATCCTCATCGACGTTCTCGACGCGGCGCTGCCGCGCGATGAGGCCTCGATGCAGCGCTCGGCGCCCTGGGGCCCGCAGTCGCTGCGGCCTCGGCCGCAAAGCTTGTCGACTACCGCGGCGGTCTGGACGATCAAGCGCGCCGCTCTCGAGGCCCGCCATGCGGTCTTTGCGCGCGTCCGCGCCGCCCGGCCGAGAGACGCGATCGTTGAGGATCATGACGCTTTCGTCGGCGCTGGGGGCGACGCGCTCAGGCGCTTCGCCGCCTTCGAGGCGATCGCTGGAGGGCCAAGCGGCGCAAACTGGCGGTCGTGGCCCGAGGCGCTGCGGGACGGGGACGCCAAGGCGATCGAAACGACGATCGCCGGGGATCCTCAGGCTTTCGACTTCGCGCTTTTTTGCCAGTGGCTCGGCGACCGCCAGCTTAAGCGCGCCGCCGCTCGCGCCCGCGCGGCGGGGCTCGAGATCGGCCTCTTTCGCGATCTCGCGGTCGGCGCGGCGCCCGACGGAGCGGAGGCCTGGGCCCATGCGGGGGAACTGGCGCAGGGCGTCACCATCGGCGCGCCGCCCGATCCTTTCTCGACCGAGGGCCAGAACTGGAACCTGCCGGCGCCGAACCCGCTTGCGGGCGCTCGCAAAGGCTGGGCGGCGGGGCGTGAAGTCGCCGCGGCCAACATGCGCCATGCCGGCATGCTGCGGATCGACCACGCGATGGGCCTGCAGCGGCTCTTTCTCATTCCCGACGGAGCAAGGCCCGCGGAAGGGAGCCTATCTCGCCTATCCGCTCGACGATCTCATCGGCAACATCGCGCTCGAAAGCCAGCGAGCGAAATGCATGGTGATCGGCGAGGATCTCGGCACGGTGGCCGAGGGCTTCCGCAACCGGCTGACGAAAGCCAACATTCCGGGAATGCGGGTGTTGTGGTTCGAACGCAATGGAGGCGAGGTGCTCCCGCCAGCCGCCTATCCGCCGTTGTCGGTCGCCTGCGTCGCAACGCACGATCTGCCGACGCTCGCCGGCTGGTGGCAGGGCGCCGACATCGCCGAGCGGCTCGCGCTCGGCCTCCTGACACTGGCTGATGCGGGCAAAGCCATCGCCCACCGCCGCGACGAGAAGCGCGGCCTCGTCGCGGCGCTCCTATCCGCAGGCCTCATTCGCTTCGCGCCCGGCGAGGACGCGCCGCTCGACGATCCAACCGCCGCCGCGGTCCATGCCCTGGTCGGGGGCGCGGGCTCGATCCTCGCCAGCGCCCAGTTCGACGACCTCGTCGGCGAGACGATGGCGACTAATCTGCCCGGGACCGACCGCGAGCGCCCCAACTGGCGGCTGAAATCGGGGCCGCACGTCTCCGCGGCCTTGGCCGGGCGTCGGGCGCAGGCGATCCTCGCGGCGCTGGCGAAAGGGCGAATCTAGAGCCGGTTGCGCTGGAATGGCGACGGCCGAGACAAATGTGTCTCCCTGTTACTCCCTGCTAACAGGGAGAATCGCGCCGCTCCCGTTCCTCGGTTCTTTGGATAATCAAGTCTATTCAGTGGCTTGAGCGAAACCGTTCAAGTAGAAGATGAAGAAAGAACAGGGAGATCGATCTCCCTGTTAGGCCCCGTAACAGGCCGCGGCGTTATGGATGAAAATGGCGCCTTCAAGGCCCCTGCGATCCCGTCCGTCGCCACTCTCTAACCCATAAAATAAATGATCGCAACTACTTATGGAAAGACTCTCATGTATTACGTGAACGAGATAATCGGAAACAGGACGATAATTGGCGTGAGATCGGAAAAATCGCGCGAGAGAAGGAGCCCGCCTCAGGGGCGGGCTGTAGCAGGAACACCGGTCCGAGGCAGGCGCCATGGGGCGGCTGCGGGCCGAACCTGCGTTGTCGGCGCCCGCGCAGTCAGAGGGCGATCGACACCGCCTCGCGGCCTCTAGGCGTATCGACGACGCGCATATTGACGGTCTGACCCTCGTCGAGATGAGCGATGCCTGCGGCGTTGAGCGCGGAAATGTGGACGAAGATGTCCTTGCCGCCGTCATCCACCGCGACGAAGCCGAAGCCCTTGTTCTCGTTGAACCACTTGACCTTGCCCTCAAGCGTGATTGCGCTCGAGAGATCCGGGGGCGCGCGGCGTGGGGGGCGGGGCGCGTCGGAAAACGGCCGGCGCGGGCGTTCGACGACGCCGGACGAGTCGACCGAGACGACGCTGGCGACCTGCGGGCCCTTCGCCCCGGAGCCCACGATGACCTGCAACTTCGCCCCGGGCGCGACGGTGTCGTGTCCCGCGGCGTGCAGGGCGGTCGCGTGCAGAAACGCGTCGCCCTGCCCGTTCGCCAGCTCGACGAAGCCGAAGCCCTTTTCGTCCTTGAACCATTTCACCGTCGCCTGGACGGTGGGCTGGCCCGCCAGCGAAGAGGCTGCTCCGGCGCTATTCGACTCATCGAACGGGCTGTCCGGCCTGGCGAATGGACGCGAGGCGCGTTGCCTCGGCTCGTAGGCCATCGGTCCGTCGTCGTCGAATCCGTGCCTGCGCGGCGCCCAGAAGTCCTTCCCTTTATTCATGGCGTTCAAACTCTTCGACCGGGGGACACCAGGGAGAAGGCCGCCTCGGTCAACGACGCGTCTCCGTTCCGCCAAAAAACGGCGGGACCTCTTGGGGGCGCGGGCGCGCCCGTGATCGGATTGTCAGGGCCCATCCCGATGCGGATCGGCTGGACATAGGGACGCTCCTGGTTCGGCGCTGGCGGCGCCTCCTGACGGTCGGTCGGCGTGGCAGACTCGGAGCTATCGCGCTCGGCCTGAGCCAGACCCAGTCCCACAAACGCGCCAGCGAGCAGGGCCGCCGACAAAGAAAGCCAGAAACGAAAGCGGGCGCCCATGCGCTCTCGCCGGGCCCTGCCCGACGACGCGGCGTATCGAGAAGCGCTCGATGTCAGCTTCGACATCACGGTCAAACGCGCAATCGGCGATCGAGTTGCTTCTGAAGACCGTGGTGATTGGGTCGGAGCGGGACGATCGCTGGATTCCGTCGGCTGCGCCGAGCTTCGCGCCGCCGCCCCTCGGCTCGCAGGCGCAACAGATGCTTCGGCGTCACGATCACCGACCGCCGCGCAAACAAACCCTGCGCCAAAGCACCCAAAGCGAACCCGCGCGTATGGCGAACGAAACGCCATGTCCTGACGTTAAACTTTCCAAACATCCCGGATCTGCGCAATAAGGGATTCTACGTAGCGCTTGAGCAAAGGCCCGAAATCCGGGCGAAAGCCGACGCTTGCGGCGCGGGGGACCAGCCCCCATATCGCCGGCATGTTTGAACCGCTTCAGTCGCCCTCTGCCGCCTTGGTGCTCGATCCGGACAGCCCTTCCCAGGGTCCCGGCGAGCGGCCTGCGACCGACGCGACCCTGCTCGACGACTATTCGCGCGTCGTCAGCGACGTGGTCGAGCGCGTCGGGCCGAGCGTGGTCAGGATCGATGTCAAGCGCGGAGGCCGCAACGCCGGCGCCGGCTCGGGCGTGATCGTGTCGTCGGACGGGCTTGCGCTCACCAACTCCCATGTCGTTCAGGGCTCGCGGGTCGTCGCCCTGACGACGCTCGAAGGCCGCGAACTCCAGGCTCGCGTTCTCGGCGACGATCCCGACACCGATCTTGCGCTCCTGCGGGTCGAGGCCGACGTGTCGCTGCCCGCCGCCCGGCTCGGCGACAGCTCCAAACTCAGGCGCGGCCAGATCGCGATTGCGATCGGCAATCCGCTCGGCTTCGACGCGACCGTGACCGCCGGCGTCGTCTCCGCCCTCGGGCGCTCGCTGCAGTCGCGAACGGGCCGTATGATCGAGGACGTCGTGCAGACCGACGCGGCGCTGAACCCCGGCAATTCCGGCGGGCCCCTCGTCTCGACCGCCGGCGAGGTCATCGGCATCAACACCGCCGTCATCATGGGCGCGCAGGGCATCTGCTTCGCCGTCGCCTCCAACACCGCCAATTTCGTCGCGGGCGAGATCGCGCGTCACGGCCGGGTGCGGCGCGCCTATATCGGCGTCGGCGCGGCGACGACGACGATCCCGCGCCGCATCGCGCTGCGACTTGGGTTGGAGCAGGCCACCGGCGCGCGCTTGCTCAGCGTCGATCAGGCGGGCCCGGCCGCCCATGCCGGGCTTCTCTCCGGCGACCTCATCATCGGGCTCGACGGCAAGCCCGTGACCAGCGTCGGCGAGCTCTTGCGCGCGCTCGACGCCGAAAAGATCAACCGCACCGTGGCGGTCGACTTCCTGCGCCGCTCGGAACGCATGCGGATGTGGATCGGCCCAATCGAGCGTCCGCTCGCGGCGTAGGCCGCCGGCTGAATGGCGGGAATGCGCAAGAGGTGGGCGTTCGCCGACTTCGTGGCGAACGGGTCTGATCCGACTCTAAGCGCGAATTCCTGTTTGGTCCCGGTACGGGTGGAGAGCACAGGCGCCCGTCGACGAAAGAGCTTCGAACGCGTCAGCTCGGCCCGAAGCGCAACATTCGGCCCGAGCGATTGAACACCGCGGAACGACGAAAGCGGACGTTTGCGCCGTGCGACTCGATGGCAATCCCACAGCCGATGTCCTCAATCGGATATTGTTTGCCAGCGCCATCCTTCCGACGCGCACAATCGAGACATTTCGGAGCTGAGTGCTGTGCGTGCTAGATTTCGAGCGGGGCGAAGGCTCCTCCGAGCGTCACTGTGTGCTCTTCGGAGTGGCGGAGCGCAGTCGTCGTAGCGGCCTGACCGTTATCTTCGGCGCCGACACTTCGTGAGCAACGCGGAAATGTGACCGAGCCGAAAGCCCTTTACAGCAAACACAAGACTCGTCATGCCCGCTGAGCGGCAGCAGAGCTGATCGGAAACGTGACGGTGACGATCAGACCTTTCGACCCTCGCTTCGCGTTGGAAAGCGAGATCTGGCCGCCATGGGCGAGGACAATGTCCCTGGCGATCGAAAGTCCCAAGCCCGTACCCCCGCTCTCCCGGTTGCGCGAGGTCTCGAGTCTCTGGAAAGGCGCGAAAGCCGTGCCGAAAAGTTCTGGCGGGATTCCCGGCCCATTGTCGCTGACGGTCACGGTCAATTCATCAGGCGCCCTGCTCAGCGCCACTCGCGCAAGCCCTCCGTAACGCACCGCGTTCTCGATCAGGTTTGAGAAGACTCGCCGAATCGCCGCGCGGCGGCCTGAAAGCGCGGCATGGTTCGGCCCGTCATATTCGGTCCGTCCGCCTGCGTCCGAAGCTTCGTCACAGAGGCTGATCAGCATTGACGCCAAGTCGAACGCCTCCGGGGCCTCCAAGCTTGCGGCCCCGGCCGCGAAGGACAGCGTCTCCGCCAACATATCCTGCATTGCGGCAATGTTGGCGAGCATATCTGCTCGTTGGTCCTGGTCCGCGACGAACTCCGCTTGCAGTCTCAGCCGGGCGAGAGGCGTTCGCAGGTCGTGCGAGATCGCCGCCAGCATATGAGTGCGCTCGTCGATGAACCGCTTGAGGCGGCGCTGCATGGCTTCGAACGCATCGTGGATTGCGGCCAGTTCCGGGATTCTTGGGCGGGGAAGGTCCGTCGTCTCTCGCTCGCGCCCGAGCCTGTCTGCGGCCGCGGCCAGCGCGCCGAGCGGCGCGACCAGGCCGCGGGAGGTCAGGACGGCGATGGCGCCGATCAGAACCGTGCCCGCAAACACTGTGGTCAGCGAGCGAAGCAGGGTTGCCCGCGCGCCCGTCTCGCTGGGACCGACGGTCAGCCAGCGGCCATTCCCCAAATCGACCGTGATCAGAAAGAACGGTGGCACCAGCAATTCCTCGCCCGCTAGTATTGGGCCCACCGGGAGGGTCGCCTGCAAGCTGGCCGGCGCAATCATTGGGCCATTGCCACGTCCAAGAAGAAAAGCATCAACGGTAGCGGATGGGTGGTCAGACAGCTTGCTCCGAACGGTCGCGACGACCCGGTTGAGCGGCCAAGCAGGATCGGCCAAATGCCGCGGAGGAGCATGGTCTATCCAAACGGAAAGAGACGGGATCCGGGGCAGACGTTCGAGGATATCTGCATCCGTTGAAGCCCCTGCAGTCGTCGAAAGCGCGGGTTTGGCGAGATCCGCGACCGCGTCACTGAGCCAGCCGGCGCCATAAAGCGGCGGAAGCTTCTGCGGCGTGAGCATGAACACCGCAACCACGAGAACCTGGATCGCGACCACCGCCGCCGCGATCGAAAGCCCGATGCGCGCGGCCAGCCCGAACCGCCCGAGGACAGCGCGGATCACGACGCCGTCCCTTCCCGACGAACATCGCTGGTAAAGATGTACCCGCCGCTGCGCACGGTCTTGATCAAGGTCGGTTCGCGAGGATCGGCCTCGATCTTGCGCCGCAACCGGCTGATCTGGACATCAATGCTCCGGTCGAACACCGAGCTTGATCGGCCGCGTGCGAGGTCGAGCAGCTGATCGCGCGTGAGCACTCGGCGCGGGCGCATGACGAAGGCGAGCAGGAGGTCGAACTCGCCACTCGTAATGTCGACAATGGCGCCGTCCGGAGAGCGTAGAATCCGAATGGCTGGCTCCAGGCGCCAGCCGTCGAACTCATAGCCGAGCGGCAGGTCTTCGGGCTCCGCCTTCGTCCGGCCGGTCCGTCGCAGCACAGCCTTGATCCTGGCGAGCAGTTCGCGCGGATTGAAGGGCTTGCCCATGTAGTCGTCGGCGCCGATCTCGAGCCCGACGATGCGGTCCATCTCCGAACCCATTGCAGTGAGCATGATGATCGGCGGCCCGTTCCGCTCGCGCAGCTTACGGCACAGGACCAGTCCATCGTCCCCCGGCATCATGAGGTCGAGAACGACGAGGTCAAACCGGCCGGCGTCGAGCGCATTCATCATTTCGCGGCCGTTGCCGGCCTGCGTGACGCGAATCCCGTGTTCGCCGAGGAATTTGGCCACCAGAGCGCGGAGCTGGCGATCGTCATCGACAATAAGGACATGGCGCGTAGTGCTGAGGCTCAAGAAAAGGCTCCGACGCAGCGGGACGCTGGTTGCAATCTACATGAGGCGCGACAGGGCGTGAGGCCGACAACGTAACAAACTATTTCAACGTCGATAGGCGGCGCCCTTCGGCTGAAGTTTAGCGACGCGCTTTGTCACCTATTGCAACATGAAGGACATTCCCGAGAAACGGGCGGCGTCTAATCCGAGCTCCAATACACAAAAGGAGCTAGGGGTGCACCCGAAAATCAAAACCGCCGCTCAGACCGCGCTCTGTTTTCTTGCCCTCAATGGGTGTGTTGTTCTCGGCGCGGCGACCGCGTGGGCTGAGGCCAATGCCGCCCAGGCGCCTCGTGAGCTGTGCGAGGAAGGCCGTGCCGTGCTGGCCGGACGACTCGCCTATCTGGAAGCGAGGTTATCCCCCGCGCCCGACCAGCAACAAGCCTGGGAGGCATTCAAGACCGCCGTCCGGGCGGCGGTCGAGCCGCTTGACGCGCAATGCGCCGAAGACCTGGCGCCCGGCGCTTCGGCCGATCCTGACAGGCTGGAAAGAATGGAGAAGTCCGCGGCAGCGCTTCAGAAGATGTTCGCCGGGCTCCGGTCGGCGATTGCGGGAATCGATCCGGTCCTGACCTCGGCCCAGCGCGATCTCCTCGCCCGCCGCATTCTGCCCCCACCGCCCCCCTTCATGCCGCCGTTCCCCCCGCCAGTCCCCGGCATGCCGCCGCCGGGCGGGATGTTCGGGCTCCCGCCGCCGCCTTTTGCGATGACGGCCGTTTCTTGCGGGAAAGAGCCGCTGGTCCCGCAGCCGTTCTAGCAGCACCCCTTTCCTCTCCACGAAAGGCCAGAATGATGCAGTACGAAGCGCGCAGCCATTCGCCATCCGCTTATTCAAGTTTCGGCAATTCGACGGAGCAGCCAATGGCGAAATTTCCCTTGAGCGCCCGGCGCTTATCCACAACGAAGACCGTGGTCGGGAGCGCATTGTGCGCCACAGGGCTGGCGTTCTTCGTACTGGGCGCTTGGGCGGGCGTGACAAATTCGTGGCCGGTTCGTTTCCCGCTCCAGCTCATTGTGGGCCGCCCCAAGCCCATTGCTATGATGCCGGAATCCCGGCATGCCGCGATGGATCGCGCAGGCCGCCTGTTGGACTATCCCGGTAAGATCGAAGTCCAATGTCCCGAACAGGGGCCCGGGACCGCGGTCATCCTCCTTGCCGGGCAGTCGAACGCCGCAAACAGCGGCGCTGAGCGCCACGTGACGCGCTATCCCGACCGGGTCCTGAACTTCGTGGCCGGCCGCTGCTTCGTTGCCGCCTCGCCACTCCTGGGCACGAACGGGTTCGCCGGCGAACTCTGGACGCCGCTCGCCGACAAGCTGATCGAGTCCGGCGCGTTCGACAAAGTGATCCTGGCGCCCGTGGCGGTCGGCTCTACCAATGTTGCGCAATGGGCGGAAGGCGGCGATGTGAATGCGACGATGAAACCCCTCCTCGAGGCTTTGGTTTCGAGGTATCGCATCACCCACGTCCTGTGGCACCAGGGAGAATCGGATCTCATGCTGGGGACGGATGCGGATTCTTACCGCAAATCCTTCCTCTCGTTCGCCGCCAGCCTGCGGTCACAGGGCGTCGAGGCGCCGATCTACGTGTCGAGGGCGACGCGGTGCGGTCCGGGCTGGAAGGTCCCCAACCCAGTCCGCACGGCCCAGGTGGAGCTGCTGGATTCGAAGTCGGGAATCAAAAGCGGCGTCGACACCGACCTGCTTCTGGAAGCCCAGGATCGTTACGACGACTGCCACTTTGCGGAGTCGGGCCAGATGAAGGCGGCCAAGGCCTGGGCCGAGCTTCTTTCGCCTCCGCAAAACGCCGCACAGCTCAAAATAGATCAGCGACGGTGACGCCGTCGCGTCGCGTCTCGCTTCGAAGCGGAAAGCGGTAGCTCGCGGTTCGTTGGAGCAGCGGGGAACGCATGTTCCAGCGAAGACGGAAAAACCCAACTGTCCGGGCGCCCGCCACTTCGCCCCACGGTCCGTGAGCTGTCGTTGCAATAGCGGTTTCCGGTCGCGATATCGGCATCGAACTGGACAATGATCATGCGATTGGACGCGGTCGATTTTCTCACTTCACGATATTCTGGCGGCGCGTTGATCGAGGCCTCCTTCGGGCGGACTCCGCGCCTTCCCAAGCGACTATTGTAGGTCCGTTTCCCTGCCCGATTGAGACGTCCCGGGCCGCCATCCGCCAGGTCTGCAATACGTCGACTCTTGCCGTCCGGAGTGCGCAAACAGCGGACATTCCGGGACTACAAAATCGACCCGAAGCGGGCGTAGCGGGCGGTGCAAAGATCAAGGTTTTTGAGATAGGCCCGTTCTGGTCCGCGACGCGCGCGGAACGAGCCGACTCACCGGTGCCGTCAATGTTCGAGCCCAGCGGCGCTACCGTTGTGAGCATCGACGGGCCCCGTATCGCGGCTTTGGCGCAGTTCCTCCTTTAGTTGTCCCACCTCCCGTTCCAAGCGTTCGATGCGATCGAGAGTGTAGTCAAAGCTGGTGTATTCCATCGCTTGCAACCAGGCGAAGACGACCGCGAGCGCGCGACGAAGTTTCCCCTGCTCTGGGACCAGATGGTTCGCTGTGTCTGTCATTGGCTCCTCAGATTAAATTTCGATGCATTTCGCGTGCTGCTTTCAGAGTTGCGACATACCCCCGTCGACCGGTAGTTCGGCGCCGGTCGTGAAGGTCGCGTCGAACGCGAGGAAGAGGACGGCCTTGGCGATTTCCTCCGACGTCCCGAAGCGCTTCATCGGGGTCATACCGATCATCTTTTCCCTAAGCTGGGCGGCCGCGTCTTTATCGGGAAACATTTTGCCGATGATCGGCGTGTCGATGGGGCCGGGCGTCACCGCGTTGACGCGAATCTCCCGAGGAAGCAGCTCGGCGGCGAGCATCCGAGCGAAGGATCGCAGCGCAGCCTTGGCGGCTCCGTATGTGGCGTTGCCGGGCATTCCCTTGACGTTGGCGATCGAAGTCGTGAGGACGACAGCGCCTCCCCGGTTTATCAACGGCGTGAGCTTCTGCACCGCGAAAAGCGGCCCTTTGGCGTTCAAGTTGAACATCTCGTCGTAGACGGCCTCGGTCATGCTCTCGAGAGGCGCTGGGGTGCTGAACCCGGCGTTGACGAAGAGCAGGTCGAAGGTGTCGAACTCGGCCTTCACCCGAGAGGCGAGGGCGTCGATGTCCGTCAACGAGCGCGCGTCGCTCGAAACCACGATGGCGTCCTTCCCAAGCTCTTTCTGCGCCGATTCCAGGCCGGCCTGCGAGCGACCCGTCACCAGAACGCGCGCGCCCCCATCGAGAAGCATCTTCGCCGTCGCGAGCCCCATGCCGCTCGTGCCGCCGATGATCACCGCCCGCTTCGCTTCGTACCGTTCCATGCGTACTCTCCTTCGCGACGCCAGGGCGCCCTAGCTAATTTTGAACTGTTTGGTATGATAATCAGGCGCGGAGGCTGCGGTCAAGAGATTTTTGAACTAGTTATTTCAAAATACCGTAGGACCCGTGGACGAGCACGTAGCTCCGCAATCGCTGGCTGATGCTAGCTCGCCGCGACCGGCGCTCCTTCAGGACACCGCGCTCACGGATGCTGGGTAAGACAAGTCGACGCCGGAGACCTTGACGACGGCCTGCCACGCGGCTTCCTGGCTGGCGCGATCGTGGAGGTGTGGGTGGCGCTGCGCCTCGATTGGGCCTGAGAACTTCCCTTGAGCCGAGGCGAAGAATTGCCCTGAGACGTCGGTTCCGAACTCCGACGCCTGGAGGTAGCGACGGGCCGCGGTCTCCGGCGTCTGATTCATGCCGGGAATGAGGTTCACGATTGGGATAAACAGATACTTCAACAACGGGCCAGCGTTTCGCACCACCTTGGTGTCGGTCGCCGCACCGGGCGAGACAGCGTACACGGCCATGCCGGAGGGTAGCCGGCGCGCCAGCGCCGCGACCCACCAAGCGATAATGAGCTTCGCGTCGGCATACGCATTGTTGGGCACGTACTTCACGTTCGGCCCGTTGCGAATCAGGGCTTCCACAGCGGCGGTTCGGTCACCCTGGTGGTATTTGGCCGCGAAGGCTGGCACGTCGGTGTACTTGAACATGGGGACGCCCCCTCGGGCAGGCTCCGCGCCGGCGATAACAATCCGCGCGTTGGGGCTCAGCAGGTTGGCGCGGAGCAACCCGACAGTCAGTTGATGATGGCCGATCAGCGGGGCCTGAGAAGCCTCGACGCCCGCCGCAGTGAGCACGCGCGCCTTGCCAGGGACCATCCCGGCATTGAGCAGTAGGAAATCGATCGGCCGACCTCGCTTGACCAGCTCGGCGAGGGCGGACTGGACGCTGGCCGGCGCGTTCAGATCCAGCTCCAGCGGCGTGAAGACCTGTGTCTTGGTCTCCGCCGCGAGCTGAGCGGCCGTTTCCTGGATCCGGGCCAGGCTGCGCCCGGTGACGATGATCTCGCGCCAGCCCTCTCCGGCAAGAATGCGGGCTGCCGCATAACCGAGCCCGGAGGTGGCGCCGGTGACGAGAGCGATCGAATGTTCCATGGGCGGCTCCGTGGTGAAGGGGAAGGTCGAGTCGTGAGGCCCCGCGAGGCCAGAGCCGGCTTGCTAATTTCGAACTGTTCGGTTATATATTGGTGCGATGGCAATGGTCAAGGAGTTTTTAACTGAATGGTTCAGAATGCCCCTAAGCCGCGTGGACGGCCGCGCAGCTTCGACGAGACGGAGGCGCTGGAAAAGGCGACCCAGGTGTACTGGTCGAAAGGCTACGACGGCGTCACGATCGACGATCTCGTCGCCGGGATGGGCGTGGGACGGCCGAGCCTGTATGCCGTCTTCGGCGACAAGCGGACGTTATTCTTGCGCGTCCTCAAGGATTATGCGGAGAAGAAAGGCGCTCTCGCCGCGAAGGCGCTGCTGTCGCCGCAGACGCTTCGCGACTCGCTCGCCGGCTTCCTGAGGCACGCCGTCGAAACTGCGACCGAGAGAGGACGCGCGCGGGGATGTCTTCTCGTGTGCGTCGCGCCGCTTGTGGACGACCCTGAGGTCCGGCAGTTCCTGCAGAACGCGGCCGCCGGCGCCGCAGCGCTGGTGGAAGGTCGTTTCCGGGACGCGATCACCGCTGGAGAAATCCCGTCCGACTTTCCGGTGGCCGTCCGCGCAAGCCAGCTCGTTGATTTTGCTCGTGGCCTGACCATGCGTGCGCTGATGGGCACGCCGCGCAAGACGCTTCTCAGGGATGCCGAGGAAGCGGCCGACTTGGTGCTCCTGCCGCGGCGTGGAAATGCAGCGCAGGATTTTTGAAGCTGCATGGCATGATGGTCGGAGTGAGCAACCTGCGCTGGCGCCGCCATCCGGCCCTCGGCTAGGACACGATCGCGCTCCATGTTGCATAAATCTAGAGCTTTGCACCGCGTCCGGCGGTCAACGACATCAGCGGCTTAACGCTGTGCAAAAATCAGGTGCAAAAGTGCTAAGGCCATCCCCGGCAACCCGACGCCACTCCGTAATCGAAATGTCCGCTTTACGTCGACTCCAGTCTGTCGTGGGAGCCATGCGTCAGAAGCTGAACACTAGCCCTTCGGTTGCACCAGCGGTCCCGGAAAGGCCCTTTCGGCTTCTTCCTCGAGCGCCTGCTCGTGATAGCGCACGAAGCGGGCGCCGGCGAAGAGGGCGACCACCGCCGCAACCAGGGCCGCAACGCCCACAGGCCGGGCGTAGACTTCGAACGCGCGGCCGAGAAAAAAGCCGCCGGCGCCGAAGATCGTCGCCCAGACGATGCCGCCCGCCGCGTTGAACAGGAAGAACTCCTCCCAGTTGTAGCGGTTGACGCCGGCGAGGAACGCCGCGAAGGCGCGCAGCACCGCGACGAAGCGGCCGAAGAAGACGATCTTGCCGCCGTGCCGGAGGAAAAGATACTGGCCAAGCTTCAGTCGCCGCTCGTCCAGCCGTACATAGCGACCGAACCTGTAGATGAGCGGAAAGCCGAACTCTCGCCCGACCCAGTAGCCGCAATTGTCGCCGAGGATCGCCCCGGCCGCGGCGGCGCCGATGACGCCGTAGAGATGGAGTTTTCCCTCGCCGGCCAGGATCGCCGCCGCGACGAGCGCCGTTTCCCCGGGCATCGGAATGCCGGCGCTCTCCAGGCCGACGATGACGAAAATTGCGATGTAGCCGTAGGTCGCGAGATATCCGTGCAGGTGATGCACAAGATCCATGTCAGGCGAGATCCATGTCAGGCAAGACCAATTTCAGAAAAGCGCCTTCGCCCCGGTCAGGCGGCGCGCGTTGGCGCGCACGGTGCGCCTGGCCGGCTTGGCGGCGGCCTGGGCGATCCCGGCCAGCCCCATCGACACATCGTTGGGCGTGCGAACGCCGCCGAACGCCGCCTTCATCACGAAGGCGCCCCATGCGGCCTGCGCGGCGAAAGCGCCCTCGATCGCAGCGTCGACCTTTTCCTGCACCATGAGTTGGGCCTCGCGGGCTTTTTCCAAGGGCCCGCCGCCGAAGGACAACATATCCTGCGTCCGGGCGGCGATGGTCAGCGCAGCGTCGACGCCGGTCTGGACGTTGGCGGTGGCGATCGCCAGCGAGCGCCGTGCAAGTCGTTTCGACACCATGCTCAACCTCTGATCTCTTGGTCTTTGTACGCGGCGCTGATAGGCGCAGACCATCCATAACGACCGGAGGATGAGGGAAGTTCCCCTCCGCGGCAAGTCTCGGGCCGCCAGACTTTCGGACGTCATCCACAATCAGAGGGGGTCGATGCGGTATTGGATGAAGCCCGTGCGCTCGGCGAGAGCGTCATAGAGCCGCCGTGCGGGCGCGTTCGTCTCATGCGTGTTCCAGTAGACGTTCGCCGCGCCCGCCTCCCTGGCCGCCGCGGCGACGGCGCCGATCAGCGCGCGTCCCACGCCTGAGCCCCGTTCCGCCGGGTTCACGTAGAGGTCCTGCAGGTAGCAGCGGGCGGCGACAAGCCATGTCGAGCGCTGGAAAATATAGTGCGAAAAGCCCATGAGGCTCGCGCCCCGCGCCGCGACGACGGCATGGACAGGCTCCAGCGGATCGAAGATGCGCGCCCAGGTCGCTTCCGTCACCTCGGCAGTCTCCGCCGTCCGATAGAAGTCGAGATAGGCGCGCCACAGCGGCCCCCACTGCTCGCGATCGCGACGCTCGATCGCGCGCACCTCGAAATTCGCCATCGACCATCTCCGGGGAAAAGAGCCGCAGCCCGCCAGGCGGGCAGCTTGAGAGCCGCCTTCTGGAGCGTCCTTCGAGGGCCCCGCTTGCGCGGGGCCGCCTCAAGACGAGGTTTGATCCTAGCGGCGCACGCGCGCAACCATCGGCGCACCGCGGCGGCTTGACAAGCGGCGCCTCGGCGCCGGCTTCTGCGCCGACGCCTCGCCATTGACGGAGCCGCCCGAATGACCCGCCCTCCCCTCGTTCTCGCCGCCTTCGCTGCGCTGATAGGCGCGGCCGGCGTCGCACTGGCGGCGGCGTCCGAGCACGCCGGCGGCGGCGACCTCGGCCGCACGGCCGCGCTCTTCCTTATTCTCCATGCCGCGGCGGCTCTCGCCATCGCCGCGCATGCGCGCCTGGCTCCCTCGCGCGTCCTTCTCGCGATCGGCTTCGTCATGGAGGCGGGGACTTTGCTGTTCGCCGCCGATCTCGCGGTCCGCGCCTTCACAGGAGCGCGCCTGTTTCCGTTCGCCGCGCCGCTGGGCGGCTCGACGATGATCCTGTCATGGCTGGCGCTGGCGATCGCATTCGCAGCGGCGGCGCTGCGGGGTCCGAAATCCAGTCTTCAAGCCCGGCCTCCGCCGCCAACGAGCTGCTGATTGGCGATGCAGCGGAAGGCGGGATATGCTATGATGTCTGTTTGTCGCAGCTTGGGCTGTGCTAGCGGGCGTAAGCATGAACTCGAAAGCTTTTTTTCTCGCTCTTGCAGTCGCGGGTGCGGTCTGCGGGCCCGCCTGGGGTCAAGATCATGGCGGCAATCCCTACGCTCCCAAGTCGTCGACGGATGCGCGCGGCAACGCTGCGAACGTGACAAATCCCTACGAACTCACCGACCCGTACGCTTCCAAATCCTCGACCAATGCGTACGGCAATCCCGCGAGCGTGGACCGTTCGACAAGCCCCTACGACGCCGTCGACCCGTATAACCCATATGCTTCCAAATCCTCGACGGATGTGTATGGCAATCCCTCGAGCGTGGACCGTTCGACAAGTCCCTACGACGTCGTCGACCCGTATAATCCATATGCTTCCAAATCTTCGACGGATGTGTATGGCAATCCCTCGAGCATGAGCGGCTCAACATACGGCGCTGGCGACCCCTACGGCCCGACTCCACCCTCCGACGCGAACCAATCCGCCGGGGGCCACTATGGCGAGAACCCCGCCGGGCGCGGGCCGCGGAACGACGGCTTGAGCAACGAGGACCCTTATGATTCCCTCAATGACAAGAGCCTCTATGATCCCCTCACTGTGAAGCGGACCGGGCTATCCGCGGGCAGCGGCTTGGCCGCCGATCCCTACGGCCTGAGTCCCTATCCTGCCGCCAAACCGAAAGTCCGGCAGCTGGACGACGTATCGTCGGGCATTTCGGGCTTCGACCCGTTTGACGCCAAGTCCGTGTTGGCGCCTCCGCTCGGCAGGAGTTTGCTTCCGGCGACCGCATCGGGCGGAGGGGCCAAGAGGAATCCATTCGCGCTTCCCAACGCCATCCTCTCCGGCCAAGGCAATCCATTGCTTCCACCAGTGGTTCCCGGTGGAGCCGCTCAATAGCCTCCGCTTTTGTCGGTAGACCGGTTTGCCGGAGGCTAGTCGCGCACGAACTCGAATTTGTCGACATCCACAAGCCCCCGGTCCGTGATCTTGAGATGCGGGATCACCGGGAGCGGCAGGAAGGCGACCTGCAGGAACGGTTCTGCGAGCGTCACGCCGAGGCCCTTGGCCGCCGCGCGCAGCGGGATCAGCCTCTTATGCACGTCCTCGAAACTGGTCAGGCTCATGAGCCCGGCGACGGGGAGCGGCAGTTCGGCGACGACCTTGCCGCCTTCGGCCACGGCGAAGCCCCCCTCGATCTCCCGCAACCGGTTGATCGCGGCGGCCATGTCCGTTTCGTTC
Source organism: uncultured Alphaproteobacteria bacterium (assembly GCA_963775665.1). Lineage (GTDB taxonomy): Bacteria > Pseudomonadota > Alphaproteobacteria > Rhizobiales > Beijerinckiaceae > Roseiarcus. The sequence goes on along the minus strand of CAVZJZ010000053.1, from coordinate 11,323 downwards.
GTTCCCACGACGCAGAGGTTGTGGCTGTCGTGGCCGACGGATGAGGCGATGGCGCCCCGCTTCATGCCGAAGCCCTTCACGAAGGCGGTCGCCATATTGTCGTTGACGCCGTGGCGCGCGACGACCGAGACCTTCACGACGTCCTGATCGAGATCGACCTGGCGCTCGCCGCTCCTGTACGGCAGCGTCACCGCAACGCGGTCGGTGATGATCTTGCCGGGAATGACGCCGATCGCCTGGGTCGAAGGCCCCTGCCCCCGCGCGATGAAATCATTTGGCTCCACGCGGCGCGCCTTCACGCTTTCGCGCCCGACAGCCGGCAGCGCGCCGCGGGAAGCAAACAGCGCGTCGTTGACCACGCGGCCGCCCGCCAGAACCATCGAGACGGCGCAGTGCTCGAGATCGTCGATGACGGCGAGATCGGCCCGCCAGCCCGGCGCCACGAGCCCGCGATCGCGCAGGCCGAAGATGCGCGCGGCCGAAATCGTCGCGGCGCGATAGGCGGCGAGCGGCGGAGCGCCGAGCCCGATCGCGGTGCGGATGAGAAAATCGAGATGGCCCTCCTCCGCGATGTCGAGCGGATTGCGGTCGTCGGTGCAGAAGGCGATGAAGGGCGAATTGCGCTCGGTGATGATGGGGCTCAGCGCATGCAGATCCTTGCACACCGAGCCCTCCCGGATCAGCACCTGCATGCCCTTGGCGAGCTTCTCCCGCGCCTCGGGAAGGTTGGTGACTTCGTGATCGGTGCGCACGCCGGCAGCCAGATAGCCGTTGAGGGCGTAACCGCTAAGCAGCGGGCTGTGCCCGTCGATCGGCCGGGTCTGAAACGCGGCGAGCTTGGCGAGGCAAGCCGGATCGCGGGCGAGAAGGCCAGGGAAATTCATGAATTCGGCGAGGCCAAGCACCTTCGGGTGGTCCGCGAGCGGCAGAAGATCGCCGATCTCGAGCCTTGCGCCCGAGGTCTCGAGGTCCGTCGCCGGCACGCAGCTCGATAGCTGCACGCGCAGGTCCATCGCGGTTCGCATCGCGCCGTCGAGGAAGTAGCGCAGGCCCGCCTGCCCCAGCACATTGCCGATTTCGTGCGGATCGCAAATCGCCGTCGTCACGCCGTGACGCAGCACGCAGCGGTCGAATTCGAGCGGCGTGATGAGCGAGGATTCGACATGGCAATGCGTGTCGATGAAGCCGGGAACGACGATCTTGCCGCTGACGTCGATCTCCCGGACGCCGCTGTAATCGCCGAGCGTGCCCACGATCCGGTCGGCGCAGATGGCGACGTCGCTCGCGATGAGGTCGCCGCTGACGAGATCGAGAATCCGGCCGCCTTTCAGCACCAGGTCCGCCTTCGCGAGGCCCTGGCCCTGTTCGATGGCGCGGGAAAGAAAGGCGACGGCGTCGCTCATGCAGGGCTCCCTTGCAACTGGCGGTATTGTCTCAGGCAAGCACGGTTGCCTCAAGTGGCGTCCCCGATCCCGACTCCGACCGTCTGCTCATGGCACGCATGACTCCAGGCCAGCTATATGAAAATATAAAACGTTAAATAAATGTATAATAGTGCTATTTCGGAGGCCTTTAAGGGGCGGGACGCTAAACCGCCTCCTAACCCGCTGACCTGATTGGGGCGCTCCGCTAAATTGGCGCTAAATCGGCTTTCGCGCGATTTCCGGACGCGGCTTTGACCGCGCCCCCGAATCGTCGTCTCGTCGCGCCCCATGCTTGCGCCGATCCTCTCCATCCAGTCGCATGTCGTCTACGGCCACGTCGGCAATTCGGCGGCGGCCTTTCCGTTGCAGCGGCTGGGCCGCGAGGTGTGGCCGCTGATGAGCGTCCAGTTTTCGAGCCATACCGGCTACAAGGGCTGGCGCGGGCGCGCGTTCGACGCTGGCATGATCGACGATTGCGCCCAAGGCCTCGAGGCCATCGGCGTGCTTCCGCGCTGCGCCGGGCTCCTGACAGGCTATCTCGGCCTGCCGGAGATCGGCGAAGCGGCGCTGCGCGCATTGAACCGGCTCCGCGCCGCCAATCCGGACGCGGCCTACGCCTGCGATCCGGTCATCGGCGATGTCGGGCGCGGCGCTTACGTCGCCGCGGGCGTCGCCGAGTTCCTCCGCGACCGCGCCGCGCCGCTGGCCACGATCGCGACGCCCAACGCGTTCGAGCTGGAATGGCTGACCGGCGCGCCGGTGAAAGACCTCGCCCAGGCGGCGGCGGCGATCGGGGCGCTGCGCGCACGCGGACCGCGGGTCGTCGTCGCCAAATCGCTGTCGCTCGACGATACGCCGCCCGACGCGCTCGACATTCTGGCCGGCGACGATCGAGGCCTCTGGCGGCTCCGCACGCCGAACCTGCCGATCGCGTTGAATGGCGCGGGCGACCTCTTCGCGGCGCTGTTCTTCCACCATTGGCTGGAGACCGGAGAGACTCCCGAGGCGCTGTCGCGGACCGCCTCCTCGGTGTTTGGGATCGTCGCCGCGACGCTGGCTTCAGGGGCGCGCGAGCTGGCGATCGTCGCCGACCAGGGGGAACTCGTGCGGCCGTCGAAAGTCTTTCGGGCCGAGGCCATCTAGTTCAACCGAACGTGCATTTACTTTCTTTCGAATTCGTCGCAAAAGTGGAGAATTCGGGCAATAGATTTCAACCCGAAAGGGAGCGGTCGATGATGCGTACGGTCAAGATGTTGGGAATAGCCGGTCTCGGAGCAGCGCTCGCACTCTCCGGCGCCGCAAACGCCCAGACGGTCCACCGTCACGCGCGCCATCCGGCCGCCGCCGGCCATCAGATCGTCGTGCACGCGCGCGAGTCCTACCTGACCGCCGGGCCGGGCGCGGAGCCGGGCCAGTACAACGGCTATGCGTTGGATTCGATCAGCGCGACGCAGTACATGCCGGAAATCGACCATACGACTGTCGGCCTGCGCGGCCAGAACCGCCTGCCCAACAACTTCACCGTGCCGGGCTGCTGCAACCCCTAAAACGCGTGCGCCGTCCCCAGCCGCGATCGGGGAACGGAGGTTCCCGGCGATGACGCGCCGCTTCTTCACGCCTGACGCCTTCACCGAGGCTCCGCTCGCCGGCAATCCGCTCGGATTTGTGGTCGAAGGCGGGGCGCCGCGCTTGGCCTCGATCGGGGGGTCGGCCGTCATCGTCTCGAGCGGCGCGCTCGACCTTTGAGCGCGCCCGTTCGCATGGTCGAGGTCGCCGAACTCGACTTCGACCTCGAGCCGGCGCCCTGGCCTTTCGCGAAAACCCACGCGCAGGGCATCGCGGCCCACTGGGCCGAGCTGCGCAAGGCGAAACCCGCCATCTACAACGGCCGCGTGCTGCTGATGGGGCGGCGCGAGCTTCATCAGCGCGACGATGGTGACTTGCGCCTGACCGGCACGTTCTTCGAAACTGGCTACGCCGACTACGTCGCCTGGCGCGCCTTCGGGCATCCCGGCGAGCGGGTCGACAATTGCTTCTCCATGGCTGCGCTGAGCGGCGCCGACGGCGCCTTCCTGCTCGGCGAGATGGCGCCCCACACGATGAACGGGGGGCAGATCTATTTCCCCGCCGGGACGCCCGATCCGAATGACGTATTCGACGGCAAAGTCGATCTCGACGCCAGCGCGAGGCGCGAACTTCTCGAAGAGACCGGGGTTCATGCCGAGGTTGCGGCGATCAGCCCAGGCTGGACCGTCATCTTTGCGGCCCAGCGCATCGCCTGCATGAAGCTGATGACCCTGCCGGTCGATGCGGATGAGGCCAAGATGCGGATCGACGCCTTTCTCGCGCTCGATCCGCACGCGGAGTTCTCGCGCATGCATATCGTGCGCGCGCCGGACAATATCGACGACGAACGCACGCCGGATTTCGTCGCCGCGTATTTGCGGTCGGCCTTCGCCTAGAGATTGGTCGGATAGCCGTGGCGCTGTTTCGAGGCGACGATCATCGCCTTCGCCTCGGCGTCGTGGCCGGCGGAGCACGTCTGCTCGGCCGCAGCGATTTCGCGCTTGATCTGGTTGTAGACCGACTTTGCGACATGGCCCATCGAGAGATCGTTGTCCTGGATCGCCCGATAGCGGGCGATCTCCGCCGAGCAGTCGCCGCCCTCGGGCAACTGGAAGTTGGACGGCGTCACCGCGACGGACCCCGGCGCGGGCGGCGCAGAGGCCTGCGGCGCGGGGGCGTTGCAGCCGGCAAGCGCAACGGCGGCGGTGAAGGCAAGCGGCGCGAAGGCTCTCATCGGCGGTCCCCGGCGATTCGAATCCCCGTTAGCCTCGCCAAAGCGCGAGCGCCGTCAAGGGCAAGCCGCTCAAGTCCCGCGCAAGCCGGCTCACTCATGCCTTACGGGCCATGCGGCCCCAATCGCTCCCAGCGGTCTATGCCGAAAAGCGCGCCCTTGCTCGCGCCAGACAGTCTCGCCCGGCGCGCTGCGTCTTCAACGACGGCGCGACGGTCCTCGAAGTCGCTGTCCGCAACATCTCGCCGCTCGGCGCCCGGATCGCCGGCCTAGCCGTGGCCGGGCTGCCGGAGACCTTCGAGCTTCGAATTCCCGACGGCGTCGGAGGCTATTCCGCCCGGCAAGCGCGGCTCGTCTGGAGGAGGAACGCGGCCGCCGGGCTTAGGTTCGTCGACGACGTGTAGCCGCAAGGCCGGGCTTCGCTCAAACCTCCTCATACGCCGCAGTCGCCTCCTCCCGCAGCACCCGGCGGAACCATTGCATCGCCGGATCGGCGGCGCGCAGCTTCATGCCGACAATCGTCATGTCGAGGGCGTCGTCGAACGGCGGCGCGCGCAGGACGAGATCGAGCGCGCCGGCGAAGCGGCGGGCGAACGCCGCCGAGATCGTGGTGACGAGGTCGCTCGCGGCGACGGCGGCGACGGCCGCCATGAAATACGGGCTCGTCAGCGCGATCCGCCGCTCGACGCCGGCGGCCGCGAGCCGCGCGTCGATCTCGGAGACGCCGTCGGCGAAGAAGGCGACGGTCGCATGCGGATAAGCCGCGTAGTCGGCGACGGTCCAGGCGCGGTTCGCCGCCGGATGGCCGCGCCGCATCACCAGCGCCAGCCGGTCGCGGGCGAGTTCCTCGCTGAACACGCCGGGCGGCAGAGGCGTCGTTGCGGTCGCAAGGCAGAGATCGACCTCTCCCTGCTCCATGCGGCTGATGATGTCGCGGCCGACCGCCTCGAACCTCAGATCGACGCCTGGGGCCTCGACCTCGAGCCTCGCCATCAGCCGCGGCCCGATGAGGATGGTCTGGGCGTCGCCGCCGGCGAGGCGGATCACCCGGCGGAGCGCGGCCGGATCGAAGTCCTCTGCGCGGAAGAGCCCGCGCAGCTCGTCGAGCGCCGCGCCGACCTTCGGCGCGAGGCTCCGGGCGAGCGGCGTCGGCGCCAGGCCGCCGCCCGCGCGGATCAGGAGCGGATCGCCGAAGGTTTCGCGCAGGCGCGCCAGCGCCCGGCTCATCGCCGGCTGGCTCAGCCCCACGTCGGCGGCGGCATGGGTGACGTTCCGCCGCCTCAGCAGCGCTTCGAGCGCCGGCAGAAGATTGAGATCGAGCCCGGATAAATTCACTTCACGCATGATCGATATATAAACAATGCATTTCTGATATGGTCAAGAGCGCGCTATGGTCGCCTCAGATCAAATGGAGATGCGCCATGAACGGCAAGATCACGATTTTTGGCTTAGGCCCATGTGGCCGCGCGACCATGACCCGGCTGCTCGCCCAGGGCCGCGAGGTCGTCGTCGCGCAGCGCCATGCGCCGCCCGACCTCCCCAGGGGCGCGACGTTCACGCCCTGCGATGCGCTCGACCGCGGCAGCGTGATGAGCGCGGCGCGCGGATCGGAGCAGATCGTGGTCGCGATCGGCTTTGCCTACGAGGGCAAGGTGTGGCGCGAGGCCTGGCCCAAGGCGATCGGCAATTTCGTCGCCGCCTGCGAGGCGACTGGCGCGCGGATGGTGTTCATCGACAATCTCTACATGGCCGGGCCGCAGACCGCCCCGCTCGTCGAGACCATGCCGTTGACCTCCTACGGCGTAAAACCCGCCGCGCGGTCGGCGGCGACCCGCATCTGGATGGAGGCCGCAGCGGCCGGACGCGCCCGGATCGCGGCGCTTCGCGCGCCCGACTTCTACGGGCCGAACGTCGGCCTCGCCTTCCTCGGCGACACGACGATCGGCGCGCTGGCGAAGGGCAAATCCGCCTTCTTCATCGGCTCGCCCGACATCCCGCACGACTTCGCCTATGTGCCCGACATCGGCCGCGCCGCGACGACCCTGCTCGACGCGCCCAATTCCGCCTTCGGCCAGGCCTGGCACGTCCCCTGCGCGCCGACCCCCACCACCCGGGAGATTCTCAAGATGGCGGCGGACGCGCTCGGGGTGCGGCTCAGGCTCAACACTCTTCCCGAAGGTCTCCTCGGCGCGGCGGGGCTGTTTTCGCCCTTCCTGCGCGAGCTCAAGGAGATGCGCTTCACCTGGGACCGCCCCTATCAGGTCGATGCGACCAAATTCGCCAAGGCCTTCTGGTCGGACGCGACGCCGTTCGAGACCGGGGTGCGCGAGACGGCGCTTTCGTTCCGCCCGGCGACGCAAGAGAGCCGGCGCAACGCGGTTCGCTCCGGACCGCCGGGACTGGCCGGCGCGCCAAAGTAACGTTACCCGCCGAGAGTCTTGACGATCGTCGTCGGATTTCGAACCCAGGCTTCGCCCGTGATGTTCATCAGAGACTGCCGGTCGACGATGCCGATGGAGCCCAGGGCAAACATCGCGTAGCAAAGGCCGGTAGGCATGCCGGACGGCAGATTGACTTTGACCCGGCGCCGCTCGAACAGATCGATCAGCGCCGCCAGCGGCCCGTAGCCGCAAAGGCACGCGCAGTGATCTTCAGGCTGGCCCGCCGGCAGGCCGTAGGTCGCCCAACCGCTCTTTCCAGGTGTGACGTTCCCGGGTGTGACTCGGCCCTGAGAACCGGAGACGAGATTCGCCGACGCGACGCCGATCTTCACCGGTCCGACGTTGGCGATGGCGCCGTTCAGAGCCGCCGCGTTCGTCCAGTTGATCAGATTGAACGGCCCATCCAGATAGGCCTTGCGATCGATTTGAAATCCGTGCGTCTGCATGAACGACGCGAAATTCGACGAACCGCATTCGCGCGAAGCGGACAGGACCACGTCGGTCGGGATGAGCGCTTTGGGTTCGGCGCAGGCCTTGGCGAAGGCTTCCTCCGCCCAACTCGAATTGATCGCCTTCTCGTTTCCCCAGGAGCCGATTTCTATTGGCCAGGCGAGGAAGCTTTCGGGAGCGGAGGCGCCGCCTCTATAGCGCCGTGCGCTCGCCAGTTCTTGATTGGGCGACGGAAACTCGCCGGTCGGAACGAAGATTTCAACGCTGCCCTCGGGCCGATAGGGTTCCGCAGCCGCGATGTCGCTCCGGGGTGACGGGATCGCGCCGCGCGGCATTGTGGGCGTCATGGCTGCCTCCCTCGAAAAACGCGTACGAGACGCCTTCGTAGCCTGCAATTATGGCCTGCACATACGATGCGCCGGCGGAACCGGGATGACCGTCCCGGTGTCAATCATTGGCGTATCGGGACGCCTGGAGCCGCTCAACGCATACGGTCGCCAGCGGTATGGGGCCACGGGCGGCATGCCGCCCGCGACCGGGTTCGAGCCTGACTGGGCCGCAGCCTATGCCTGCGCCGGCTCGTGCTCTTTATGGCTCACCTTGGCGCCGCTCTTGATGACCGTCACCGGACTACGAATCCAGGCCTCGTAGGTCATGTTCAGCATCGACTGCTGATCGATGATCCCGATCGAGTTCCAGGTGAACATCGCATAGGACGGGCCCGTGGGCTGTCCCGCCGCCGGATGGACGGTGACGCCATGCTGGTGGAACAGACCGACCAGTTGCGCCAGGGTCCCGTAACCGCAAAGGCTGACGCAGTGATCCTCCGTCTGGTGCGGCGGGTAGTCGTACATCGTCCAGCCGCTTGTCCCCGGCGTGACTGCGCCGTGGGTATTGTTCTGGAAGTACTCCGCCCCGACGCCGATCTTCACTGGACCGTGGCTGTAGATGGCGCTGTGCAGAATTGCGGCGTTGGTCCAGTTGACCGAGAAGTGAGGACCATCGTCGTATGTCTTCCCGCCGAGCGGAAAGCCGTTCGTCTGCATCGTTGTCATCACGGAGGTGAGGGTCGCGCCATTGAGGTAGCCATGCGCCTTCGCCCAGGCGACCACAGTCGCCAGTGGAATAAACGTCTGCGGCGCGGCGGTGGCCTTGGCGAAGGCTTCCTCGGCGGAGACGCAGTCGCCGTAAACGTAGTTATTCCAGGACGACATTTGCGTCGGCCACATGAGGAAGCTTGGCGGGACCTTGATTTTCGCGTCCGGAACGTGTGGCGTCGCCGCCGCGAGTTCGGCCCGGGACGAAGGAATCGCGCCGCGCGGCAATCGTTGCGTCAGGTCTACGTCGTCTGCCATATCCGTCTCCTGTTCAAATTGTTTTGTTATCGATGCTAACTTTTACTTAGCTCCCCACGCAGGCGAGCAGTGTGTAACTTGCATATGTCGACCACTCCCGCTGTGACGCCCGTCACACTATCACCTGCTCACAGTAGAGAAGGCTCGTGCCAGCTGGTCGCAGAGAATCGATAACGATTCCACCATCTTACATGTTGATAGATGCCAAAGACGGGAGGTCAAGGGTCAGAAAAATAAGTGTTCCACAACCTCGGTTCCTTCTACCTAAAGTCAAGATTCGACAGCTCGATTGACGCATTATTTGGGACGCTTTGCGATGCCTTTCGAATTTCTCGACAAGATTAAGCGATCACTCTCCACGGGCCACGTTAAAGCCAGCGGCGCATGAACAGTCCGGCCTGCATGAGCGCGTGGCGCGCCGGTTCGAGACGGGCGTTCCACACCGGGAAGGCATGGATCATGTGCGGCCAGACTTCGAGCGTCACCGCGACGTCAGCCGCGCCCGCCGCGGCGGCAAAGCGGGTCGCATCACCGAGCAGCGTCTCGGCCGAGCCGACCTGGATCAGCGCCGGCGGAAACCCGCTGAGGTCGGCGTAGAGCGGCGAGACGCGGGGGTCCTTCTTATCGATCCCGGCGGGCGCATAGGCGTTCGCGAGTTCGTCGAGATAGCCTTCGTGGATGAGCGGATCGACGGCGTCCTTGGTCGCCATCGTCGCTTCCGCATTGGTAAGGTCGGTCCAGGGCGAGACGAGCCAGACGCAGGCGGGCTGCGCGCCGGCCCCGGCGCGCAGCCGGTTGACCAGCGCGGCGGTCAGGCCCGCGCCGGCGCTGTCGCCGCCGACGACGATGTCCCCGGCCCCAAATCCCTGTCCGCGCAGGAACGCCCAGGCCTTCCGCGCATCGTCGTAAGCCGCGGGAAACGGATGCTCGGGCGCGAGCCGGTACTCGACCGCGAGGGTCCGGACGCCGGCCGTCCTGCCCGCTTCCGTCACCATCCGGCGATGGCTCAGGATCGAGCCCGAGCAATAGCCGCCGCCGTGGAAGAACAAGAGAACCTTTGAGGAATCGCTCTCCGGAACGATCGACCATTCGCCCTTAAGGCCGTCGACGTCGACCGCCTCGAGCGCAACGTCGCCCGCGACCGGCCAGACCGCGCAGACCTCCTCGATCCGCTTCCGCCGCTCCGCCCACCCGACCGGCCGCGCCTTCGACTTCAGCAGATCGCGGATGGCGTCGATTTCGCTCATGTCCATAGGCGTGTTCCTGGCGAGGCGCGTCCGGAGGCTAGCAAGAGACCGTGGCGCAGGCGATACGCGCCCGACGCGTCAGCGACGTGCGCATTGACGTCGTGGCCACATGTGGCTACAATGCCTCGCATGAAAACAATATCCATCCGCGAGGCCAAGAACCGCCTGACCGAGCTCGCGCGCGAGGTCGAGCGCGGCGAGACGATCGTCGTCACCCGCAACGGCGTCCCTGTGTTCGAACTGGCGCCCCATCGGCCGCGCAGGGGCCTGCGGCTGGAGGCGATCGACGAATTCAAGCGGCAGCACGGGATCGTGACAATCGCGCCGTTCATCGCCGACGATTTCGACGATCCGCTGCCCGAGGATATCCTGCTGCGGCCGCTGCCCGCCGGCGCATGAGGCTCATGCTCGACACGCATGTCCTGCTCGCCATTGTCGAGCCGGGAACAGCCCGCCTGCCGGGCGGCGTCGCGGCGCTCATCAGCGATGAGCGGAACGAGCACCATCTGAGCGCGGCCAGCCTCTGGGAAATCGCCATCAAATGCCGACTGGGCAAGCTCCGCCTGACGCCGAGCCTCGTCGCCCTGCCCGAGCTTGTCCTCGGCCTGGGGCTGACGTTTGTCGCGATCAACGAACGCCACGCGGTCGCTTCCGTCGAACCCGAGCCGGCGACCCGCGATCCGTTCGACCGGATGTTGCTCGCGCAATGTCAGGTCGAGGGCCTGAAGCTCGTGACCCTCGACCGCGCCCTCGTTTCCCATCCGCTGGCGGCGAAAGGCTAGGCCCCCGCGTCAGATCAATTGAAGGGCGGCGACATTCCTTCACCCCTTGTGCGGGAGGGTCAGGGAGGCAGGCCGAGGGCGTGGGGCTCGCGACCGTTGACCTCGCCCTGTTAGCCATGCGCTAGCCGCATGGGGATAGCGACGCTGGCGGCGCGCGACGCATTGGCCCTATCAGCAGGCTCTTAACCCGATTGCTATTCTGAATGTGTTACTTCAGCAACCATCCACAAGTATTTGGGACTGAACGGATTTCGGAGTCATCGCCTGCCCATCGCCGACGCGATCGCGAGCCACGTCGCCGATGCGGCCTGGATCGCGCATCGGCCCTGTTATGGTCCGAAATCAGGGCCTGTTACGGTCCTGTTATTCCCCCTGGTCTTCGCTCATGTCCCGTGTGAAGAGTCTTTCGGAAACAATTGAAGGAATTTAGCTTTCTAGCGGTCTGGTTGAGCGCGATCGCGGGGCTTCGTCCTCGGCTTTCCCTGTTACCAGGGAGTAACAGGGAGAATCGCGCTGGCGCCTCGCCTCGAACGCATGCGAAATCCGCATAACGACCCTCACCCCTCCGACGCCTTTCGCTTGGCGCGCGGCTTGCGGGCGGCCGGCTGGGAGGCGCGCTCGATGTCCGAGGGAGAGAGGGCGAGCGCCCGTTTCGCCTCCTTGAGCAGATCGGAGTCGATCGGCCGCGGCTCCAGCGACACGCCCTTGCCGAGCCGGTCCTCGATGACGCGAAAGGCGGCTATCCGGCCGTAGGGTTTGTTATTCGCCGGAATGAGATGCCACGGCGCGCGCTTGGTCGAGGTTTCGGCGATCATGTCCTCGACCGC
>CAVZJZ010000052.1:0-32090 GCA_963775665.1 uncultured Alphaproteobacteria bacterium | reverse complement strand
CCGACGACGTCCCAGCCCGCCGCGGCGATCCTCGGTTCGTTTTGCGGCGTGGTCGAGCCTTGAACATACATGCCCTCGGCGAAGGCGACGAGAAAGCCATAGTCCACAGCGTCCTGATCTGTGATCGGCATGGGCGCCTTCCTCCTGTTCGTACTCCGGCCCGGTCGCGGCGGCGTTCAGCGCGGGGTCGCCCCCGGCAGGTGATGCACGTTTACGGGCGAGTATGAGCCCGGCCGCAACGAATGGGCAACACGCATTCCGCCTGGAGGGAGCGCATTCGCTCGCGGTGGGGTCCGCGGCTGTTTGCTGCCCGTCCATCCCGGTCGCGACGGCTGCGGTTGCTGCGGCTCGACGAGTACGCCCCTCACGCTCCCCGCTCGCGCAGCGCCCTTGCGAGCGCGACGTAGTCGGTCTTGCCGGTGCCAAGCAGCGGGATCTCGACGACCTCGACGATTTCGCGCGGCGCCAGGGGAGGAGGCGCCCCTGGGCGTGGGCCAGGCTGCAGCGCCGTCGCGTCGCGCTGGTCGGTGACCAGCACCAGGCGCTCGCCCTTGCGGGGGTCGGGCTCGGCGATCACCGCGTGGCGCGCGTCGGGCCAGAGCGAGGCGGCCAGGTTCTCGGCGGCGGTCAGCGAGACCATCTCGCCGCCGATCTTGGCGAAGCGCTTCACCCGGCCCAGGATGGTGATCCAGTCGTCGTCGGTGATCTCGACCACGTCGCCGGTGTCGTGCCAGCCGTCGACCGGCGGCTCGAGCACGCCGTCCGCGTTGAGATAGCCGGCCATGACGTTGGGGCCGCGCACATAGAGCCGGCCGCCGCGCGGGATGCCCTCCACCGGCTCGAGCCGGGTCTCGATGCCGGGCAGCAGGCCGCCGACCGTGCCGCGGCGGTTGTCGGGCGGCGTGTTCACCGCGATCACCGGCGAGGCCTCGGTGGCGCCGTAGCCCTCCAGCACCGGGATCGGGCCGAACCGGTCGACGATCAGGTCGTGGGTCTCGTCGCGCACCTTCTCGGCGCCGCAGACGATGAACTTCAGCCCCGACAGCTCGTCCGGCTCGGCCGAGCGGGCGTACTGGTTGACGAAGGTGTCGGTGGCCAGCAGCACGCGGCCTCGGTGTCTCGGATCAGCGTCGGGATGATCTTGACGTGCAGCGGCGAGGGGTACTGGAACGCCTTCATCCCGCTCAGCATCGGCAGGAGGAAGCCGCCGGTCAGGCCGAAGCAGTGGAAGATCGGCAGCGGGTTGAAGACCACGTCGGGCTCGTCAGCTCGATATGGGCGGCGATCTGCGCGACGTTGGCGAGCACGTTGGCCTGCGACAGCGCACGCCCCGCGGCGCGCCGATGCCCGAGGTGAAGAGGACGACCGCCGGATCGTCGGCCTCGCGCTGCGCGAGCGCGCGGCCGGCCGTCAGCGCGGCGCGAAGCTTCTCCATCCGCGTCGCGCTCTCGCGCACGTCCTCGAGCCAGACGATGCGCGCGACTGTCGCCAGGGCCTCGACGAGCGGCGCGAGATTGCCCTTGTCGACGAAGGCGCGGGACGTCAGCACGAGGCCGATGTTCGCCGTCTCGCAGGCGGCGACGAGATTGCTCGGGCCCGCGGTGAAGTTGAGCATCGCCGGCACGCGGCCCGCGGCCTGTAGCGCCATGAAGGTTACCGCCGCCCCGTTGGCGTTGGGCAGCATGAGGCCGACGATTTCGCCTGGCGCCGTGATCTCGGCGATTTTTCGCGCCAGCACTCCGACGCCGATGCGAAACATCCGCAACGTGAGCGAGCCGCCGAGCGGGTCCTGGACCGCGACCTGCGACAGGCCGCGCGATTTCGCCGATGCCTCGAACGCGGCGTGCAGCGTGCGGCGGATGTCGGAGGTCCGGAAGATGAGATCCGACATCATGTCGTAGAGCGCGGCGCCGGCGGCGCGACGGCGGGCCCGGCCGTGAAGCCCTGCGGGGATCGCGAGCCGCTCCGGGGGCAGGAAGGTCACTGTCATCTTCGGGAACAGCCGCCGCCCGACCTGCGCCGCGCCGAGTTCGCGAGAAATAGGTGCGCTCGGGGCCGACGAGCCTGACCGGCGTGATCAGCGCCTCGCTCCTGTCTGCGATGAGGGCGGCGCCGTCGTAGATCTTCATCAGGGCGCCGGTGACGGTGATGCGTCCTTCCGGGAAGATCACCAGCCGCCGTCCGGCGCGCACCTCGTTGACGAGCGCGCGCGCGGCGAGCGGCCGGGCCGGATCGAGCGGGCGCGCGTCGGCGAGCCTGAGAAAGGGCTTGATCCACCAGCGCTCGGCGATGCCGTGGTCGATGGCGAACACCGGCGGATTGTCCATCAGCGACAGCATGATCGGCGCGTCGAGGAACGAAACGTGATTGATCGCGATGACGCTCCGCGTTCCGGCCGCCGGCAGGTTCTCCAGTCCGTTCACCTCGAGCCGGAACAGCGCGCGCCAGACCACGCGTAGGAAAAACGCGAGGAAGTTCGCCGGCAGGCGGCGGAACAAATAGGCCGCCGCGCCGATGTTGGCGACGCCGAGGACAACAAGCGCCATCGGCTCGCTCAGGCCCACGACCTGGAGCAGGATCATGGTGACGAGCGACCCGCCGACCATGAAAATGTAGTTCAGCGCGTTGACCGCGCCGACGACGCGCGCGCGCCGGTCCTCGCCCGCCCAGGACTGGACCGCGGCGAAGATAGGCACGACGAAAAGACCCGCCGCGGCGGAATAGAGGAAGATTTCAAGCGCGATGCGTAGCCCGAAGGCGCTCGTGAAGAATTCGGTCAGCGGGAACTTCGCGGACGGCCGGCGCCATCGCCTGGGTCGCGAGCCCCATGTCGATCGCGAGCGCCGCCATGACGAGGAGGAGGAAGGGCGCGGGCGCGAGCTCGATGCGGCCATGCGACAGCATCGCCGCGCCGAGCGAACCGGCGGCGATGCCGAAGGCGAAGAAGAGATTGATCGCGATCTCGACGTCGACGCCTCCGCCGATGCGCGACTTGATGATGACCGGCACCAGCGATAGCGTGATCGCGCCAAGCGTCCAGAACCAGCTCGTGGCGAGCGCCCCGACCCATTGCCGGTCATCGGCCCGCACCTCGGCGATCACCTGCCAGGTCGAGGCGAACACGTTTCGGTTGATCTTGAGTCCGGGGGCGCCGACGCCAGTCGGCGGGATGTAGCGGGCGGCGCCGTAGCAGGCGAACGCCACGACCATCAGCTGCGTCACCACGCTGAAGTCCGAGCGGCCTTCGGCCGCAGCGAAGCCGCCGACGATGAGCCCGCAGATGATCGCCGCGAAGGTCGCGCCCTCGACCAGCGCGTTGCCGGAGACAAGCTCCTCGCGCCGCAGATGGTCGGGGAGGATGCCGTATTTGATCGGACCGAAAAGGGCCGCAATGCAGCCGAGCCCGAACAGCGCCACATAGAGAAGCGCGAGCGAAGAGAATGCGAAGCCCGCGGCCGCGATCATCTGGACGCCGATTTCCACGGCCTTGAGCCGCCGCGCGATCAGGGCTTTGTCGTGGGAATCGGCGATCTCGCCTCCGAGCGCCGACAGCGGGATCGCCGGCAGAACGAAGATCATCGTGGCAAAAAGGATCTTGAGGCTGCTCAACTCGCCGCCGAAGCGGAAGAGGATCAGCATCGCCAGCATGTTGCGGACGAAGTTGTCGTTGAACGCGGAGAAGAACTGACACCAGAACAGCGGCGCGAACCGCCGCGAGGTCATCAGGTTCCGCAACATGAGAGCCTCGCGTCCTGAATGAGCGGCAGCCGAAGGGACGCTGAAACGGCGCCGGGGTCAAGCAGCGGCGGCCCAATTCGATGTCGTCCGCCGCCTCGCGCTGGTTCGGGCGAAGACAAGCCGTGATCCGGGCTATCGGTCAAGGAAAGCGGTCTCGTCGATGAAGGCCTCGAGACGCCCGGCGAAGGCCTGTCTGACCCTCGTTCGCGGCGGCTGGCGCCGCCGCCAGGGCGGCGCCTCCGGCGCCTTCGCCCATTCGGGCCAGGGGGAGGCGGCGAACCAGTCGCGATAGTTCTCCGCGAAACGCGCTTCGCCCCGAAAGGTCGCAAGCTCCCAGGGCTTCGGCGCGTTGACGAAATGCAGCACGATCGGCTCGAGGCGGCGTTCGAGGTCGAGCAGGAAGAAATCGCCCATGAAATTGTACCGGGGCGACAAAGGCGCGAAGCCGCCGCGCAAAGTCGCATTGAGCGCGTCCTGCTCCATGAAGGGAAACCGCTTCGGATCTTCGCTGAGCGCTTTCGTCACCCGCTCGGTCAGCTTTTCGGCGCGCCACGCCGCCCGGTCGATCGCCATCAGCCCGGCGTTGAAATAGGGCGTGTCGAGCCCGAGCCCGAGCGAGCGCCGGGATCGCTGAAACTGCCGCACGAGCGCATCGTCGCCTTTTAGGTCCATGAGGAAGATCATGTCGTAGGCGGCTGCGAGCGGCCTCCCGCCGAGATCGAACTCGGCGAGGCGCGAGAGCCCGGGGCGGACGATCAGCATGTCCGAATCAACGGTGACGATCCGCTCGATACCCGCCGGCAGGATGTCGTCGAGGAACAGGCGGCGAAACACCGCCCGGGAAAAGCGGCCTTTGCCGCTGAGGCTCGAATCGAAGCGGGAAAAATCGAGCGTGATCAGCGTGATTCGATCACGCAGCGCCCGCGGCAGCCGATCGAAGCCCGGCGTCACGTCGCCGGGCTCGCAGACGAGGAGAATCTCATGGGCCGCCTCGGGCTCTGCCTCGATCAGCGAGGCGATCGCGCGGACCGCAGGCGGAAAGAACGTTCGGTCCGGCGTGAAGCAAAAGGCCGTGCGCATCCCGTCCCCCCCTTTTGGAAAGCGCGCTCTCGATACGCTGCCGATCGCCGGTCTAACGGGAATCGCCGAATTCCGGAAACTCTCACGAAGGCGGTCGTTTGAGGAACGGTGGAGACGGCCTTCCGCACGGCGCCCGACGCACTCCGCATCGCCGTAGCCCGTCGAAAGACGGCCGTCGTCCGACGCCCTATGGCTCCTCGCGATGACGGCTGCGGCTGATCGCGATCGCCTCACCACACATCGCTGCGCGGCGCATTCTGCTCGCCGCCCCGCTTCCGCGCGGGAATGGTCTTCAGGAGGCGAAGGATCGACACGCGCGTCTCGGCCGGGTCGATGACGCCATCGATCTCGAGATGCGCGGCCATGTTCGCCGCCTTGCCGGTTTCGTAAAGGCGCGCGACCGCGCCCCGATAAAAGGCCTCCCTGCGCTCGGGGTCCTCGATCGCCTCGAGCTCCTTGCGGTAGCCGAGGCGCACCGCGCCCTCAAGGCCCATGCCGCCGAACTCGCCGGTCGGCCAGGACAGGATCGCCGCTGGCGCGCGAAAGCTGCCCGCGGCCATCGCCTGTGCGCCGAGGCCATAACCCTTGCGCAAGACGATCGAGATGAAGGGCGTGGTCACGCGGGCGCCGGCGAGAAACATGGCGCAGGCGCGGCGCACCTGGGCGTTTTCTTCCTCTTTCGGCCCGACCATGAAGCCGGGCGTGTCGACGAGCGACACGACCGGAAGATTGTGCGCGTCGCAAAGGCGCATGAAGCGCGCGGCCTTGTCGGCCGCTTCGGCGTCGATCGCCCCGCCGAGCACCGCCGGGTCGTTCGCCAAGACCGCGAGCGGCCGGCCTTCGAGCCGCGCGAGCGCGGTCAGGATCCCGCGCCCGAAATCGCGCCGCAATTCGAGCACGGAGCGAGCGTCAAAGAGCGCGTCGACGACTTCGCGAATGGCATAGACGCGCAGCCGGTTCTCCGGGACGAGATGGCGCAGGATGCGCTGGTCGGCGGCCTCCCAGGTCGGCAAGGTCCCCTGGAAATAGGACAGATAAAGCTTTGCGATCGACGTCGCCTCGCCCTCGTCGGCGCAGGCGATGTCGACGACGCCGTTGCGCGTCTGCACGTCGAGCGGCCCGATCGCCTCGGGCGGGAAGACGCCGAGCCCGCCCCCTTCGATCATGGCCGGACCGCCCATGCCCAGATTGGAGCCCTTGGTCGCGATGACGACGTCGCACGAGCCGACAAGCGCGGCGTTGCCGGCAAAGCAGCGCCCGGAGACGATTCCGATCAGCGGCGCTTTTCCCGACAGCCGCGCGAAGGCGCCGAACGTCGTCACGTCGAGCCCGGCGACGACGGGAACATCGGTGTCGCCCGGACGGCCGCCGCCGCCCTCGGCGAAGACGACGACCGGCAAACGCCACTGGTCGGCCAGACCCAGGACCCGGTCCGTCTTCTTGTGGCTGAAATAGCCCTGCGTGCCGGCAAGGACGGTGAAGTCATAGGCCAGCACTGCGGCGCGCGCCGCCTCCGCGCCGAACAGGGGGGCGTTCACCGTGGCGATTCCCGTGATGACGCCGTCAGCCGGCGTTTTCGCGATCAGATCGGCCATGTCGCGGCGCCGTCGCTGCGCCGCCACGGCGAGCGCGCCATATTCGACGAAGCTGCCCTCGTCGCAGAGGTCCTCAACATTTTCGCGCGCGGTGCGCTGGCCGCTCGCCCGGCGCCTCGCCACCGCCTCGGGCCGCTGCTCGTCGAGGCCTTTTTCATGGCGGGCGATGACTTCGGCGAGATCCGGTCGGATTTCGTCGAGATCGATAGTCTTGGCCTCGGGTTCTGTTGCTCCCGCGTGCGTGGTCGACTCGACCAGCAGGATCGCAGAGCCGGCGCCGACGATCGCGCCGTCCTCGACAAGAATACGCCGCACGATCCCGGAGACGCTGCTCTCGACGAGATGCTCCATCTTCATCGCTTCGATGACCGCGACGCACTGGCCCCTGCGAACCGATGCGCCCTCGGCCACTCCGACCGCGGCGAGCCGCCCGCTCATTGGCGCAACGACCGCCTCCATGCCGGGCGGCGCTTCGACGACGATTGCGGGAACCGCGTCCTCGATCGCCGCGGCAAGCCGCTCGCCCTCGGCCCGCAGCTCGGTGGCTGTGGCGAGTTCGACGCCGTTGCGCTCGATAAATCGGGTGTCGACGTCCCCGGCGGCGACCTCTGGCCTCTCCAGCAGCGCTTGAAGGAATCGGGCGTTGGTCCCGACGCCCGCGACCTGCACTTCCGAAAGCGCCCGGCGCGCCTTGCGGATCAGGGCGCCGAGATCCGCTTGGCCCACATGGACGATCACTTTCGCCAGAAGCGGGTCATAGTTCGGATCGACGACGGTTCCCTGTCGCGCGCCGGCGTCGACGCGGACACCTGGACCCGACGGCATTTCCCAGCGCAACACGGACCCTCCCGACGGAAGCGCGCGGCCGTCCGGCGCCATGGTCTCGGCGTTGATCCGCATCTCAATCGCCATGCCGCGCGACCGGGCGGCCGCGCCGGGTTCGATCCCGAGCGCCTCGAGCCGCGCTCCGCCGGCGATGAGAATCTGCGCCTGAACGAGATCGAGCCCCGTGACCTCTTCGGTCACGGTATGCTCGACCTGGAGCCGCGGATTGGCCTCGATGAACGCGGACGCCTCCTGCCAGGGCGCATCCCTGTCGATCAGGAATTCGAACGTGCAGAGGCTCGTGAGTTTCGCTTCGCGAGCAAGCTCAAGCGCCGCTTCGACGATGCGCGCCCTAACGGCCTCGTCGAGCGACGGCGCCGGGGCGATCTCGATCAGCTTCTGATTGCGGCGCTGCAGGGTGCATTCGCGATCTCCCAACGCCGCAACCGACCGCCCGTCGCCGATCACCTGCACTTCGACATGGCGCGCGCGCCTGATCAGCCGCTCGACGTAAAGCTCTCCGCTGCCGAACGCCGTCAGCGCTTCCGATCGGCAGCGCGCGTAAGCGTCCTTGAGCTTCGCCGGATCGTCGACGACGCGCATGCCGCGGCCGCCGCCGCCCGCTATCGCCTTAAGCATGATTGCGGCGCGTGGCCCCAGCGCGGTGAGGAAGGCCTCCGCCTCTTCGAGGCTCGTCGCCCGATCCGTGCCCTCGACGAGGGGCAGGCCGAGGCTCCTGGCCAGCGTCCGCGCCCGCGCCTTGTCGCCAAAGCGCTCCAGGGTTTCCGGCGACGGACCGACAAAGATGAGGCCTGCTTCAGCCGAGGCTCGGCCAAAGGCGGCGTTCTCGCTCAAGAAACCGTAGCCGGGGTGGACCGCGTCGCAACTCGCTTCTTTCGCGGCGGCGACCAGCCCGCCGATGTCGAGGTAGGCGCGGACGCCTTCGCCGGAAAGGGCGACGGCCTCGTCGGCCCGCTCGACATGCAGCGCCCTTGCGTCGTCCGGCGCGTAGGCGGCGATCGCGGCGATCCCCAGTTCCGACGCGGCGCGCGCAATGCGGATCGCGATTTCGCCGCGGTTGGCGATGAATAAACGTCGGATCGCGGGGGCGCGGGAAGCGAAAGTCATGCCGGCCAGCGCTTTTTGACTTCGTCCCGCACCGGCGTTTGAACCTCGATCGGCGCGCGCCGAACATAGTTAAGCGCCAGCCTGAATTTCGCGGTGTCGCGTTTTTCCAGGTCTTCAAGATAGCTGAGCGCCGCCGTGACGGAGAAAGGCTCGCCGCCCTTGTCGGGCTCGTCGAAGTTGCTCGCGAGCGCAGTCCAGATCGCGGCGTCGTAGCCCTTCGACGCCGTCCAGGCCGCGATCGCGGCGACAGCTTCGGGATGGCGTTGCATGGCGACGTCGCTTTGTTTGCCGGAGGCGATCTCGACATAGCCGACTGCGCGCCCGTTCGACATCCCTTCCCGCATTCTGAGGTTCTCGATCGCCTCGTCCAGACTTTGGATCGCGCTCTGCGCCGAATAGGTCTTGCAGACCGCGCCATAGGTTTCATCGAGCGCCAGCGTCAATCGTCCGTCCCCCGAGATCCGGCAGAACTCGATTGGCAGGAGCGGGCCGTCGGGCGCGAATTCGGCGCCTGCTTGCAGATCCCGCGGATCCCAGACGAGCGAACCCCAGGCGAGAATTGCGGTCTTCATCAAATGCCTCCTTGCATAGTCCCAGCCGAGCTTGCCTCGAAATTTGGTCTCTTCGCACGCGGGCGATTTCCGAGCCTTTGGACCGATCATTCGAATACGGTGACGGTGCGCGAGAACGTCTCCGCCCTCAAGGCCGCGCGCGGCCGCGGGATGTGAGGGCGAACGGAATCGCGGCGTCCTTCTTCCCGCTCGCGGGAGAAGGCCAGGATGAGGGGCTCGGGCGAGACGGCGCGCCGCAAGCCGCCTCGCGCCTCTCCCCGCAAGGCGAGGCGAGGGGGAAGGCGCGCTCCTACACTGCGAGCACCTTGCCCGGATTGAACAGGTTCTGCGGATCGAAGGCCGCCTTGATCCGGCGCATGAGGTCGAGCGCCGGCGCCCCGTGCTCGTCCTCCATATAGGCGATCTTCTTCTGGCCGATGCCGTGCTCGCCGGTGCAGGTGCCGCCCATGGCGATGGCGCGGTGGGCGAGGCGGGAGGCGAAGGCCTCGGCGGCGTCGATTTCGGCGGCGTTCGCCATGTCGACGAGCGGGCTCACGTGGAAATTGCCGTCGCCGACATGGCCGACGATCGGCGCGACGAGGCCGCTCGTCGCGATGTCGGCGAGCGTCTCCTCGACGCAGTCGGCGAGGCGCGAGATCGGCACGCAGGCGTCGGTGGCGAAGGGCCGCGCGCCGGGCCGCAGCGTCATCTGCGCCCAGAAACCGTCGTGACGCGCCTGCCAGAGTTTGGTGCGCTCCTCCGGCTTCGTCGCCCAGATGAAGTTTCCGCCGCCGTTGTCGGCGACGATCTCGCCGAAGCGGCGCGCCTGTTCGGCGACGCTCTGCTCGGTGCCGTGGAACTCGACCAGCAGCATCGGCTGCTCGGGCAGCGTGAGCTTGGCGTAAGTGTTGAACGCGCGCACCGACAGCGCGTCGAGGAGCTCGATGCGGGCGATCGGCAGGCCGGACTGGATGGTCTGCGATCGTGGCGCTGCAGGCCGAGCGCACGTCGGGGAACGAGCAGGTCCCGGCCGAGATCGCCTCGGGAATGCCCGAGAGGCGCAGCGCGACCTCGACGATGACGCCGAGCGTGCCCTCCGAGCCGACGAAGACATGGGTGAGGTCGTAGCCGGCCGAGGATTTCTTCGCCCGCGAGCCGGTGCGCACGAACGAGCCGTCGGCCGTGACGACGCCGAGCGACAGCACGAGCTCCTTCATCGTGCCGTAGCGCACCGCGTTGGTGCCCGAGGCGCGGGTCGCCGCCATGCCGCCGATCGAAGCGTCGGCGCCGGGATCGATCGGGAAGAAGAGGCCGGTGTCGTGCAGGTAGTCGTTGAGCTGCTTGCGGGTGACGCCGGGCTCGACCACGCAGTCGAGGTCCTCGGCGTTGACGGCGAGCACCGCGTTCATCCGCGAGCAGTCGAGCGAGACCCCGCCGTGCGGCGCATTGACATGGCCCTCGAGCGAGGTGCCGACGCCGAACGGGACGACCGGCGCGTCGTGCCTGGCGCAGAGCTTGCACGAGGTCGATCACGTCGTCCCTGGTTTCGGCGAACACGACCGCGTCCGGCGGCTGGTTCTCGAGCCAGGTCAGCGTATGGCCGTGCGCCTTGCGGATCGCCGTCGGAGGCGGTGAAGCGGTTGCCGAACCGGGCGGCGAGATCGGCGTTGAGCGCGGCGACGGCGTCCGGGCCGGGCGGCCTTCGCGCTTGCGGACGGGAGGAAAGGAGAGGGTCATGGCGTTGCGCTTTCTGGCGCCGGTGTCGGAAGGCGCGGAGATTAGGCGCGCCAAGGGGCCGTGGCTAGGGCGACCAGGGATAGGAAATCTTTCCGGTCCTTGGCCGCCGGGAATTCGCGGCCACAGGCGATTCTCCCTGTTATTCCCTGGTAACAGGGAGAATCGCCTGGGGCCGGCTCCGGAGCGATCGCGTAATCCGCGGCGATTCATGGACTTGAACGAAAATGCTCATGTGGAAGGTGAAGTACGGAACAGGGAGATTGTTTTCCCTGTTAAGCGCGATAACAGGAAAAAAGCGCAAGCGAAAAACCGGGCGGGCGGGCGCGCGCGAAAGCCGTGATCGTCAAGAATTTCTATACTTTCCCGGAAAGCGGCCGAGGACGTGTCGCCAATGTTCACCTGAATTGTCAGCAGCGTCGGGCAAGTCATTGAAATGACGTCGCATGGCGAGCTGCGCTGGCTGGTTGTAGCGAGCGAGATAGCGCGCTGCGCGGCGCGGCTGATGGAGGCGGGCGGGACCCCGCAATCGAGCGAAATCGACCCTCTCCCTAGCGTAAGCGGGAGACCCCCCGGCTATGCCGGGGTGGCAGTAGCAGTTTGACGTTTCGTGCAGTCCATCAGCGAAATTCCGACGTGAGCAGCCACTCACACGAAAGGAACTCCGCCGATGGACGAGTACGAGAGCCTAAGCCACACGACTTGGGACTGCAAATATCATGTTGTTTTCATCCCGAAATGTCGCCGCAAGACGTTGTATCAAGAGCTGCGTCGGCATCTGGGCGAAGTGTTCCGCAGGCTTGCGCTTCAAAAGGAATCGGAGGTCGAAGAAGGGCATTTGATGCCCGATCACGTGCATATGCTGCTGTCGATCCCGCCGAAATACGCGGTGTCGCAGGTGGTGGGTTTCATCAAGGGCAAGAGCGCGATCCACATGGCCCGGGTTTATGGAGAGCGCAAACGCAATTTCGTGGGGCAGCATTTCTGGGCCCGGGGATTCTTCGTCAACACGGTCGGACGCGACGAAGAAGCCATCCGCGCCTACATCCGCAATCAAGAGAAGGAAGATCAGAGACTGGAGCAGATGAATCTCTGGCGCTGACAGGCCGCCTTTGGGCGGCTCCAAATTCGAGGGGCCGCGTCAGCGACCCCTTCTGCCGCTTCGAGCGGCTCCAATCCTAAAGCCCCCGGCTTTGCCGGGGGATACTTACCGGTCAATCGCTGCGCGCGATGGTCGGGACCCGGCATAGCCGACCGCAGGCAGGATTAGAGCAAAGCCTATTCTTACTTAGGGCTCAAGAGCGGCCAGCAGGACTTCCTGGAATAGGCCCGGCGGTCTTAAGGCAATCCTCTTCGGGGCGCGCCGTTAAGCCGACCTACTCATCGTAGGCCCGGAGCCAGAGGGATAAGTCTTTACTGTCGAATTATGTTGCACTGCTTAGCGCTAACTCTACTTTCCCAACATCCAGTTGTCATGCATTCCTGACGATATTCCACGCATTTAGCATGGCATGCAGGCGAATTATTCATACTTTTGATGCAGTATCTATGACAAACTTGTATTCGATCTGAGCAAGTCATTGCTTGGACTGATCCACTGATCATAAGCATCAGAGCCACAAGTTGGATTCTTGTCACTTATTTCTCCAATTTTAATACTTCACGACGACCATGTAGATCCTTGACCAGTCTATTTCGGGGGGATTAGAACCGACTGTGTCTCACTCAGTCCCACCGCAGCCGGATGCCGCTGCTTCCTTCAAGCGACCCTCGCCATCGCAGACACCGGCGGCGTCGCCTTCCTGATGCCGCTTTTCCAAGCTACTGGTTTGGAGCGTTTGTCACAATCGCCGCGCCAGACCAAAGCGTCAGGCTTCCCATGAAATCCGCACACTGACCGGGCCCCTTTGAGCGCCCCTCGGATTCGTACGAGTTAACTCGTACGAAAGGAACTGGCATTTGCGCAACCTCGTCCAGCCCCCGCCGTCTATGTACTGCGAGCTCTGCCATGGCGAACTACGGTTCAAACGGATTGAGCCGGACGACCCGGCCTTTGATTTGGAAGTCGAGATATTCGTTTGCTCAATATGCGGCCATGTCCACTCGCTGCGGGTGATGCACAACCACTATGCCGCACACACCGCGAGCAGCATTCCGCCCGGCAAGGCGGGCAAGTAAACCGCCCCGGACTTGCTAGAGGCCGTGGCGCCGACCAGTTAGGCCGAGTCGCCGGATAGGGTTCGATTTGACCCCTTTCGCCCGCCATCGGAGGACGATGTCCGGCCGAAATGAACCGCTCCCTTGAATGCGCCGGCGCTGACGGCGCGCCCATGCGTGGCGGACGATCAGCCGCGCCGCTTGGCGGGACGATGGCAAGCCGTCACGGCTTGCCGACGTTGACCACCCGGAAGGTCAGCATCTGGCCCTCGGGCTCCCGCACCGACACATATTCCCCGACCTTGAAGAGATGGTCGGCGAAGCGGTAGCCCTCGTCCTCGTCGATCGCGGCCGGGCCCTTTGCGCCCTTCCATTCGAAGGTCCAGGTCGAGCCGCCGAGTCCGCCGGCGCGATGGACGAGGAGGCCCTGCATCGATGGCTCGTTGGCCCAGAACCTGTGGGCGAAACATTCGCCGCGATGCGCCTTCCAGGCGTCGATGTCGATGCGGCCCTCGTCGGTCAGCGGGGCGATGAAGTCGTAGCCGTGCCGGATCGACCCGTCCGGGAACTCTTTCGACCGCGCGGCGTGCAGCGTGACCTTGCGCAGGTTTGCGGTATTAAGCGCGGCCATCGAACCTCTCTTCCGACGTTCCTCCGGCCCCGAATCAGGCCGTTCACTGATTTCGACGACGATATAGCGTATCGCCCGGCGAAGCGCCCGCGGGGCCGACGCAAGCAAACCCAATCTGACGCGAACGGCGGCCGCCGGGTTGATCGAGCGCAAAAAGGGGGCGAGCGCTGCAATTCGCCGCGGGCTGAGCCGCCGTCATCGCGATGCGGTTCGAGGGCAGATTCTCCTGTCACCAAACCGGCCAGCGCCGGGGGCCCACTCGGGTTGTGTCATTTTGGATCACGCCGAGCGCACCGGCCTAACGGCCGGCTGCGCGCCGGAGCTCTTCGACATAGCGCCTGAGATCCTGATCGTCCGGCGTGAGCGCCATGAGCCGCTCGGCATAGGTGAGCGCCGAGGGCAAGTCCCCAGCCTGCTGGCTCATCTGGACGATTGCGGTCAGGATCTCGCGGTTCTCCGGATGCGCTCGGAGGGCGC
This sequence comes from uncultured Alphaproteobacteria bacterium, assembly GCA_963775665.1. Lineage (GTDB taxonomy): Bacteria > Pseudomonadota > Alphaproteobacteria > Rhizobiales > Beijerinckiaceae > Roseiarcus. The sequence continues at coordinate 18,174 of CAVZJZ010000052.1, read as the reverse complement.
CGACGAGAACCTGCCGCGCCTCGGCGCTGCGCCCGGCTGAATTGAGCGCGATGGCGTAGACATAGACGCTCCGCGCGTTCTCGGGTTGAAGCCTCGCGGCCTCGCGCAATTCGCCGAGCGCGTCCTCGTGTCTCTTCTCCCGGATAAGGGCGAGCCCCAGCGCATGGTGCAGACCCGCGTCCTTGGGCGACGCCGCGAGGGCCGCCCTCAACACCGCCTCGCCGTCCGCGTCGCGTCCCGTCTGCCGATAGAGGTCGGCGAGATTGACCGACGCGGGCGCAAACTCGGGCGCGATTTTGAGCGCCGCCTTGTACTCGGCCTCGGCGTCCGCGGTCCGGTTGGTGCGGGCGTAAAAGCTTCCGAGCGTGAGCCGCGCCTCCGGCCGGTCGGCGTTGAGCTGCTGCGCGGCGACGAACTCCCGGGCCGCGCGCTCGAAAGCCGGCCGGTCGGCGGCGGGCTGGCTCGCGGGCGGAACCGCGGCCAGCAGATCTGCGGCCCGGATGCGAACGCCGCGCACCGGATCGCTGAGCAGCGGCGCGGCCAGCCGCCAGATCTGGTCCGGCTGAGCGCTGCCCAGCATGTCGAGCGCGCCGATCCTGACCATGGGATCGGGATCGGCGAGGCCAGACGTGGCGAGCCCGACATTGGATGCGGACAGAGAGGGCGCAAGCTCGGCGAGCGCGCCGGCGCGGGCGAAGCCCGGCGCCTGAGCGTCCGAGGCGACCGCGGCGAGCAGAACGCCTGCGTCGCCGCGTTCACTCCAGGCGTCGTGGAAGGCTTCGGCGTAGCGCTGGAACCCTTTGCGTGTCGGTCCATGCCAGCTCTCGATCGCGTCCGCCGCCCACTGAGGGGTTTTGTCTGCGTGGCAGGCGTTGCAGGCGTTCGGCGTTCCGAGCCTGACCGAGAGGTCAGGCCGTGGAATGCGCAAGGAGTGATCGTGGCGCGGGTCGACGACCATATAGGTGCGCGTCGGCATGTGGCACGCCGCGCAGCCGACAGGCGGGTCGACGCCCCCGTGGCGGCTGTGGGCGGCGACGGCGTATTTGTCCGAGGCGTGGCATTGCAGGCAGACGCCGTCGCCGGGCGCCTTGAGTTTGGCGCTGTGCGGATCGTGGCAGTCGCTGCAGGTGACGCCCCTGGCGAACATCCTGCTCTGCTTGAAGGAGCCGTAGTTGTAGACCTCGTCCTCCATCTCCCCGTCGGCGAAATAGAGGCCGTGGCTGAGCGGCGGGACGACATGGGTGTCCGACAGCCACTGTCCGGGAACCCAGTTCTCCGCGATCGTGCCGCGGCGCGCGTGGCAGAAGCCGCAGGTCTCGACCTCCTTGCGCAGGGTCGCGGGCGCGGGGCCGCGCGCGGCGTTTCCGGTCGCCGGGTCGATCGTCCAGGCGGCGTTGGCGCGTTCGTCGAAGCGGACGATCAGGCCCTTGGAGTTGTCCTTGCCGTCCGGCCGCCAGCCGGGATGCGCTTCTGCCCAGGCGACATGGGCCGAGCCTTGCCCGTGACAGGTCTCGCAGCCGACGCTGATCTCCGCCCATGTGGTGGCGAACGTGTCCTTCGCCGCGTCGTAATTCTTGCTCACCCCGGTCGAGTGGCACTCGGCGCACATGAAGTTCCAGTTCTGGTTGAGCTTCGTCCAGTGCAGGATGTCGTCGTGGCCGACCTCTTCGTTGGGATAGAGGTGGATCCAGCGCTGCCCGCCCTTGTCCCTGGGGCGGCTATCCCAGGCGATCGAGAGCGCCTGCAGGCGCCCGTCGGGAAATTCGATCAGATATTGCTGCAGCGGCGAGACGCCGAACGTGTATTTGACCTCGAACTCGGCGAGCTTGCCGTCCGGCCCGTCGGTCTCGACGAAGAACTTGCCGTCGCGGCGAAAGAAGCGCGACTTGACGCCGTAGTGCTCGAAAGTCGCATTCGCGAAGTCGCCCAGCACCGACTTGTCCGTTGCGTGATCCATCGCGAGCTGGTGGTGCGAGCCGTTCCAGAGCTTCGCCTCGCTCTCGTGGCAACCGGCGCAGACGGCGCTGCCGACGTAGGTCGGGGGCGGCGCGGTGGAGCGCAGGGGCCGATTCCGCGGTGCGTGCGCCGGGAGGGTGCGTCGCGCCGGTCGGCGCCAGCCCCGCAAATGCGCCGGCCAGCGCGACAGCGATCACGACGACGAAGGTCCGATCCAGCCGGCGCAAACGCAAGAGACGGTCCTTCACTGGAGCTGAGCGCTCAGAACTTGCGCGCGCTTATGGCTTCGGGCGCTCTCGCCGGTCAAGGCGCCTGGCCGGCAGCTTTCGCGCCGTTCCGATTTTGGCTAATGCGGGCTCGAAGCCGAGCGGACGCCGCCGGCGAGGAGGACGGAAAGCTTGAGACATCTCATTCGTCTGATCCGACGGCTGCTGGTGGTGGTGCTGGGGATCGCCGCCGTCTGGATCATCGTCGCTCTCTTCAGGATCAGCGACCACAGGCTGCCCTGGATTCTCGCGCTGAGCGTGACCTACGCGCTCGCCGCCTATGTCATCCTGCCGCGGATCGTTCGGATGGGCCTCAAGATCCTGCAGCGCAAGAGCGTGCCGAGCTTCACCCTGACCGGCGACGGTTTCCCGGGCGATCCGGTCAATCTCGTGCTGATCGGAGAGTTCGCCAAGCTGCGCGCCGCCTTTGCCGCCGCCGGCTGGACGGAGGCGGACCCGCTCGGCCTCAAGAGCTCCTGGGGGATGGTCGTGGCCTTCGTCTTCAACCGGCCCTATCCGAGCGCGCCGTTCAGCACGCTCTATCTCTTCGGGCGGGGACAGGACATCGGCTTTCAGAAGGCGATCGACGGCAGCCCGCGCAAGCGCCATCACGTCCGGTTCTGGGCGGCGCCGCTGGAGCGCGGCGAAGAGACGCTGGGAACGGCGGCCTTCTGGCGCAACGAGGACCGGCCGCCGCTCGACGAGCCGGCGCTCTGGGTCGGCGCCGGCACGCGGGACACAGGGCTTTTCGCTGACGAAACTCACCTTCCAGGTCACCCACGCAACCGACAACGATGCGAACGCCGAGCGCGACTTCATCATCGGAGAACTGAAGCAGAGCCGCGCGATCGACAACGTGACCTGGCACCAGGAGGGCGACCGGCTGCACACGGGGCGGGTCAATCACTACATCACCGACGGCGAGGTCGCCGCGGCGAGCCTTGCGTGAGCGCTCCGGCGTCCGCTATCAGGCGCTGACGTCGCGCGGCATGATAATAACTGTGGCCTTGGCGATCCTGCCGGGTTCGTCTTTCGACCATTTGGCCATGGGTCATCGCTCCTTGGTCAAAGACGCAGCAGCGTCTTGATCGCGCGCCGCTCGTCCATCGCGCGGTAGCCCTCGCGCGACGTCGGCGAGCGGCAGCGTCAGGTCGAAGACCTTGCCGGGCTTCGATCTTGCGCTCGAGCACCAGGTCGATCAGATGCGGCAGGAACCGGCGAACCGGGGCGGGGCCGCCCAACATGCCGGTCTGCGAGAAGAACAGCCATTGTCCGTCGAGTTCGACGCCGTGCGGCACGCCGACATAGCCGATCATGGCGCCGGGACGCGCACTCCGGATGGCCTGCGTCATCGACTCTTTCGTGCCCACGCACTCCAGAACCGAGTCCGCGCCGATTCCGTCGGTCAACGCCTTGATCCGATCGACGCCAGCATCGCCGCGCTCGGAGACGATGTCGGTCGCGCCGAATTCGAGAGCGAGGTCCTGGCGCGTCTTGTGGCGGCTCATCGCGATGATCCGCCCGGCGCCCATCTGTTTCGCGGCGAGCACGCCCATGAGTCCAACCGCGCCGTCGCCAACGACCGCGACCGTCGAGCCCGGCTGCACGCGCGCCGCATCGGCCGCATACCAGCCGGTGCCGAGCACGTCCGAAGTCGCAAGCAGGCTCGGGATGAGGTCGTCCGGAGGCAGCTCCGGCGTCGCGACCAGGGTGCCGTCGGCAAGCGGGACGCGCGCCAGCGGCGCCTGCGCCCCGGTCATGAACTCGCGCTGCTGGCACGACGACTGAAAACCGCGGCGGCAATGCGGACAGGTGTTGTCCGAGATGCAGAACGAGCCGACGACGAACTGGCCCGGCCTGACGGTCGTGACCGCGCTGCCCACCTCCTCGACGACGCCGCAATATTCATGCCCCATCGCCATCGGCGACGCGACGTCGTTCAGGCCGCGATAGGGCCACAGATCGGATCCGCAGATGCAGCTCGCCGACAGCCGGATGATGGCGTCGGTCGGATGGAGGATCTTCGGCTCGGGGACCTCCTCGCAACGCACGTCACGTGGTCCATAGAGAATAGTTCCCAACATGATGCGCTCTCCTTCTTGGTCGGGCCGGCTTCCTTCGAGTGGAGCGGCCCTCTGCAGGGCGTTTGCGAAACCGTCGACTATTTCGGGGCGAGTTCGCCGAACCAGTAGGAGGCGGTGACGCCGCCATCCATGAGGAAGTCGCTGCCGGTGATGAAGGCCGCCGTCCGGTCCCATGAGAAGCGCCCCGACGGCGCCGACCTCGTCCGGCGTGGCGGCGCGTCCGACGGGCAAAGTTCGATCATGCGCCGATAGCCTTCGCCGCGCGGGCCGGTCAGTTCGTCCTTGGCGAGCGGCGTGATGACGATGCCGGGGCTGATCGTGTTGACCCGCGCGCCGCGCTTGCCCCAGCGCACGGCCTCGGCCATCACGCGCAGCGCATTGCCTCGCTTGGAGAGCTGGTAGGCATGGAGCGAATCCTTGACCTGATCCGGCTGGAGCATCGGAAGCGCCAGCAGGTCGTCCGCGGGAGTCTGCGCCAGCGCCGTGTTCTGCTCGGCGGTCAGCGCGCCCAGGCGGTGGCCGGACTGCGATGCGATGACGACGGCGGACCCGCCGCTCGCGATGACATTGCCGAACTCTTCCAGCACCAGCGCCGTCCCGTAGAGATCGACCTTGAGGATCGTCGTCGGCGAGGCCTGCGACGGCGAAACCCCAGCGGCGTGGATTACGCCCGTGACATCGCCGATCGCGGTGGCGGTTTCCACAAGCGCGTGAACAGAGTCGCGCGAAGAGACGTCGACGGTCACGGACGCTGACTTCGAAACCGGCGTTGCTCAGCACGTCGGCTGCGGCGTCGGCGTTCTCCTGGCGCAGATCGGCCAGCAGAACACGCTTGCCTGCGCTCACCCTCCGCGCGATTGCCTGGCCGATCGATCCGGCGCCGATGACGACAATGACGTTACTCATGGCAATGTCCTTTCAGGAGCGTCCGCCCGGACCGGAGAGAACAGCGCCTCGCACCCATGCATCTCCTCAAATCCGATTCCGGGATGACAGCAGTTCAAAGACCGGTCATCCGCTCCAGGTGCTCGGGATAGCGAGCCCCCTCGATCGTGATCTTTGAGGCCGCGTTTTCGATCTCCTTGAGATCATCGGACGTAAGCTCGACCGACGCGGCTCCAATGTTCTCTTCGAGGCGATCGAGCTTCGTCGTGCCGGGGATCGGCGCGATCCAGGGTTTTTGGGCCAGCAGCCACGCGAGCGCGATCTGGGCCGGCGTCGCCTTTTTCCGTCCCGCGATGTCGGCAAGGAGATCGACCAAAGCCTGATTGGCCTTACGCGCGTCCGGCGTAAAGCGAGGGATGGTGTTGCGGATGTCCGAACTGGCGAAGGTTCTGTCTTCGCTGATCTTGCCGGTAAGGAAGCCCTTGCCGAGCGGGCTGTAGGGCACAAGGCCGATCCCGAGCTCCTCGAGCGCTGGCAGCACCTCCGCTTCGGGACGCCTCCACCACAACGAGTATTCGTTCTGGAGCGCCGTCACGGGCTGGACTGCGTGCGCGCGGCGGATCGTCTGCACGCCTGCTTCCGAAAGGCCGAAGTGTTTGACCTTGCCCTCGCGGATCAGATCCTTCACCGCTCCGGCGACGTCCTCGATCGGCACGGCGGGGTCGACCCGGTGCTGATAGTAGAGGTCGATGAAGCTGGTCCTCAGTCGCCTCAGCGATCCCTCAACCGCCTGCCGGATGTGCTCCGGCCGGCTGTCCACGCCCATTGGCTCCCTGTTGGGGCCGAACTTGAACCCGAACTTGGTGGCGATCACGACCTGGTCGCGAAGAGGAGCGAGCGCTTCACCGACCAGCTCTTCATTGGCGAAGGGTCCGTAGACCTCAGCGGTGTCGAAAAACGTGACGCCCCGTTCGACCGCCGTCCGAATGAAGGCGATCATTGCGTTCCGGTCCGGCAGCGGGGGATAGCTTTGGCTCATCCCCATGCATCCGAGGCCGAGCGCCGAGACTTCAAGGGCGCTCTTTCCAAGTCTACGCTTCTCCATGGCCTTTTCCTTCAACGCGCAATTGCGGCGCCTCCGCGTGGCGAACGCCGCCCAAAACTGCAGAGGTTTATCGCCCGTCCTGTTCGAAAGGGTCGTATCCGGGCTTCTTCGCGAGACGATCCCACTTGCCGACGATGTCGGGCGTGTAGACCTTGTCGACCCAGTCTTTCGGCTCGACGTCTTCGATGCTCACGGAGACCGACAGGTCGGGAACGTTCGCGTGGGCCATCACGGCCTTTACGATGTCTTCCGTCAGGCTTGCCTTCTGCTGCTCGGACCTGACCGAAGCGAGCTTCACGATCACGTGGGGCTAGGACGCCTCACCTCCCGTACTGTTCGTCGGTGACCTTCTCCATCCAGTCGACGGCCTTGCCGTCCAGCGTCTCCTGAATGGCGATGTGGGTCATGGCGGTCGGTCGGCGAGGCGCCGTGCCAGTGCTTCTCGCCGGGCTCGAACCAGACGACGTCGCCAGGTCGGATCTCCTCGACCGGGCCGCCCTCGCGCTGGACGCGGCCTGAGCCCGCGGTGACGATCAGGATCTGCCCCAGAGGATGCGTATGCCACGCGGTGCGGGCGCCCGGCTCGAAGGTGACCGCGTTGCCCGCCGCGCGCGCCGGCGCGGTCGCCGGGAACAACGGATCGATCCGCACCGTGCCAGTGAACCAGTCCGCCGGCCCTTTGCCGGACGGCTGCGAACCGCTTCGTTTGATCTCCATTGATCTCCTCCGTTCAGGCGCCGCGACATTGACCGAGAAAAGTCTAGCGCGTCTGCCGGCAAACAATTAGACGGGAAGATGCGCATGAACCTAGAAGTAGGGCTTATGAATGACGGCGAAGAGCCTCGACGATCTGGTCGCATTCCTCGCCGTCGCGCGCGAGCGTAATTTCACCCGCGCCGCGGCCAGGCTTGGCGTGTCGCAGTCGGCGCTGAGCCAGACGATCCGCGGCCTCGAGGCCCGGCTCGGCCTTCGGCTCTTGGCGCGCACGACGCGCAGCGTCGCGCCGACCGAGGCGGGCGAGCGTCTGCTTGAGACCGTCGGGCCGCGGCTCGACGAGATCGACGCGGAGCTGGCCGCGCTCAGCGCGTTGCGCGACAAGCCGGCCGGCACGATCCGCATCAACGCCGACGAACACTCGGCCAAGTCGGTCCTCTGGCCCGTCCTGGAAAAGTTCCTGCCGGGCTATCCGGACATCAAGGTCGAGATCGTCGTCGACAACGCTCTGACCGACATCGTCGCCGGGCGGTACGACGCCGGCGTCCGCCTCGGCGAACTGGTCGCGAAGGACATGATCGCCGTGCGCATTGGACCCGACTTGCGTATGGCGGTGGTCGGCGCGCCATCGTATTTCGCCAGATGGCCGCGGCCGCGGACGCCGCAAGACCTAGCGAGCCACAATTGCATCAATTTGCGCTTGCCGACCTACGGCGGCCTTTACGCCTGGGAGTTCGAGAAAGGCAAACGGGAGCTCAAGGTTCACGTCGAAGGGCAACTCGTGTTCAACTCTATCGGCCTCAGATTGAACGCTGCGCTCGCCGGGCTCGGCCTCGCGTACCTGCCCGAGGACCAGGCGCGACGGCATCTCGCCGACGGGACGCTCATCCGGGCGCTGGAGGATTGGTGCGCGCCCTTCCCGGGCTACCATCTCTACTATCCCAGCCGCCGCCAGCCCGCGCCCGCCTTCGCCTTGCTTGTCGAGGTGTTGCGCTACCGCGGGTGAAGATGCGCGTCCATCGCACGAAGGCGATGCAGAGCAGCAGCCTGGCCGCCGATGTGTTTGCCGCCCATGGGCGCAGGCGCCGCCGCCGGGCGAGCGCTCGTAAGGGGGCGGCGGGGTGTATATGGAGGATGTGGTCAGAGTCCGCTTCGCAATAACGCTCGTCAAAGCCGAGGCCTTGGAGAAATCGTCCCACGCGGAAGCTCCGAGGGTGCGCGACAACGACGCTGCAGCGTTCAAGCCCTCATCCGGTTAAGGATTGGTCATGCAGTCTGAAACGTTGGTTCGTGTCGCGAATCTCAGCGAACTCAAAAGTGCAGGTCCTTTCGCGCTGTCCGCGAACGGCGTGGACGTCGTCCTGGCGCGAACCGGCGGCGGATGGCGCGCCTTCGGAGGCCGCTGCCCGCATCAGGGCGCGCTGCTCGGCGAGGGTGAACTCGACAGCGACTCACTTGTCTGCCGAAACCATCGCTGGCGATTCGCGCTCAACTCGGGACAGCGCGAGGGAGGGCCGGAATGTCTGGCTCGCTGTCCCGTCGCCGAGCGGAATGGCGCGTTGTTTGTCGACGTCTCCGGCCTCAAGCCGTCTGCCGCCCGGACCGCTGCGACGCGCTCGTTGGATGACTTGCCAGGCCCGAAGCCATTGCCGCTGATCGGCAACCTTCTTCAGCTCGACCCGACCAAAGCTCACCTCATTCTCGAGGAATGGGCGGCTCGATACGGCTCGATCTACCAGTTCCGGATGGGCCCGAGACGAATTGTTGCGACGACCGACCCGGCGTCGATCGACCACCTCCTGCGCGCGCGTCCCGAAACGTTTCGCCGCCCTGCGAATATGGACCGCATCTTCAGCGAACTCGGGATCAAGGGCGTGTTCAACGCCGAGGGCGAGGTCTGGCGCCGCCAGCGCAAGCTTTCCGTCGCGGCGCTTGCTCAGCGCAATCTCCATCGGCTTTTCCCGAACATCCAAACCGTCGCCAGGCGGCTGAAGACGCGGTGGGAGAGGTCGGCGAGCGCCGGCGAAACGCTCGACGTGGCCGAAGAGCTCGAGCGCTTCACCGTCGACGTCACCATGCTGCTCGTCTTTGGCCATGACGCCAACACCGTCGAGCAGGGGGACGACGTCATCCAGAGCGAACTCGAAGTGATCCTCCCGGGAATCAGCCGTCGGTTTTTCGCGTTCATTCCGACCTGGCGCTACCTCCAGACGCCATCGGACAGGCGGCTCAAGCGCGCCCTCCTCAATGTGCGGGCCTGGCTCGGCGGATTGGTGGCCGAGGCCCGCGCCCGCCTGAAGACCGAGCCGGAGCAGGCGCAGAAGTCGTCCAACTTCGTCGAGGCGATGGTGATGACCCGCGACGAGAATGGCAGCCCCTTCTCCGACGACGTAATCATGTCGAACCTCTTGACCCTGCTCGTCGCCGGCGAGGATACGACAGCGTTTACGCTGGCCTGGGCGATCCACCAGCTTTGCGACAGCCCGCAATGGGCGGCGGAAATCCGGCGCGAGGCCGACGAAATCGTCGGCGCGACGATTGTGGCGGGCAGCCATGACGTTGCGGGCCGGCTCGTCTGCGCCGGCGCGGTCGCCAGCGAAACGATGCGGTTGCGCCCGGTCGGGCCGATCAGCTTCGCCGATGCGAATGTCGACACGTCCCTCGGCGACTATATCGTTCCGAAAGAGACTGCGGTCCTCGCGCTATTGCGCCCGGCGGCTCTCGATCGGGCCAATTTCTTCGATCCGCTCGCTTTCCGGCCGGAGCGGTGGCTCGACGATTCAATCCGGCCGCACAACGTCTCTGCCTATATGCCTTTCGGTTCGGGCCCGCGGATGTGCCCCGGCCGCTCGCTGGCGCTTCTCGAGATGAAGACCCTCCTGTCGATGCTCTACAAGAACTTCGACGTCGAGCGCGTCGGCGCCTCCGCCGATGTGTCGGAACTGTACGGCTTCACGATGTCGCCCGCAGGGCTCAGGGTGCGCCTACGCACCCGATGGCATGAAACCGTCGGCTAGGCCTTCGGACTCGTCAACTCGCCAGATTGTGACGGCTGCAATCGTGGGGTGTAGATTCGTGACGAGCTCGGCGAACACCGCCGGGTGGGCCCCGCGTTGCTTCGATTGCGACGCGACGCTGCTGCGCCGCCGGCCGTTCACGACCCAGCCCTGCAGAAAATCGGAGACGAGTTCGATCGTCAGCCAGCCGATCGCGGCCGGGCAGAGGAGCAGCCGAAAGGCATGCGATGATGATGTTGACAGCGGGCGCCGCGGCGATCGGCGCTTTGACTTTCCACTCCGGGGGCTCAAGAACTTCAACGTCACGCGGGCGGACTCAACGCGCGACGACAATTGACGCTTCCCCAGGAAAGGAAATGCTGACATGCTAAAGGTAATCGAAGGTTCGTATTCGTCCGACTTTCCCTATGAAATGGACGCAATGTTCCGTAACAGGGCGCAAATCTTTAAGGATCGACTCGGGTGGGACGTCTCGGTTAGGAATGGACGCGAACGCGACATGTTTGATGACGAGAACCCGCTGTATCTCGTTTCGGTCGATCCCTTGACCAAAAAGTACAGGGGATCGGTGAGACTTCTACCGACGACCGGTCCGAACATGCTGCGGGACGTGTTCCCGTTTTTGTTGGGGGAAGGCGAATATGTCGAGAGCCCGACAATCTGGGAGATATCCCGGATTTGCGTTGTTCCTGGGGAGGACCAGCCCGAAAGAACCAGGAGTGGGTTCAACCTCGTGCTCGGAGAGCTGATTGTCGGTATCGTCGAAGCCGGCCTCATGGCGGGACTGACCCAGATCGTCGCGGTGTTCGACGCTCGCATTTACCGTGTGGTGAAAGCGGCGGGTTGCAATCCGCAACTGATCGGAAGACCCCAGCGAATTGGAGATACGATGAGCTATGTCGGAGTCTTCGATACCGGCAATAGCCCGCTCAGGGCGATCCGCCGGGCAGTCGGCATCGAAGGCCCGGTGATGGTCCCCGAAACCAGAGAGCTAGTTGCGGCCTAGACCATTCGCGCCTCTTGCGACTCGGGAGACGCAAGAGGCGTGCATTTCCTTTGCCGATCTGTTCTGCCGGAAGCCACGTCCGAGCGACGAACCGGATCACCGGGCGTTAAACAAAGCACACGCGTGACCATGGAAAACGCCCGCACGACTGTCGAGGCGATACTATTTTAATTTAAGGACTATCTCTCAATGCCGCCGCCGGGATCACGCCGGTCGCCACTGCAACGCCTACGGCGTGGGTCAAATTTATGCAATGCAGCTTATGGCGCGCGGTATCCAAATGCGTCTTCACGCTCCCCAAGCTTAAACCCAATATATCTGCAGTTTCCTGGTAGGTTTTTCCCCGCGCCGCCCAGACTAGACATTGCTCCTCTCGCTGCGACAACTGAACAGAGCTTGGAGGCTGTTTTGCGCCGATGCTCGCTGCGGAATTGATCAAGGCGGACAACTGCTGGAGGTAAGTCATATTCAGCTTTTTGAATATCTCCCATTCGTTCCTTGGAATATCGCAGCTAAAGGATACCAGAGAGTGGCTGTTCTTTCGATTTCGCACCGGAATTGACAGTCCGTTGCGCCCCACGCCGTGACGCACAGCGTCGGCAAAGAAACTTTGAGCCACCGGATCCTCCCGATCGAGGGTGTCCCAATCGAACGGCAGGATCGCCGCGCTGCCGCGCCGGATGACCGGGTCCGTCAGCCCATATCGTTTTATAAAGTATCGAGCCTGCCAAATTTTAGAATACGTGACGATAGCCGTAAGCAAGCTGACGTCCCAACTCCTGTTGGAAGCGAAGCGCACGTACGAAATGTGTGAAAGGCCGGCCTCTGAAGCAATTGCCTTCAGAATGACGGGCAAGTCGTCGGAATTATTACCGAGAATTTTATCAGTTAATCTGGTAGCCGCAGAGCCAATGCTTGCTCGTCCATCCCAGCCAGGGCTTGGAACGGGAAAATCGAAAGCGGCGAACGGTGGCGGAACCGAGTTCTGCGAACTTTCCATTGCATCACCTTAGGCTATCGATGAGGCTATCGCAACACGACATGACGTTGACGCCGGCATCCGGGCGAATCATACCAACGAAGTTCGCCCGGCGCGGAACTCGCAAGCCCGACGAACCTCAGATCTGCTCCCTGAAATGTCCTGTTTCGTTCACGTTATGATCTCGCCAGATCTGGGTCTTGGCGCCAATGCGTCGCTTGTTTACCCTCATCTCCGGAAGCCCTGCGTCAAGCTTATGGCAAATTGATGGACGATTTTGGGGAATTGATGTCAAGGTCAGAGATCCTAAGGTCAATTGAAGTTGAATTGGGTACGGTTCGCGACATGGCGGAGCGCGCCAATGAAAGCATCCTTGTTTATTTGCTCGACATGGCCATTTTGGAAGTGCAAAGCAAAATTCCGACCAACAGTGGCAAAAGAGATGGGTCCAATCCCCCGATACAGTTTTCGAAGCGCTACAGTTCTGGCTGATCGCGTCAAATCAGTTGGAAGCAGCCGCGTCTTTCTGAATCGTTGATAACTCCTTTAGGAAATTGATATCGCCTCTCGTAAGGCCGCGTGCAAGACGCGGTGAAAGGCGCAGGGCGAAGTCCTCTCCGGATTCGGGGAGCAGAGCCTCTGGGCGCGTCACAACTGCCGCTCCTCGCGCCTGCGGCGCCGGTCGAAAAAGCTTTCTCCTTTGCGACCGACGCACGAGAATTACATTTTGAATCACCTAAGTCGGCAACGGAACACGCCGCGTAGAAGCTATACGCACCGAATGCAAGCGCGGATCAAGTCCACCGCAGCGTCAACTCTTTCGTATCGAGCATCGACGTGTCGCCGGTCCGTGGCGCTGGCGCTCGAGATCTCGATTGGGCCGCGGCATCAAGAGGCGCAAGTGCCCCGATGCTGTCAGCGTTAATGACGGCGAATTAGAGCAAAGCTGCTAACCTCGCGGACCGAGCCGATAAGGTTGGTCTCTGTTCTTGATTGATTTGGCGCTTGCCAAGGTGAAGAACGAAGTTCGCCCTGTGCGGCAACCAGACGCGGCGCGCACAGCAGCGCCTCGCTCTTCGGACGGCAACGTGAACAAACGGATAAATATTAGCGCCGAGCTAAGAGCTGTCTCTTTGAGTTCTTGAGAGATCCTCCACAAATTTGACTACGACGTCCCTTAGGTCAGCACTCTCAATAGCGACGAAAGCGTGCATAAGACGAAGCCCTTCTTGGGGCTTCGGCAAAGATCTGATTCTGGATCTGTTACCTTGCCCGCCGCTGATAGCGGCCGCTGCGCGGGCTGAAAGGGTGTCTTTAGCTGCCATCATGATCCGTCCGGTTTGGATAATTCCGCAAGTCTATAGCAAATGGCACAGTCTGTCGGACGCCCCGAAGCCATCTCCGGTTAACCGAAAGTATGTTGGCCCGCCGCCACTACGCCCAGCATTGAAACACGGATCAGAGTTTTGCGCTACTGACTTAATCGACACCGAATCAATCCGCACTATGGGCGGGCGGTGAATCGGGGCCAAGCGTTGAATTCGAAGTCCAGCCCGGCGACTCCCATTCTTTCCGTTCGATAAGGACGCGGCGCCGTGACCCGGATATTCCGGGTTGTGAAGAGCAGGGGACCCTCGATCAGGAACGAACACCGCCGACGCCGGGTCCGTTTCTACGGCGCGGGTGCGGGATCCGCTAGTACCAGCGGCCGTCACGGCGGGCGGTCACCACGTCGATCCGCCTAACTGGCGGGCCGACCCAGCCGGACATGGCCCAACTCGTAAGACTGACGACGATCGAGGAGAGAATCGCGGGCCAGAGTCCGTCGACGACGAAGTCCTTGAGGAAATAGGAGACGAGTTCGATCATCAGCCCGTTGATGACAAGCAGGAAAAGCCCGAGCGTCAACAGGGTGATCGGAAGGGTGAGGATCACCAGGATCGGCCGCACGAAGGCGTTGACGATGCCGAGCAAGAGGGCCGCGGCGATCAGGCTTTCCAGCGAGAGGATATGGACGCCAGCAACGATCTCGGACGCCAGCCAGAGCCCGATCGCAACCACCGCCGCGCGAATGAGAAACCCGTTCATGACGCACCTCGCCGCCGCGGCCCATCTAGGAACGCGACGCGCCGGCCGCCAGAGGGCTTGCCGCGCGACCAGGCCTGGCGTTCATTGACCCTGCCTGCAGAAAGGAGGCATGCCCGATGTCCGATTCCGTTTCCAACCGTCCCACCGCCCTCGTTGCCGCTGACGCCGCGCCAAGGGTCAAGCCCTCGAACTATCCTCCCGCCATCGCGGTCCGCGTGGCTGGCCGCGTCAAGCGCCCGCTGGGCGACCTCTTCGGGCTCACGAATTTCGGCGTCAATCTCACCCGCCTCGCGCCCGGCGCGATCTCGGCGCTGCGCCATGCGCACACCAAGCAGGACGAGTTCGTCTACATCCTCGAAGGACGGCCGACCCTCGTCACCGACGCCGGCCGCACGGCGCTCGAATCCGGCATGTGCGCGGGATTCAAGGGCGGGAACGGCGACGCGCACCATCTTGTCAACGAGACGGACGGGGATGTCGTTTACCTCGAGATCGGCGACCGGACCCCGGGCGACGGCGCGAGCTATCCCGACGATGATCTTTCGGTGACGCTGGTCGAGGGCCAGTGGCGCTTTGCCCACAAGGACGGGACGCCCTATGCGTAGGGCAATGAGTTTGGAGGGATCGCGGCCGCGATCCTTGGCTCGCGGCGCGCTGTGGCCGTAATTAGCGTGCGGCGGTGGCTACGCGCTACTGCGCGAGGCCCGCGATATAGGCGCCGAGGTCCTTGGCTTCGTCGCGGCCGAGTTGCATGTCAGGCATCTTGGGATGCGGGTCCATCAGGAACTTCGCGATTTTGTCCGCACTGAAGCCTGGGATCTTGGCGATCGTGGCGAAGGCCGGCACATTGTCCGCGCCGCGCGCCTGCTCGGGCGAGACGATGTGGCAGGAGGCGCACCAGCGCTTCGCCAGTTGCTCGCCGTGAGCCGGGTCGGGGGGCGCCGCCGCCGCATTCGAGAGCGCCCAGGTCAAAGCGCAAGCCAACGCCGTAAGTCGCCTACCGACAGCCGCGACGCCGACGGAGGGCCGGCGGCGGAAAGGGTTCGTCATGGGCGAGCAGCTCCGGTTGGGCGCCGCCGGCAGGCGGCGCGCAGAATTATCGCTCCCCAAGATAAGGCCGGAGCGGGCGCCCGACAAAGAGGCGAAGCGTCGCGCCCCAAAAGAATAGTAGCGTCCAAACGAAAAGGGGCGGCCCTGCGACCGCCCTTCGTCCCGTCGAGGCGAGGGCCTCAGTAGGAATAGTACATGTCGAACTCGACCGGGTGCGGCGTCATCTCGAAGCGATAGACGTCGCCCATCTTGAGCTCGATATAGCTGTCGATGAAGTCGTCGTTGAACACGTCGCCCGCCTTGAGGAACGCCCGGTCCTTGTCGAGATTGGACAGCGCCTCGCGCAGAGACCCGCACACGGTCGGGATCTTCTTGAGCTCCTTCGGCGGCAGGTCGTAGAGATCCTTGTCCATCGCCGGACCCGGATCGATCTTGTTCTTGATGCCGTCGAGGCCGGCCATCAGCATCGCCGCGAAGGCGAGATACGGATTGGCTCCCGGGTCGGGGAAGCGAACCTCGACCCGCTTGGCCTTCGGATTGGACGTCCACGGAATGCGGCAGGACGCCGACCGGTTGCGCGCCGAATAGGCGAGAAGCACAGGGGCCTCGAAGCCCGGGACGAGGCGCTTGTAGCTGTTCGTCGTCGGATTGGTGAAGCCATTGAGCGCCTTGGCGTGCTTGATGATGCCGCCAATATAATAGAGGCATTCCTGGCTGAGGTCGGCATATTTGTTGCCGGCCATCACCGGCTTTCCGGCCTTCCAGATCGACTGGTGGACGTGCATGCCCGAGCCGTTGTCGCCGTAGATGGGCTTGGGCATGAAGGTCGCCGTCTTGCCGTAGCTCTGGGCGACCATATGGATGCAGTATTTGTAGATCTGCATGTTGTCGGCCATCGTTGTCAGCGGGCCGAACTTGAGCCCGAGTTCATGCTGCGCCGAGGCGACTTCGTGGTGGTGCTTCTCGACGACAGCGCCCATCTGCGCCATCGCCGCGAGCATTTCGCCGCGCATGTCCTGCGCTGAATCCTGCGGAGGGACCGGGAAATAGCCGCCCTTTGTGCGGACCCGGTGGCCGAGATTTCCCCCTTCGTAGGGCGTATCCGAGTTGGTCGGGAATTCAGCTGAGTTGAGTTGGAAGCCGGTGTTGTAGGGCTCGGAGGCGAAGCGTACGTCGTCGAACACGAAGAACTCGGCCTCGGGGCCAAAGAAAGCCGTATCGCCGATCCCGGTCGACTTGAGATAGGCCTCGGCCTTCTTGGCGACGCCGCGCGGATCGCGGTTGTAGGGCTGGCCGCTGGCCGGATCGAGAATGTCGCAGTTGATGACCATGGTCGAAGCGGCGAAAAACGGGTCCATGCACGCCGACGTGGGATCGGGCATCAGGGTCATGTCGGACTCGTTGATCGCCCGCCAGCCAGCGATCGAGGAGCCGTCGAACATAAGTCCATCGGCGAACGCGTCTTCGTCGACCAGCGTCTGGTCGAAGGTCACGTGCTGCCATTTGCCGCGTGGGTCGGTGAAACGCAGGTCAACATATTTGACGTCGTTGTCCTTGATCGCCTTAAGGACTTCCTTGGCGGTCTTCATAGTTTGCCTTTCCTCAAGATTGAAAGTTGATTGTTCCCGCCCGCCGCGGAGGCGACGGGTAGCCTTTTGATGATCTCGTCAACGCTCCTAGACCGCATCCGCGCCGGTCTCGCCGGTTCGGATGCGGATGGCTTCCTCGACGTGCGATACAAATATCTTGCCATCGCCGATGCGCCCGGTCTGGGCCGCGTTGCGAATCGCCTCGATCGCCGCCGGAAGGATATCGTCGGCGACGACGACCTCGATCTTCACCTTCGGCAGGAAGTCGACGACGTATTCAGCCCCGCGATAGAGCTCGGTATGCCCCTTCTGGCGGCCGAATCCCTTCGCCTCGATGACGGTGATTCCCTGAATGCCGGCCTCTTGCAGGGCTTCCTTCACCTCGTCAAGCTTGAATGGCTTGATGATCGCCTCGATCTTCTTCATTGCGGCGAAACTCCGGTCCGGCGCGCCTTGACGGGCCCGAATGACCTCCGTCCGGCGCGCCGGGCGCTCATAGCATCGGACCGCCGACAGCGCCATGGGCGGCCCGAAGTCGCCTGAGAAATCGCCACAGGCCGCGGGCGCCTATCCACCATGCCGAGAATCCGTGCAATATGGCGCAAGGATGGGCGGGCGGCCAGCGCGTTGCTAAACGGTCGGACCCCATTTGCCGCTTGCGAAAATCCGCCAGGACAGGAGGCCTGCTTTGGCGACGACCGTTCGTCCCGACTTTGCAGTCGCCACGAGACGGGCGAACACCAGGGGGTGACGCCAGGCCATGGGCTTCTCCGGTGCGCAGACCGCCCGGTATTCGTCGCTGTCGGCGTCTTCCATCAAGATCGTTCCGACCAGGTCCGGCCTGAGCTGGCGGGCCAAGTCTCGCCGCGTCAGCCACTCGCATTCGAAATCGCGACAGACCTGCGGCCGGTCAGTGTAAATCCTGCAGCCTCCCGAAAGCCCGCAATTCCCGCATAGCGGCCCGGCGGGCTTCTTCAGCTCCGCGATCTCGAGCGCCGAACAGCACATTGTGCAGGCGCCGCACGCCTTTCCCGGCGCAGCAGCCATCGGAACCTTTCCCCTGCGCCCGTCAAGCGAATCGGACCGGGCCGGTGTGCTTGCCTATCATCCTTCGGCCCGGAGGCGGAGAGGGGTCTTGCTGGCGTATCCACTTATCCGCAGTTTGAAGGGCTCTGAGCCAAACGCAACGATGCGCCGAGACGAGCACGCAGTGGTGATAGACGCGCCGTCGGACTCGATCACGGCGTGCGGCCCGCCGGCGCGGCTCGGGGGTTGGCGATAGACGCCGCAGCCGCGGCGACGTCCGCCGTCGCACGGCGCCCCATCCGACGGACCCCCCGTCCTTCGAATGAAGTGACGTTCCCTTGACAGCGCCCGTGAACCCGTGTCTCTCCGCGCCCGGCGGAGCGGGGACCTTCATGACAACGGCATTGGT
>CAVZJZ010000051.1:0-77290 GCA_963775665.1 uncultured Alphaproteobacteria bacterium | reverse complement strand
GTTTCCGGGTCAGGGATCGCAGGCCGTCGGCATGGGCAAGGCGCTCGCTGAAGCCTTTCCCGTCGCCCGGGAAGTGTTCGAACGCGTCGACGCGGCGCTGTCGCAGAAGCTTTCCCAGCTGATGTTCGAAGGGCCCGGAGGCCGAACTGACGCTGACGGCCAATGCGCAGCCTGCGCTGATGGCCGTCAGCATCGCCGCCCTTCGCGCGCTCGAGAAGGAAGCCGGATTCCATGTCGGCAAGGACGCAGCCTTTGTCGCCGGCCATTCGCTCGGCGAATATTCGGCGCTGTGCGCCGCAGGCGCCCTGACGCTCGAGGACGCCGCGCGCCTCCTGCGCCTGCGCGGCGATGCGATGCAGAAAGCGGTTCCCGTCGGCGAGGGCGCGATGGCGGCGCTCCTCGGCCTCGATTTCGGCGTCGCGACCCGCATCGCCGCGCAGGCGGCGAGCGACCTCTATCTGACCGGCGCGATCTGCCAGGCTGCGAACGACAACGGCGGCGGCCAGGTGGTGATCTCGGGCACCAAAGACGCCGTCGAGCGGGCGATGGAGCTGGCGAAGCTTGCGGGCGCGAAGCGGGCGCTGCTGCTGCCCGTGTCCGCCCCCTTCCATTGCGCGCTGATGCAGCCCGCCGCCCTCGCCATGGAAGCGGCGCTCAAAGACGCGAAGATCGCCCGGCCGCAAGCCGCCGCTCGTCGCGAACGTGACGGCTTTCGCCGTCGTCGACCCGGACGAGATCCGCAAGAGCCTCGTCGCGCAGGTCACCGGGACCGTGCGTTGGCGCGAGAGCGTCGACTATATGAGCGCGCAAGGCGTAACGCGCTTCATCGAAGTCGGCGCGGGCAAGGTGCTCGCCGGACTGGTCAAGCGAATCGCCGACGGCGCGAGCGCAATCAGCGTCGGGACGCCGGCCGACGTCGCCGCCTTCAAAAGCTCGACGAAGACAACTAGAGCGCATCGAAGGGCAGGGACTGTGTTCGATCTGACAGGCAAGACCGCGCTCGTCACTGGCGCTTCGGGCGGATTGGGCGGCGCAATCGCCCGCGCGCTCCACGCGCAGGGCGCGACCGTCGCGCTTTCGGGCACACGGCGGGAGGCGCTCGAGGCGCTGGCCGCGGAACTCAAAGCGCGCGCGCATGTGACGCCGTGCGATCTTTCGGAGCCGGCCTCGGTCGAAGCGCTTGTTCCGGCGGCCGAGCAGGCGATGGGATCGCTCGACATTCTCGTCAACAACGCAGGCGTCACGCGCGACAACCTGTTCATGCGCATGAAGGACGCTGAATGGGATTCGGTTCTCGCGATCAACCTCACGGCGGCCTTCCGCCTTTCGCGCGCCGTGCTCAGGGGCATGATGAAGCGCCGCTTCGGGCGGATCATCAACATCACGTCGATCGTCGGCGTGACAGGCAATCCGGGTCAGGGGAACTATGCGGCCGCCAAGGCCGGCATGATCGGCATGTCGAAGGCGCTCGCAGGCGAGGTCGCCTCGCGCGGGATCACCGTCAATTGCATAGCGCCCGGATTTATCGCGAGCCCGATGACCGATGCGCTGAGCGACAAGCAGCGCGAGGCGATCCTCGCCTCGGTGCCGATGGGCCGGTTGGGCGAGGGCGGCGAAATCGGCGCGGCGGCTGTCTATCTGGCGAGCGGCGAAGCCTCCTACGTCACCGGACAGACGCTTCATGTGAACGGCGGAATGTCAATGATCTGAGCGTGTTGCGCGAGATCGACGATGCGCTCTTTGGCCGCTGACGGCCCTCTCGCCTTGATGAAAAAGATATGCTATCGAGCCGGTTTGTCGCCGGACGCGGGATGAGCGTCCGCGAAGATTTTCGAGCGTCGGCGTCTCCGGAACCCGTGCGAAACTCGAGCCGCCTCGCGAGGAGCGGAGCGGACGGCCGAAGAGCGGTTGGCGCCTCGAGCGGGGGCCGATCGGGGATTTGTCAACACGGCGGGCCGGAAGCCCGACGCAAAAGGGAAAAGAAGACATGAGCGATGTCGCAGAGCGCGTAAAAAAGATCGTCGTGGAGCACCTCGGCGTGGAAGCCGACAAAGTCGTCGACAGCGCCAACTTCATCGATGATCTGGGCGCGGATTCGCTCGACACTGTAGAATTGGTGATGGCCTTCGAGGAGGAGTTCGGAGTCGAAATTCCGGATGATCAGGCAGAGACCATCGTCACTGTCGGCGATGCGGTGAAGTTTCTCGAGAAGGCCTCCGCCAACAAGTGAGCGATGGCGGATCCGGCGAAGCGCCAAGCTCGTCGTCATGATACGTTGCGAGCGCGGAGGGCCGGCGTTCCGTCCGGCCCTCGTTGCGTTATGAGTCGCGCGACAGTCGCGCGCGGACGCGACCGGATAGAGCCGCATTGAGGCGGGGATGGAGCGGATGAGGCGGGTCGTCGTCACGGGTCTTGGCATGGTGACGCCGCTGGCTTGTGGCGTCGACGCGACATGGCGCCGCCTCGTGGCTGGCGAGTCCGCCGCCGCCCGGGTCGAGAATTTCGACGTTTCCGACCTGCCCTGCCAGATCGCCGCCCAGGTTCCGCGGGGCGCCGCTCCCGACGCGTTCAATCCCGACGACTGGATGGACGCGAAGGAGCAGCGCCGCGTCGACGACTTTATTGTCTACGGGATGAGCGCGGCGACGCAGGCGCTTCGCGACGCGGGGTGGGCTCCAAAAACGTATGAGGAAGAGATCGAGACCGGCGTGCTTATCGGCTCGGGGATTGGGGGGCTGGGAGGAATCTACGACGCCTCGGTGACCCTGCATGAGAAGGGGCCGCGGCGCATCTCACCCTTCTTCATTCCCGGCCGGCTCATCAATCTCGTGAGCGGTCAGGTGTCCATCGCCCACAATCTGAAGGGGCCCAACCATTCGGTCGTCACCGCCTGCTCGACCGGCGCGCACGCGATCGGCGACGCCGGGCGGCTCATTGCGCTCGGCGACGCCAATGTGATGGTGGCGGGGGGCGCGGAATCGGCGGTCAATCGCCTGTCGCTTGCCGGTTTTTGCGCCTGCCGGGCGCTCTCGACCGGGTTCAATGACCGGCCGAAGCAGGCCTCGCGGCCTTACGATCGCGATCGCGACGGATTCGTGATGGGCGAGGGCGCGGGCTGCGTCGTCCTGGAGGAATTGGAGCACGCGAAGGCGCGCGGCGCGCCGATCTACGCCGAACTCACAGGCTACGGGCTGTCGGGCGACGCCTATCACATCACCGCCCCCGCCCCGGACGGCGACGGCGCCTTCCGGTCGATGGGCATGGCGCTCAAGCGGGCGGGCCTGTCTCCGTCCGAGATCGACTATGTCAACGCGCACGGCACCTCGACGCCGGTCGGCGACGAGATCGAACTCAAGGCGGTTGAGCGGCTGCTCGGCAACAGCTCCGCCAAGACGACCATGTCGTCGACGAAATCCTCGATCGGCCATCTCCTCGGCGCGGCGGGAGCGGTCGAGGCGATCTTCTCTATTCTGGCGATCCGCGACCAGGTCGCGCCGCCGACGCTCAATCTGGACAATCCTTCGGTGGAGACGCCGATCGATCTTGCGCCCCACGCCGCGCGCAAGCGTCCGATCCGGGCGGCGCTGTCCAATTCCTTCGGCTTCGGCGGCACCAACGCATCACTGGTGTTCCGCGCGCCGGACTGAGCGGCTGACCCGGTCCATTTCGTTGTTTCGTCAAAATCCGGCCTCATATAGAGTTCGCCCGGGTCGCGGAGCGCGCGCCGCACGCATCCAGCCTCGCGCGCGTTCGACGCCTTATGACGGGTGGCGGCGTCAATCGGAGACCGGCAGCAAGCATGAGCGGAGAGAGCAATGCGGGCGAGGGCAAGGAGAGGCGGCGGGCGAGCTTCTTCGGCCGCGCCCGTGAGCCGGCGCCTCCGTTGAGCGCCGCACCGCCGCCAGGCAAAGAGCCCGGCCGGAAAGAGCCGAAAAAGCCGCGGCGTTCGATGCTTTCGAGCCTCAGCGGCCTTCTCACCTTCGTCCTGATCGGCGCGCTGCTGGCGGTTGGGGCGATCGCGTGGCTCATGATGGACTCGAGAAAGGCCGGGCCGCTCGCCGCCGACAAGATCGTCAACATCGTCCGCGAGGACGACGCCGGCAGCATGGCCGACCAGCTCGAGCGCGCCGGCGTCATCGACAGCGCGATGTGGTTCAGCGTTCTGACCCTGCTCGACGGCAGCCGCAGCTCGCTCAAGCGCGGCGAATACGAGTTCAAGGCCGGCGTCAGCATGAACGACATCGAAACGCTCCTCGCGTCCCATAAAGTGGTCCAGCACAAGCTGACCGTGCCGGAGGGCCTGACCAGCGACCAGATCGTGCAGCGGCTTCGCGACGACGACGTTCTCGTCGGCGACATCAGGGAGGTCCCGCGCGAGGGATCGCTCATGCCCGACACTTATTATTTCGAGCGAGGCGACACGCGCCAGTCGATCGTGACGCGCATGGCGAAGGCCCAGTCGAAGTTCGTCGACGAGGTGTGGAAGACGAAGGCGGCCGACCTGCCGATCAAATCCCCAGGCGAGATGGTCACCCTCGCCTCGATCGTCGAGAAGGAGACCGGCAAGGCGGACGAGCGCCCCCGCGTCGCGGGCGTATTCGTAAACCGGCTGCAGAAGCACATGCGGCTCGAGTCCGATCCGACGATCGTCTATGGCCTCGTCTTCGGCAAAGGCACGCTCGGCCATCCGATCACCAGAGCCGAGCTCAATCAGCCGACGCCCTACAACACCTATCTCATCGACGGCCTGCCGCCGGGGCCGATCGCCAACCCGGGCAAGGCGGCGCTCGAGGCGGTCGCCAACCCGGCCCGAAGCAAGGATTTGTACTTCGTCGCAGACGGAACCGGCGGCCACGTCTTCGCCGATTCTTTCGATCAGCACCTCAAGAACGTCGCGCATTGGCGGCAGATCGAAAAGGACGCCAAGGACAGGCTCGCGCCCGATGCGACGCCGCAGCAGCCCGGCCCGGCGATCCACGGCGCGATCGAATCGGTCGACCCCGCGACCTTCGGCGCGCTTGCCGCGCCCGCCGCGTCGCAGATCGCGTCCGCCGCCGTGGCCGCGCGCCTCACCCAGATCGGGGCGGGGCGGCAGGCGATGGCCGCGACGCTCGAGCAGCTTTCGCCCGCGTCTCAGGGTGGCTTGAAGTCGATGGAAGAGCTCGGCGCCGTCGTCGCCGGCGTGAACGACGGGCCGGCCGAGGGCGACGCCTTCGCCGACGCCGACGCCGCGCCTGGGGCAAGCCCGGACGGGGTCGCCTCGGTTCCGCTCTCGCCCGCGATGCTCGCCGACCAGAAGGCGCGCGAGGCGAAGTACGGCGCGGCGCCTGTCTCCGGCGTCACGAATGGGGCCGCGGCCACGACGGTCGCCGCGGCGGCGCCGGCCCAGGCGCCGACAAGCTCGGGCCGGCCGCGCATCTACGACGCCTCCGAGGGGACGCGGCTCGATCCGCTGCTCAACAAGACCTACGATCTGAGCTACGCCAAGGTCGTTCCGGCTCTGCAGTGAGCTGGAACGATATTTGGAATGTCTTGGAATTGGGCTAAATTCGCCCCGGCTCGCTCCCTATTGCCTCAATTTTCGGTTTTCTTTTGTTTGGATTTGCTTGGAACTTCTCGTCCGATTCTTGTCTTTTCAACGGGTTATGAGGCTTGAGAGGCAAAAAAAATTCTCTGGCCCCTCTCTCTGCAATTTAAACCAGTTGGCAAGACCTCGCGATGCGTCGCCCGCTTCGATGGATGGCAGGTCTCGATCCCGGACGTTCATAACAGCAACTCTACCGCGTATTCTGATTTTCTGCAAGAAATAGGTATCGACATCCCGCCGATTCCATCGGGCCCCATCATGCTTTAGGCTGCCGGCCTGCTCCCACATCCGCCTGGGGAACCCATGCCTTTCATCCGCCGGGCGTCCGCATGACCACCCTCTCTCTGGCCATGATCGTCAAGAATGAAGGGCGGACGATCGAGCGTGTCCTTGCCTGCGCCAAAGCCTTCGCCGACGAGATGGTCGTTGTCGACACCGGCTCGACCGACGGCACGATCGCCAAAGCCAAGGCGATGGGCGCCAAGATTCATTATTTCAGCTGGATCGACGATTTCGCCGCGGCCCGCAATGACTCCTTCTCCAAATGCGCCGGCGACTGGATCATCTGGCTCGACGGCGACGACGTCATCTCGCCGGACAACCAGAAGCGCATTCTCGACCTCAAGCGGACCGTGCTGAACGACGAACTGGAGGCGGTCTACCTGCGCTATGTCTATCCCCCGTTCCGTCAATGGCGGGAACGGATCGTGAGGCGGCGCCTGTTCGTCGAAGGAAAGCTCAAATGGAAGGAGCCCGTCCACGAGGTCATCGACGGCATCGACGGGCGGAAGGTCAGATATTTCGACGACATCTTCATCCAGCACGACACCCCGCCGGAACGGCTTGGTCAGAAGAAAGACCGCAACATTGCGATCCTTCGCAAGCATGTCGCCAATGGGGCGACCGACGATCGCAGCCTCTATATCTACGCGGTCGAATGCCTGCACAGTCTACTGAAAGAGGAAAGCGAGCAGGTTCTGCGCAGGTTTTTCTCGCAGGTCAGAGTTCCCGAATATCGTTACGAGATTTGCAGCAAGATGTATGAATTTTACATGCATTTCAACGAGCCGCAGCGGGCGCTTGAGGCGCTCTCCAGAGCGATCGTCGAGGACCCCTCGCGCGCCGAGGCCTATTACAAGCTCGGCAGGAGCATGATGAAAGCCGACCGGCCCGTTGCGGCCATTCCCCTGCTTGCGCTTGCCGGCATGATCCCGCTGCCCGGCTACGGAACCCCGGAGGCCGAGGCCTATGCGTATGGGCCATGGGAATCGCTCGCGCACGCGCATTTTCGCCTCGAGCAATGGGATGCGGCGAGGCAGTCGGCCGGCAAGGCGCTCGAGCGCAAGCCGCCGGAGGCGAAGTGGCTGGAGGAATTGGCGGGTTGGCCTGCCGGATTTGCGCCTGCGCCTTTGCCGCCCGAATGGCAGGAATGGACGGAAGGCAACCTCGGCAAAGCCGTGCCGCGGTGGACAGTCGTCCGGATCCTGGAGGAAAACCGCTTCGGCCCGAATCAAATCCGGTCGGGCTTGACGCTGTTCGACCGAGAAGCAGGCGGCCGGAAGCGCGTAATACCTCGGGCGCCAGACGCCATTGCATCTCGTCGAAGGACGGGCGTCTGTGGCGCACGGCGTCGATGGCCGGCATAGGGGTCCGGTAGGACGCCCGCCTTACAGTCGGGCGTGATCGAACCACGCCACGACGATCTTCTGGCCCTTCGGACTGAAGGCCACCAGAGAAAGTCTCGTCTCCGGGGCCCGGTGGGGATGGGTCTTTTTCTGATAGGTCTCGTTCTCGAGCACCGCCAGCATGCCCATGACGCCCTCGTCAGGGTGGGCCAGGGACCAGGCCTCCAGGGCCTTGAGCGAATGGGCGGTAATCAGCATCGACATCATCTGGCCCCGGACATCCGGGGCTATGGCGCAGCGATAGACCGCCATCTTGCAGCGCAGGAACACGATCTCCTCGATCGCGGCGGTGGACACCGCCACGAGGCGACTGCCGGCATAGCCGGCCAGGACGACCTCTTTGGCGCGCTTGTCGGGATCGGCGCCCGGGGGCAGGAGATTGTGCCGGTCCCAGAACGCCTTGACGTCGGCTGCAATGGCTGGGTCGCCACGCTTCCAGCCCAGCCGCAGATCGATTCCGAACTGCGCCGGCGCCGGAGGCTCGGGATAGATGGGAAGCCGGGTCTCGCCCCGCGGGATCTGCGCGGCCGCCATTGGACAAACCTCGGCTGAATAAGTGAGACCAAGTCGTCGTAACCTAAGCGAAAAGCTGACGTTCGTAAAACACGCGGAAGCCGATCCATGTGTTTCTGGCCGCGAACGACACGGGACTTCGAGCCCTCTCGGACGCCCGAATCAGTTCGATGCGGTTGACAGCGTCCGATCGAAAGCACGGGGCGGAAACTCCCGTCGCGGGGAGCGTGACGCCTGTCTTACCCTCAGCGCCGTCCGGGGACGTGGAATTCTTCAATCAAATCTGCGCGATTGCTGTATCTGAAACCGCCACACTTTGGGAAATATCCGTGCCGTAAGGTCGCATCTGCCGCAGCGCTCTTGCGCTTTGCGACGTGCGACGAGATACAGGATCGGAGCAATTGCGGACAAAGGGCGGCGAAGCCATGGCAAGCGGGCAAGCTTTCGTCGGGCGCCAGGCATCGGCTTCTGGTCAGCACCGCCATGGTCGGCGCGCTGTGCGTCGGCTATGGCCGGCGGGCCTATGCGGCCTGCACCGGGACCCTGGGGACATACAGCTGCTCCGGCGCGAACACGACGACGATAACCCTTGCCCGACGCCGCCCACAGCCCGCTCTTCGTTACGACGACCTCGGCTTCAGCGTCATAACGACCACCGGCGACGCTCTCGATCTGACGACCACCAGTTCCAGCGTACCCTCAGGAGGGGTCGACCTGAGCTTTACCGACGCCAACGCCTCAACGATCACCGGCGCTCACTCCGGGATCTACGCCAAGAACAGTGGCCCTGAGGGGTTGACGATCAGCTCGAACGGCACGGTCACCGGGCAGGCGCTTTACGGCATATTCGCCGACAACGCGACCTCGTCGGCCTCTTTCCTCTCGATCACGGCGCTCAACGCTTCCGGGGGCTCAGGCCCGGGCGGCGCGGGCATCAAGGCCGTAAATTTTGGCGACAAGGGGACGAACATCACCGCGACCGGAACGGTGAGCGGCTACTTTGGCATCACCGTCAAGAATTACGCCACGTCCATTGTTTCGCAGGCCGTGTCGATCTACGCCGCGACGGTGACAGGCGCGTATGAGGGCATCTACGCCGCGAATAAGTCCAGCCACGGCGATCTGAAGATCTCGACAACCGGGACAGTCACCGGCGCGACCGGCAGGGGCATCTATGCTAACAACAGCGGCGGGTCGTTGACCATCAACGCCGCGACCGTGACCGGCCAGACCGACGGCATCAACGCGAAGAACAGCGGAAACGGCGCGCTGTCGGTCACGACGACGGGGACGGTCACCGGGACAAACGGATACGGCATCAGAGCCGTCAATCAGCCGAACGGCACGTCGGCGACGATCATTGCGCAAGGCGACGTGTCGGGCGGAGCCACCGGGATCTACGGCAAGAACACGGGCAGCGGCGATCTGTACATCAAATCGACCGGATCCGTCACCGGGACCAGCTTCAACGGCATCACTGCGCTCAATTACAACGGGGCGCTGACGATCAAGGCCGCGACCGTCACTGGCGGATCCGACGGCATCTACGCCAGCAACTATGGCGGCGGCGATTTGTCGATCACGACGACCGGACCGGTCGTCGGCGGCTCCGACGATGGCGTCAACGCCACGACCCAAAGTGGCGCGCTTTCGATCACCACGATGGGAACTGTGACGGGGGGATTGGCGACGCCGGGTTCGAACGGCTCGGGCATTTACGCCCGCAATTATTACGGGTCCAGCCTGACGATCAAAACCTATGGCGCGGTGACAGGCTCGCAGTACGGTGTCTTTGCGATCTTCGGCGGCTACGGTCAGGAAGGCCAGGCAAGCGGCGTCCTGTCGATCACCGCCAACGGACCGGTGACAGGAATGACCGGCAGCGGCATCCGCGCCGTCAACTATGGTCAAAGCCCCTACGACGAACCCGGCTCGTCGACGTCGATCACCGTAACAAAGAACGGCTTCGTCCAGGGCAAAGTCGCCGGCATTACTGCGATATCGAAGTACAATCAGGCGCCGATCACCATCACCAACAACGGCACAGTCCAGAATCTCTCCGGGCTTTCGACCGACCTTGCCATCCGCGCCTACGGCGGTCCGATCGACAGTCATCAACAACGGCACGATCACCGGCGTGGTTGATTTTCGCCCCGGGACGCCGACGCCTACCGCAAGGCCCATACCAGACCCGGACATGATCAACAACGGGATCTGGAACACCGCGGGGGGCACGAACAACTTCTCCGGCGGCGGGTCGGACACGCTCACCAACACCGCGACCGGCGTCATCAACGCGGCGAACAGCGGCGCCAGCAGCCCGGTGACGACGACCTTCAACGGGCTCGCGACCTTCACCAACGCCGGCCTCATCACGATGAATAACGGCGTGCCGGGGAACCTGCTCGTCATCAACGCTGATTTCGTCGGCCAGGGCGGCTCGATCGGGCTCGGCACGCAACTCGGCGGCGACAATTCCCGGACCGATCAGCTGATCATCAACGGCAACGCCAGCGGCACGACCCATCTCCTTGTCTACAATGAAGGCGGGCTCGGCGCGCAAACGACCAACGGCATCCAGGTGGTCACCGTCAACGGCGCGGCTCCCGCGACCGCCTTCAGCCTGGGCCAGCCGGTCGAGGCGGGCGCCTATGCCTACACGCTCGTTGAGAGGACGATCCAGGAAACCCCCGACCCTGAGGGCTTCTTTCTCGTCTCGACCTTGACGCCGCCGACGCCGACGCCGACGCCCACGCCGCCGGCGATCCTCCTGCCGAATTACCGCAACGAGGTTCCCGTCTATCTCGCCATGCCCGAGCTTGCGAACCAGCTCGGCTTCGCCATGGTCGACAATTTCGATGCGCGCATGGGCGGCGGGCGCGAGGCTTACGTGCTGCCGGGGCCGATGGCCGGCGTCAATTGCGAGCATCAGACGCTGCCGACCCACAAGGGCTGCTCGACCCCGGCGGAGATCGCTGCGGCGGATGCGCAGATGCGCCTCGAGGCGGTTCAGAAGTACCTCATGTGGGCGCGGGTCATCGGCGAGACCGGCGAGCAGGAGCCGGGCGGCGGCGCGAGCGTCTCGTTCGGTACGCCGTTCCTCAACGGCAAGGGGCCGCAATACAGCGCCAGCTACGGCGGCTTCCAGGCCGGCATGGACCTCTACCGGCGCATCAACCCGGACGGCTCGCACGACGACGCGGGCCTTTATGTCGGCTATCTCAACGCGCACGCCGACGTCGATCAGGTCTATTCCTCGGCTCTCGCCGGCACGGTCAACATGAACGCCTATTCGCTCGGCGCCTACTGGACGCATTTCGGCGCGCCGGGCTGGTATGTCGACGCGGTGCTGCAGGGCACATGGCTCGGCCAGGTCGAGGGCAGCACGCCGTTGACCGGCATGAGCGTGAACGGTTCGGCGCTCGCCGCCTCGCTCGAGGCGGGCTATCCGTTCCATTTCGCCGGAAACTGGACGATCGAGCCGCAGGGGCAGCTGATCTACCAATATACGGAGCTGGGCTCGGGCAACGATCTCTACGGCCACACCAGCTTCGGCGACACCAACGACGTGCGCGGGCGGATCGGGGCGAAGCTGTCCTATGCCGTCCTGAACGGAGCGGGCGGCACCGGGCTGCCGGTGACGCTCTGGGGGCGGGTCAATCTCTTTCACGACTTCCTCGGCAGCGCCCCGTCGGCAAGCTTCTCCACCCTCGCCGGACCCAATCTTCAGATTTTGATCACTGGGGGCGAACGTAACCGACTTCGAGCCCTCTCGGAAAGCCCGAATCAGGTTCAATGCGGTCGACAGCGTTCGCTCGAATGCAGGCGGCAGGATCCTGTTCGCGGAGCGTGACGCCTGTTATCCTCGCGGGACGCGGTCCGGCGTCGGCGGAACCGGACGATTCTTCAATTAAAACTGTCGCAATTTCTGTATCCAAACCGCCACACTTTGGGAAATATCGGTTCCGTTAGGTCGCGTCCGCCCTCGCGCTCTTGCGCTTTGCGACGTGCGACGGGATACAGAATGGGAGACATCGCGGGCAAGGGGCGGCGAAGCCATGGCAACGGGCAAGCTTTCGTCGGGCGCCAAGAATCAGGCTCCTGGTCGGGACGGCGATGCTCGGGGCGCTGTCGATCGGCTATGGCCGGCGGGCCTATGCGGGCTGCACGAACACGGGGACGACCGGCTCATACAGCTGCTCCGGCTCGTCGGCGGTGAACACGACGACGATCACCCTTCCTCCTGCCGCCCTGCCGCCCGGTACGCCGCTCATCGTTACGACGACGTCCGGCTTCGGCATATTGACGACTTCCGGCGACGCTCTCGATCTGACCGCCTCAATCACCGGGTCCGGCCTGTCCTTTACCGACGGCAACAGCTCTTTGATCACCGGCGAGGTCACCGGCATCAACGGCGCGAACAACGGCGCCGGCGACCTGTACATTAAAACGACCGGGACTGTCACAGGCACGACAGGTTTCGGCATGATCGCCAACAACTTCGGCGGGGCGTTGACCATCAATGCCGCCACGGTCACCGGCCACTTGGACGGAATCAACGCCAGGAACTCCGGAACCGGCGCTTTGTCGATCACGACGACCGGAACCGTCACCGGCGGCGCCACAGGCACAGGCATTTACGCCCAAAACACTCCCAATAGCCTGTCGGGATTGACGATCACAGCCGCGACCGTGACCGGCGCAAATGGCGTCTCCGCCAACAACTATGGAAGGGGCGCGTTGTCGGTCACGACAGGCGCGGTAAGTGGTACAAGCGGATACGGCATCAAGGCCATCAACCAGGCGAACGGCACGTCGGCGACTGTCATCGCGCAGGGCAGCGTGTCGGGCAGAGGCACCGGGCTCAGCGGCATGAACCTCGGCAGCGGCTACCTCTACATCAAGGCGTCGGGATTCGTCAGCGGGGGCACCGTCGACGGCATCCGCGGCTATAACTCCGCCAACGGTACGTCCCTGACGATCAGCGCGGCCGGCGTTTACGGCCAGACGAACGGCATCCGTGCGGTGAACAAAGGCGCCGGCGCGCTGTCGATCACGGCCACCCAACAGGTGACATCGTATCTCGGCACGGGAATCACGGCGAGGAACTACAATGGGACGGACCTGACGATCAATGCGCTTCAGATCGTCAGCTCGAACGGCGTGGTCGGGGGAGACGGCGTCTACGCCCTCAACAAGGGCACGGGCGCGTTGTCGATTACGGTGACGGGCACGCCGACGGGGGCGGTGGACGCATTCAATACTGGCATCAATGCGAAGAACTACGGGACCGACCTCACGATCAAAGCCTATGGGGCGGTGACCGGCGGATTGAATGCGATCTACGGCCTGAATAAAGGCAGCGGCGCCCTGACGGTCACGACCACGGGCGTGGTGGATGGGGTCGACGGCGGTATTGTCGCGAAGAATTACGGCACGTCGCTTACGATCAACGCCGCGTCCGCGTTCAGCGACGCCAGTGGAATCTTCGCCTATAACCGTGGCAGCGGCGATCTGAAGATCACGGCGACCGGAACGGTCACCGGCTCGGGCACTGGCGCGTCAAATGCGGGCATCTACGCCAAGAATTACGGCGGCAACCTGACAATCAACGCCGCAGCCGTATCCGGCGGACGATATGGAATTCAGGCGCTGAATCACGGCTCCGGCTCCTTGTCGATCACGGCGACCGGGACGGTCACCGGGGCGGGCGCCTATGGCGTCGCGGCCGAGAATTTCAGCAACAACGGGTCGCTGACGATCAACGTGGCGAGCGTGACAGGCGCCGTCACCGGAATCGGAGCCAGGATTTCTTCGGCAACAGCAGCAGCCTGCTGTCGATCACCTCGACCGGAACGGTCAGGGGCAACTCGGCCTACGGAATTGCGGCGTTCGGCGGATACGGAGGCGTCACGATTCAGGCCGCCAACGTCTATGGCGCCACCACCGGCGTTTTCGCCCGCACCCAGGAGGGCGCGCTCTCGATCACGACGACGGGAACCGTGATCGGGTCCGGAGCCATCGGCGGGACCGACCCCCGGTTGACCTCGGGCATTTACGCGTTGAACAAATACGGGTCGTCCCTGACGGTCAAGACCTATGGCCCCGTGACGGGTGCGCGGCACGGAATCTTCGCCTCACTGGGCGAGACCGATTCGGACGAGCCGACAGGCACGCTGTCGATCACGGCGGGCGGATCGGTGAAGGGCCTGACCGGCAGCGGCATTTACGCCGTCAATTTTGGTTACCCGGGCTCCTCGACGTCGATCACCGTGACGAAGTCGGGTTTCGTCCAGGGCAAGTTCGCCGGCGTCACCGCCTATTCGTTTTATAACAGCGCCCCTATCACCATCACCAACAACGGCACGATTCAGAATCTATCAGGCGCGTCTTCCGATTTGGCGATCAAAGCGGACGGCGGCCCGATCACCGTCATCAACAACGGCACGATCACCGGCGTTGTGGATTTTCGCCCCGGGACGCCGACGCCGACGCCCCCTCCAGACCCGGACATGATCAACAACGGGATCTGGAACACGGCGGGGGGGACGAATAACTTCTCCGGCGGCGGGTCGGACACGCTCACCAACACCGCGACCGGCGTCATCAACGCGGCGAACAGCGGCGCCAGCGGCCCGGTGACGACGACCTTCAACGGGCTCGCGACCTTCACCAACGCCGGCCTCATCACGATGAATAACGGCGTGCCGGGGAATCTGCTCGTCATCAACGCTGATTTCGTCGGCCAGGGCGGCTCGATCGGGCTCGGCACGCAACTCGGCGGCGACAATTCCCGGACCGATCAGCTGATCATCAACGGCAACGCCAGCGGCACGACCCATCTCCTTGTCTACAATGAAGGCGGGCTCGGCGCGCAAACGACCAACGGCATCCAGGTGGTCACCGTCAACGGCGCGGCTCCCGCGACCGCCTTCAGCCTGGGCCAGCCGGTCGAGGCGGGCGCCTATGCCTACACGCTCGTTGAGAGGACGATCCAGGGAACCCCCGACCCTGAGGGCTTCTTTCTCGTCTCGACCTTGACGCCGCCGACGCCGACGCCGACGCCCACGCCGCCGGCGATCCTCCTGCCGAATTACCGCAACGAGGTTCCCGTCTATCTCGCCATGCCCGAGCTTGCGAACCAGCTCGGCTTCGCCATGGTCGACAATTTCGATGCGCGCATGGGCGGCGGGCGCGAGGCTTACGTGCTGCCGGGGCCGATGGCCGGCGTCAATTGCGAGCATCAGACGCTGCCGACCCACAAGGGCTGCTCGACCCCGGCGGAGATCGCTGCGGCGGATGCGCAGATGCGCCTCGAGGCGGTTCAGAAGTACCTCATGTGGGCGCGGGTCATCGGCGAGACCGGCGAGCAGGAGCCGGGCGGCGGCGCGAGCGTCTCGTTCGGTACGCCGTTCCTCAACGGCAAGGGGCCGCAATACAGCGCCAGCTACGGCGGCTTCCAGGCCGGCATGGACCTCTACCGGCGCATCAACCCGGACGGCTCGCACGACGACGCGGGCCTTTATGTCGGCTATCTCAACGCGCACGCCGACGTCGATCAGGTCTATTCCTCGGCTCTCGCCGGCACGGTCAACATGAACGCCTATTCGCTCGGCGCCTACTGGACGCATTTCGGCGCGCCGGGCTGGTATGTCGACGCGGTGCTGCAGGGCACATGGCTCGGCCAGGTCGAGGGCAGCACGCCGCTGACCGGCATGAGCGTGAACGGTTCGGCGCTCGCCGCCTCGCTCGAGGCGGGCTATCCGTTCCATTTCGCCGGAAACTGGACGATCGAGCCGCAGGGGCAGCTGATCTACCAATATACGGAGCTGGGCTCGGGCAACGATCTCTACGGCCACACCAGCTTCGGCGACACCAACGACGTGCGCGGGCGGATCGGGGCGAAGCTGTCCTATGTCGTCCTCAACGGCGCGAGCGGCGCCGGGCCTGCCGGTGACGCTCTGGGGGCGGGTCAATCTCTTTCACGACTTCCTCGGCAGCGCCCCGTCGGCAAGCTTCTCCACCCTCTCGGGACTCTATCCGGTGACGCTCGACGGAACGCTCGGCGGGACCTACGGCCAGATCGACGCTGGCGTCGACGCGCGTCTGACCAAGACCGTCAGCGTCTTCGGCTCGGCCTTCTATGATCATTCGATCGACGGCGGCTCGAGCTGGGGCGCAGGCGGCAGGATCGGCGTCAAGGTCGAGTTCTAAAGGGAGTTCCCGGTCGCGCTCGCTTGAGGACTTGCTGACCCTGCCCCAAGCCGGGTAGCAGTGCAGGCATGGACGAGCCCGTCGAGACCGTCAAAGACATCCAGCCCTCGCAGGCGAGCGCCGAGCAGGCCGTCGAATATTCGCTTTCGAGCGGTCTTGTCGCGCGCCTGGCGAATCTCGAGATCTCGATCGCATTCACCTCCTACCAGTCCGGCATTCTCTATTTCCTCGGCCGCGGCGGCGGGGGCGCCCATATGCATCAGTCGGGCCTGCCCAAGCCCATGGGGATCTGCGTCGACGGTCCGGGCCGGCTGACGCTCGCGTCAGGCGCCTATGTTGTCCGCTTCCAGAATGTCCTCGCCGCAAACGAGCGAATCAACGACGCATTTGACGCCTGCTACGTTCCCCGGACGTTCTGCCTCACCGGCGAGCTCGATCTGCACGACATCGGCGTCGACGCGGACGACCGGCCGATCTTCGTCAACACCCGCTTCAATTGCCTGGCGACGCTGTCGCAGAAGCACAGTTTCAGGCCGATCTGGAAGCCGCCGTTCATCACCGGACTGCTCGACGGCGACAAATGCCATCTCAACGGGCTCGCGATGCTCAAGGGCAGGCCGGCTTATGTCACCGCGGTCAGCCGGTCGGACGTGATCGACGGCTGGCGCGACCGGCGCGCCGACGGCGGCGTCGTCATCGACGTCGGGACCAACGCAATCGTCTGCGAAGGCCTGTCGATGCCGCATTCGCCGCGGATGCATCGCGGCGAACTCTGGCTCCTGAATTCGGGAACCGGCGAGCTCGGCGTCGTCGAGGGGCTCAGTCGGGGCAGGGGCAGGTTCGAGCCGCGCGCTTTTTGCCCGGGTTTTTTGAGGGGCCTGGCGTTCCACGACAAATACGCCTTCGTCGGCCTGTCGAAGCCGCGCTACAAGCGATTCGAGGGGCTCGCCCTCGACGAGCGGCTGAAGCAGGCCGACGCCGAGCCCTGGTGCGGCGTGCAGATCATCGACCTCGACACGGGCGGCTGCGTCGACTGGCTGCGCATCGACGGCGCGGTGGCCGAACTCTACGACATCGCGGTCATTCCGGGCTTTGCGCGCCCGATGGCGCTGACGCCGTTTTCCGGCGAGGCGGCGGCCCTGATCACGGTTGACGCGAGCTGACCCGTGGGCCTTTCGCGGATTAGCAAACGCCTTCGCTTGCCGCGACGTCGACCGCCGCCGAAAGCTGCCGGATCATCTGCTGGGCGAACTCGACTGTCAGATAGATATCGATCGTCTCCACCTCTTCCGGAAGCGTCGGCGCCGCGACCGCGACCGTCAGGTAGATGTCTTCGTCCTGCGCGACGGCGGAGGGCGGTCGCCTTGCAATCAGGAACATGTGAGGCGCGCACGGATCGATCTGGCTCATCGTTTCTCTCGTTCAAGGCTCCGCGCGGCGTCGCGATTGGGCCGGCGGGCGAGACAGAGGACCGAGAAACGGGGGCCGAACGGGGGCGGGAAGTGTAACGTTTTGTAATGAAGTCCCGGCTTGCGCCTTGCTGGCGGTCCCCGCGCCGGCCGGCTTCGGCGAACATTGGCGAACCGTAATCCGCGAACCACAATTGAGACCGATTGAGCGCGGAAACGGGGGCCTCGCGTTCGAGACGGAAGGTCCCGGACGCCATTCTCGAAATCTGCCCTGGAGATCCATGATGATGAAATTCCTCTGCGCCTTTGCGGCGCTCACTGTCGCCGCCGCCGGCCCTGCGCTCGCGGCTGGAAAATGCTCGAGCGCCCCCAAGGACAAATGGCAGCCCAAGTCCGCGCTCGAGTCCCAGCTGCAGGCGGACGGCTACAATGTCCGCCAGATCAAGGTCGAAGGCGGCTGCTACGAGGTCTATGCGACCGACAAGGCGGGCAAGCGCGCCAACATGGCGTTCAACGCCGAGACCCTCCAGAAGCTCGACAACGCCGAAGCCGGCGAGAATTGATCGCTTGACCGCTGCGTCGCGCGCCGGAATGGCGACAATCCGGGTCTGGGATCCTTTCGTGCGGACGTTCCACTGGACGCTCGCGCTGTGCTTCGCGGTGGCGTGGCTCAGCGGCGAGGGCCCGGAGACCCTGCACAACCTCGCCGGATACGCCGCCGGCGCGCTCGTGCTTGGGCGGGTCGCGTGGGGGTTTCTCGGGACCGGCTACGCGCGCTTCTCGCAGTTCGTCCGTTCGCCGGCCGCGGTCGTCGACTATCTCAAGTCGATCGCGGCCGGTTCGGAGCGGCGGTTCATCGGCCATAACCCGGCCGGCGGGGCGATGATCGTCGTTCTGCTCGCCGCGCTGGCGGCGACCGCGGCGACAGGCTGGATGATGACGACCGACGCTTTCTGGGGCTCGACCGCCCTTCAGAGGCTGCACTCGGCTCTCGCCCATGGCGTCTTGCTGCTCGTGCTCGCCCATCTCGGCGGCGTCGCGCTTGCGAGCCTGCGGCATCGGGAA
This sequence comes from uncultured Alphaproteobacteria bacterium, assembly GCA_963775665.1. Taxonomy (GTDB): domain Bacteria; phylum Pseudomonadota; class Alphaproteobacteria; order Rhizobiales; family Beijerinckiaceae; genus Roseiarcus. The sequence goes on along the minus strand of CAVZJZ010000051.1, from coordinate 58,817 downwards.
AACCTGGTGCGCGCCATGGTGGCCGGCGACAAGCGCGCGCCCGGACCTGGCGACGTCGCCTGACCCGCGGATCGGCCTGACCACGGATCGGCTCATTCGTCCGGGTCGGCCGTCGCCAGCGTGATCTTGAGGCCCGGATGGTTGTCCGAGGCCGAGCACTCGAGTCCGTGCAGTTCGGCGATCGCCGCGACGAGGCTGAGGCCGAGCCCGCTTCCCGGCGAGCTGCGCGCCGCATCCGCGCGATAGAAGCGCTGAAAGATCGCAGACAGGTCCTGCGCTGCGACGCCAGGCCCATTGTCCTCGACGGTCAGCGTGACGCCATTCGCCGAACGCTCGCCGGCGACGAGGATTCGAACGCCCTCGGGCGTATGCCTGAGCGCGTTGTCGAGCAGATTCGCGACCATCTGGGTCATGAGCTCCCTGTCGCCCGACATCGGCAGCGGCGCCTCGAGACGACAGGCGAGCGTTCTGCCCCCTTCGTCGGCGGCAGGCTGGAAAGCCTCGACGACATCGCGCGCGATCTCCGCCAGATCGAGCGGCTTGAACGCCGCGCGTCGCGCGCCGGCCTCGATCTGGCCGATGCGCAACAGCGCCTCGAACGTCTCGAGCACGCCCTCGATCTCGACGATCGAGGCGTCGAGCGCGCTGCGGATTGCTGCGGGGGAGGCGTCGCCCGCTCGCGCCTCTTCCAGACGACGCAGGATGTGGGCAAGCGGCTTGCGCAGGTCGTGCGCAATGTCCGCGCTGACGTGCCTGTTGGCGAGGAGGAGCTTCTCGATCCGCTCGAACAGACGATTGAACGTGCGCGCGAGGGCGGAGAGGTCGTCGTTGACCGGGGTCAGCGGAATGCGGCGGCTCCAGTCGCCGGCCATGATGCCGTGCGCGGCGAGCCGCATCGCATCGACCCGGCGCAGGAATTGGGCGCTGAGCCAGAGACCTCCGGCGATGCCGAGCACGATCGTCGCGCCGACCGCCCAGGCGAAAGCGGACAGAATGCCGCTCAACGCCTGATCGGCGCGCCGCCGCTCGTCGCCGACAATGAGGATCGACCCGTCGGCAAGCGGGGTCACCAGCGCGCGCAGAACCTCGGCCTTGTCCTCCGGCGCTTCATTGTCCTCGGCCTCGTTCAGCACGCTCCAGCCGGCGTGCAGGCCGCCGGCGCCCGCGGCGGGCGCGTCCAGATTTCCCGCCAGCTGTTTGCCGTCGGGGCCTAACAGCCCATAGGTCAGCGCGCCGCCGCTCGAGCCGCGCGCCTCCAGGATTTCACTGAGCCGCTCCTTTCCCTGCATGGCGAAGATTCGCTGAAGCGAGTTGGTTTCCTCGACGATCCGCTCGTCGAAATCGGCGAGGATTTCGTGACGCACGGACAGATAGACGAACGCGCCGAGCGCCAGCGCCGACAGCGTGAACAGGAGCAGGTAGAGGGCGGCGAGACGAAAACTCGTCGTGCGAACGAGGCTAAGCCGGGACACGCAGCGCATATCCCGCGCCGCGCACGGTCTGGATCAAGGCCGGGGTTCGGCCGCGATCGATCTTCGTCCGCAAACGGCTGATGTGAGTCTCGACGATATTGGTCTTCGGGTCGAAATTGAACTCCCAGACCTGCTCGAGCAGCATCTTTCGCGTGACCAGGCGGCCTTCGGCTCGCATGAGATATTCGAGCAGACGAAACTCGCGCGGCTGAAGGTCGATGGCTTCGCCGCCGCGGCGCACCGTGCGCGCGACGAGGTCCATTTCGAGATCGCCCGCGGCGAGCCTCGTCTGCGACGCCCCGAGAGTGGGCCGGCGCGCAAGCGCGAGCAGGCGCGCCATCACCTCTTCGAAGGCGAAGGGCTTGACCAGATAATCGTCCCCTCCGGCCGCCAAACCCTCGACGCGATCGTCGATGCCGGAGAGATTGGTCAGAAACAGCACCGGCGTCGAGACGCCTTCCGCCCGCGTCAGCGCGACGACCGCGAGACCGTCGAGCTGGGGCAGCATGCGGTCGAGAATGATGACGTCGAAGCGCTCGTGAATCGCCAATTCGACCCCGTCGCGTCCGTTCCTGGCGACCTCGGGCTGATGCCCGCGGGCTTTGAGACCGTCGGCCAGGAAGCGTGCGGTCTCTTCATCATCCTCGATGATCAGGATTCTCATTCTGCCGGAACCCACGATCCCATCGCCCGGGAATCGGGCGGACCGAGGCACCAATACCCCAGCTTTCCGTCCCCTGCATTGCCGAACGACTCGAAGACGCTCACAGGGCGTTTTCGCGCCCTCGATCGGCGGAGCGGAGATTTCGGGCCGCCGAGGCGAAAAAGCGGCGGGAACTATAATGTTTCGCAATGTACGCTGGTCACCGCCCTGGACTAAGTTTGCGTTCATGTATCACCCATAGCGTCCTCGCATCGGATGGACTGTCGCGCGGTCGACGCGGGCAGAGGCATGAAGCCGGTCTGTCCGGTCGGCGAAACTCCGACATGCCCCCTGACAAGGTTCGAATGGCTCTCGCGAAATCGCGCGCCAAATTTGGCCCGGCGAAGCCCTTCGCCACATGGAGATCAAGGATGTCCGTTTCAGCAGTTTCATCCGCCCCGCCGCCGCCCGTTAACGCCAGCCCGGCGTCCTATGCGACGGCGGCCGACGGCGACTACAAGGCTCGGAACGCGCTCTCCGCCCAGGCCAGGGACGGCGACGGCGACTTCAAGCCCATGGCGGCGGCAAGCCCAGCCGCAGCCCAAAGCTCCAGCGCCGTGCAGTCGGCTCTGCCGTCCCTCAAACAGGGCGGGTGACTTCGGGTCGGCTCCCAGGGGAGGACGGCTCGGTGGTCGCGGCGGCCGGAGATGGCCGATTGCGATCTTGAAATCCGTTTGCGTTGCCGATGGAATTGCAAAATAGTCAGGCGCCGCTTAAACGGCGCCGGCGCTTCCCATCGGGCAAACCTTTGATGACCCAGTCGAGCATCGACGCGAACCCGCTTCTCGAAGCCTGGACCGGGCCTTTCGAGGCGCCGCCGTTCGAGCGCATCGAGCCCGGCCATTTCCGGCCCGCGTTCGAGGCGGCGCTCAAGCAGTCGCGGGCGGAGATCGACGCCGTCGCCGCCAATCCGGAGCCGCCGACCTTCGCCAACACGATCGAGGCGCTGGAGCGCAGCGGGCAAGACCCTCGACAAGGTCGCGGGCGTCTTCTTCAATCTCGCCGGCGCCGCGTCCAATGACGAGATTGAGGCGATCGAGCGCGAAATCGCTCCCATCCTCTCGCGCCATCGCAGCGAAACCTATCTGAACGACGCGCTCTTCAGGCGCATCGACGCCTTGAAGGCCTCGAGGTGAGAGGCTCGGGCTCTACCGCCGAACAGGCGCGCGTGCTCGAGCGCTACCATCTCGATTTTGCGCGCGCCGGCGCCGGGCTGCCGCCCGAGACCAAGGCGCGTCTCGCGGCGATCGGCGAGCGGCTCGCGACGCTCGGCGCTGAGTTCGGCCAGAACGTGCTGGCGGACGAAAAAGACTGGCTGATGCTTCTGGACGAGGGCGATCTCGACGGGACTGCCGGATTTTGTCGTCAGCAGCGCCGCGCGGCCTCGCCGCCGAGCGCGGCCATGCGGGCCAATACGCCGTCACGCTGTCGCGCTCGAGCATCGAGCCGTTCCTGCAATTCTCGACGCGGCGGGACCTGCGCGAAAAGGCTTTTCGCGCCTGGGGCCAGCGCGGCGAGAACGGCGGCGCGACCGACAATCGCGCAATCGCATCCGAAATGGTGCGCCTGAGAGCCGAGCGCGCGCGCCTGATGGGCTACGAAACTTTCGCCCATTACCGCCTCGCCGACACGATGGCGAAGACCCCGAAGGCCGCGCTCGATCTGCTCGAGTTCGTCTGGACGCCGGGAGTGGCGAGCGCGCGGAAAGAGCAGGAGGCGCTGCAGCAGATTGTCGCCGGCGAGGGCGGCAATTTCGAAGTCGCGCCCTGGGACTGGCGGCACTTTGCGGAAAAGCGGCGCAAGGCCGAATTCGACTTCGACGAGGGCGCGATCAAGCCCTATCTGCAGCTCGACCGGCTGATCGAGGCGGCGTTCTATGCGGCCGGCCGCCTGTTCGGACTGAGCTTCGCCGAGCGCTTCGACCTCAAGCTCTATCATCCCGACGCGCGCGCCTGGACGGTGAGCGACCGGAGCGGCGCGCCGGTCGCGCTATTCATCGGCGACTATTTCGCGCGGGCCTCGAAGCGGAGCGGGGCGTGGATGAGCCAGTTTCGCGGACAAAAGAAGCTGGACGGGCCGCAGCTGCCGATCGTGGTCAACGTCATGAATTTCGCCAAGGGCGGCGAGGGCGAGCCGAGCCTCTTGAGCATCGGTGATGCGCGGACGCTCTTTCACGAATTCGGCCATGCTCTGCATGGCATGCTGTCCGACGTGACCTATCCCCTGATCGCCGGCACCCATGTCCCCGGCGATTTCGTCGAGTTTCCCTCGCAGATCTATGAGAACTGGATCGAGCAGCCGGAAATGCTGCGCCGCTTCGCCCTCCACTACAAGACCGGCGAGCCGATGCCGGAAGCGCTGCTTGACAAGCTCCTCAGCGCGCAGCGGTTCAACCAGGGATTCGCCACGGTCGAATATACGGCCTCGGCGCTCGTCGACCTCAAGCTCCATCTCGACCCGTCGCCGGGCGACGTCGACGTCGTCGCGTTCGAGCGGCGGGAGCTCGCCCGGATCGGCATGCCGGACGCGATCGCCATGCGCCACCGCACGCCGCATTTCCAGCACATTTTTTCGCACGGCTATTCGTCCGCCTACTACTCGTATCTTTGGTCCGAAGTCCTCGACGCCGACGGCTTCGAGGCGTTCGAGGAGGCCGGCGACATTTTCGATTCCGCGACGGCGAAGCGGCTGCACGATTTCGTCTATGCCGGCGGCGGCAGCCGCGACTACGAAGCGGCCTACGAAGCCTTCCGCGGTCGCCCGCCCTCGCCCAGGGCGCTCTTCCGCAAGCGCGGGCTCGAAGCGTAGAGCGGTCGGCGCCCGCTTTGACGGCGCGCCTGCGCACGTCCAGATTGACGGCGCGCCCGTCGATTCATTTCGCCCGCCGACGCGGGCCCGGAGGGACACTGATGCAGGACGCAGCGAAAACGGCCTCGGGCGCGAAGACGGAGAGCCTCGAGGCCCGCGCGCTCATCGAGCTGAAGCGATATGCGATCATCACCCTCTATCTCTGGGTGCTGTTCGTCCTCTTCGCCACCTACAAGAGAATGCTGCTCCAGGAGAACGGGATCAGCCTCTGGAACCAGAGCTTCGCCATCGTCAACGCGCTGATCTTCGGCAAGGTGATCCTGATCGCCCAGGCGCTCGATCTCGGCCGAAACCTGAGAGAACAGGCGCTCGTCTGGGTTGTCGTCGGCAAGTCGCTCATGTTCTCGATTGTCCTGATCCTGTTCCATATCGCCGAGGAGGCGATCCGCGCCTGGTTCAAGGGCCTCCCGCTCTCGACCAGCATCGAGGACTTCGGCGGCGGGACCTGGCTCGGCCTCCTGACCTATGCCGGGATCTTCTTCGTCGCGCTCATTCCCTTCTTCGCCTTCCAGGAAGTCGCGGAAGTGGTCGGCGTCGCCCCGCTCCGGGACCTCTTCTTCACCCGCGACAGGAAGACGTTCAAACTGGTTCGGGAGTGAAGGGGCGTTCAAATACCTATGACATCGGCCGCGGTCGGCCGGGCTCCCCCAATGGGCAGTCGAGCGCGGCGCGATCCCAGCGCCCGAGGTCGGCTGCGGCGTCGTAGGTCGCCTGCAAGAAGTCCATCAGCATGCGCCTGGGCGCCGGCGACCTGTAGACCGCTTCGTACGGCAGGATGAACTCGCCGAGGTCCTTGGAGAACACGGCCTCGGCCGGCAGCACGGAAGCGCGCGCAAAGCCCTCCGGGGCCGGGTAGGCGTAGGAATAGAACGCCGCTTCGTCGATCGGACCGCCCCCGCCGGGCCAGAAGCCGGCGCTCGAGACCTCGTGCGAATAGGCTTCCCGCGCGACGGCGTCGGAGAGATGGGGGACGCCGCCGGGGTGGAGAGGCGCGCGCCTGCCCGAAAAGCGCGTGACCGCCAGGTCGAAGCTGCCCCAGAAGAAATGCACCGGGCTCGCCTTGCCGAGAAAGCCGGTGCGGAAATGGGCCAGGACGTCGTGCGCCGAGAGGAGGATGCGCCAGAAGCGATGGGCGTATTGGCGATCGTAGGCCGCGTGGATGCGGTCCTGATCGAACGGAATGGGATCGGCGATCTCGCACGGCGTCGTCGTGATCCTGACATTGAGCCAGAGCTCCGCCATGGCGGCCATGAGGTCCGAGTAGAATTGCGCGACCGGCATCGGCGCGAGCGGCAGGCGGCGAACGCTCCCCTCGCTCGTCCGCACCAAAAGCGCGTGGTCGACGAAGTCGAATTCGATCTCGAACGCGCGGTCGCCATAGGGAATAGGCGACGTGGTGAGGCCGCGCGCCGTCACATAGAGCGCCGCATGCCAGGAATGGTTGAGCCACGGCGTCCGCGCCAGCCTGATCTTGCCGACGATCTGCGTCCAGAGGTGCAGCGTTTCGCGCGTGTCTCTCCACGCCGCTGCAGGCAGTTCGGGCCACGGGCCCGCATCCGACGACGCCATCATGTCCTCCTACGGCGGCGCATGTTTGCCGCTTCGCCCCCTCGCATATGGCCGGATGAGGGCCGGCGAAAGGCGCCGTCATCGCGAGGAGCAAAGCGACGTGGCGATCCAGAGCCGCCGCTTCCCGTTCTCGTTTCGCAGCGCGGCGCCGCCCGTTGGGTCCGCCGCCCGCCGCGCCGGCGACGCCCCGTCATTGATTGCTTGAAGGCGATTTTGCGCGAAAGGACTTTGAACTCAAGGGCGACAAAGCTCGTCGCCGGAGGCGACGAGCCATAGCCGTGAGGCTATGGCTCACCCTTGACTTCAACGTCCTTTCCCGTCCCGCTCCGCCAAGCAAACAATGACCCCATCTGCACTTTCGGCGACCCGTTCTTCCGAACGTCCTTTGGGCTAGCCTGGCTTGGAACAAAATAGCAACATTGCCTTCCTATTATCCGCAATCTATGCTACACTCATCCTGTTTTACATTAACCAAGCGGGAGCCGCGGACAGGAGACTGGCGTGACCGGAGCAACGGAGCGGGCGCCGGGTCCGCAGTTCAACGAGGATCAGAAGCGGGCGCGGTTTTTCGAGGAGCGCCGCGCCGCCGAGATGGCGGCGTTAAGATTGACGCCCCGCGCAACTTTTTTCGCCGCATCAGCCTGGTAAGGCTTTGATAAGTCCTGTTTCTCGGTCAGGAATTGCAATATTTTGCAATTTTTTGCAGCTTTCTGAGGCCTCAAAGGCCGGCGAAATGCAGCTTTCGGCAAGCTTTTGCAGCAAATTGCAAGCGTAGCGCCCGCGAGACCCTGTTCCGGCCGCGTCCTGACCCCTACACCAAAAGTTAATCGTTTTTAACAAATTCGGTCCGGCGCCGGGTCCTCACCGCGTGAGTTCGCCCGCCAGATTGTCGAGGAAGGCGAGGCAGGCGGCGAGCTGGGATTCGTCGACGAACTCGTCCGGCTTGTGGGCCTGGTCGATCGAGCCGGGCCCGCAGATGACCGCCGGCAGGCCGGCCGCCTGGAAGTGCCCGGCTTCGGTGGCGAAGGAGACCGCGGTCCGTGCGTTGGAGCGGGTGAGCCGGAGGGCGAGCGTCTCGGCCGCCGAGCCGGGCTCGGCTCTGAGCGGGGGCACGTCGGCTTCGATCTCGGTGGTGATCGAAGGCCCGGCGACAAAGCGGGTGAGCCTCGGCAGGGCGACCGCGTCGACGAAGGCCTGAACCTTGGCGAGCGCCGAGGCGGTGGCCACCCCCGGCAGGCCGCGGAACTCCCAGTGGAACGTGCATTCGCGGGCGAGAATATTGCGCGCCGTGCCGCCCTTGATGATGCCGACATGCAGCGTCGAATAGGGCGGGGTGAAGCGCGGATCGAGCGGGCCTTCCTCGTACTCGCGCGCCAGGCGCCCGATCTCGCTGACGATGTCGGCGGCCGCGGCGACCGCATTGGCGCCGAGCGCCGGCAGCGCCGAATGCGCCTCGTGCCCGGTGACGCGGGTGCGCAAGGTCGCGACCCCTTTATGCGCGTCGGCGACCTCCATCATCGTCGGCTCGCCGACGATGACCGCGCCCGGCCGCGGCTCGTCGCGGCCGAACCAGGCGATGACGTCGCGCGAGCCGAGGCAGGTCGTCTCCTCGTCGTAGCTCAGCACGATGTGGACCGGGCGCCTGAGCGCCGCCGCCGCTGAATGTCGGGACCATCGCCAGCACGCAGGCGTCGAAGCCCTTCATGTCGCAGGCGCCCCGGCCGTAGAGCCGCCCCGACGCCTCGCGCAGGGCGAACGGGTCGCTCGACCAGGGCTGGCCCTCGACCGGCACGACGTCGGTATGGCCCGAGAGCACGACGCCGCCGTCGACGCGCGGCCCGATCGTGGCGAGGATTGCGGCCTTGTCGCCTGCCGCGTTCGGGGCGCGCCGGGTCGCGACGCCCTGCGAAGCGAGATAGTCCTCGACAAAACCGATGACCGGGAGATTCGACGCGTGGCTCACGCTGTCGAAGGCGACGAGGCGCGCGAGCAGGGCCTTGGCCTTGGCGAGACGGTCATCGCTCATTTAATCGGCGCCCTGTCCGGCCGCCCGCTCGAAAGTCGAAAAACCAGCCAACACGGTGGACGTCCGGGCGCTCGCCGCTAGAATGCGTCCCATGTATATGTCTGTCACCCGTCAGGTCAAAGTCACTGTCGAGGCGAAGTTCGAGCCGGACCGCTCGGATCCGAACGAAAGCCGATATTTCTGGAGCTATGACATCGAGATCGCCAATCTTGGCGAGAGGCCCGTGACGCTGGTCGAGCGACATTGGCTCATCACCGACGCGGACGGACGCCAGCAGGAGGTGCGAGGTCCCGGCGTGGTCGGCGAGCAGCCGACAATCCAGCCGGGCGCAGCGTTCAGCTACACTTCGGGCTGCCCGCTGAGGACTCCGAGCGGCGTGATGTTCGGAGACTATCGAATGATCGACGAGGACGGACAGAGCTTCGATGTCGCCATTCCCGCCTTCTCGCTCGATTCGCCCCACGGCCGTCGCGCGCTGAATTGAGAATGCGACGCGATCGAAGCCTGGGCGTGTTGACCATTGTCAACCGGTTGCGCTATCGCTCGGTCGAGAGCTAGGGTGAAAATCAAGCCTCGGTCGCCCAGCAACGCTGCCGATCCAAAAGTCTAACCGGTCCCAGAAGGACCATTATGTGGAGGAAAGAATGAAATTCGCAACAAAACTGGCCTTGGGGACGACCTTGCTCGCCTCCGTGAGCCTGACGTCGTTCGCGGCGCTGGCGAAGGACGTCACGGTCGGCGTCTCCTGGTCGAACTTCCAGGAAGAGCGCTGGAAGACCGACGAGGCCGCGATCAAGGCGGTTCTCGACAAGGCCGGGGCGAAGTACATCTCCGCCGACGCGCAGGGGTCGCCGAGCAAGCAGCTCACCGACGTCGAGAGCCTGATCTCGAAGGGCGCGAATGTCCTTCTCATCCTCGCGATGGACTCGGAGGCGATTCTTCCGGCGGTCAAGAAGGCGGGCGACGAGGGCATCCCGGTCATCGCCTATGACCGCCTGATCGAGAGCCCGAACGTGCTCTACGTCACCTTCGACAACGTCGGCGTCGGCCGCATGATGGCGAAGGCGATTCTGGCCGCCAAGCCCGCCGGCAACTACGCCTTCATCAAGGGCGACAAGGGCGATCCGAACGCTAACTTCCTGTTCTCGGGCATCACCGAGGTCCTGAAGCCCGCGATGGACGCCGGCAAGATCAAGAACGTCGGCGAGTCCTACACCGACGGGTGGAAGCCGGACAACGCCCAGAAGAACATGGAGCAGATCCTCACCAAGAACAACAACAAGGTCGACGCGGTCGTGGCCGAGAACGACGGCATGGCGGGCGGCGTCGTCGCAGCGCTCTCCGCGCAGGGCATGGCGGGCTCCGTTCCGGTGTCGGGCCAGGACGGCGACCACGCGGCGATCAACCGCGTCGCGCTCGGCACCCAGACCGTCTCGATCTGGAAGGACGCGCGCGACCTCGGCCATGTCTCCGCCCAGGCCGCCGCTCGACCTCGCCGCCGGCAAGAAGATGGCCGACATCCCGATGGTCAAGCCCTTCACCGGCGGCGCCAAGGGCGTCAAGGTCAATGGCATCCTCCTGACGCCGCTCGCCGTCACCAAGGACAACCTCAACGTCATCGTCGACAAGGGCTGGATCACCAAGGCGGAGGTCTGCGCCGGCGTGAAGCCGGAGTCGACTCCGTTCTGCAAGTGAGCTGACCGCGCCTCGTTGGCGTGAGACAAACGAGGGCCGCGCCGCTTTCACGGCGGCGTGGCCCTCGCGAAAAATGGCGCCGCGGACCGCCGGCGACGTCGGCAGAAAATGAACACGGGGAGAGAGCATGACCTCCGCAGCGCCAGGCGCGACGAGCGCAGCCCCGAACGAACCGGCCATTCGCCGCCTGCTTCGAGCCACCGAGATCGACACACGCATGCTCGGCATGATCGGCGCGCTGGTGCTGATCTGGATCGGGTTCAATATCTACACGCAGGTCCAGACCGGCGAGAGCCTGTTCCTGACGCCGCGAAATCTCTGGAACCTGTCGGTTCAGACCTCCTCGATCGCCATCATGGCGACCGGCATGGTGCTGGTCATCGTCATGCGCCACATCGATCTGTCGGTCGGATCGATCATCGGCTTCGTCTCGACGATCATCGGCGTCGCGCAGGTCCATATCCTGCCGGTCTATCTCGGCCTCGACAACCCGGCGATCTGGATCATCGCGGTCGTCGTAGCGCTCGCGCTCGGCGCGGCGATCGGCGCCTTTCACGGCTCGCTCGTCGCCTATCTCGGCATTCCCGCCTTCATCGTCACGCTCGGCGCCCAATTGTTCTGGCGCGGCGCCGCATGGTGGGTGACGACCGGCCAGACCATCGCGCCGCTCGACGACCGCTTCGCTCTCATGGGCGGCGGTCCGCATGGCTCGATCGGCGCCACGGCAAGCTGGGTGCTTTGCCTGCTCGCCTGCGCGGCCATCGTTTTCAGTCTCTACGCCGGGCGCCAGAGGCGGGCGCGCTTCCGTTTCCCGCAGCGGCCGATGTGGGCCGAATATACGATCGGCGTCGTCGGCTGCCTGCTTGTCGCGGGCGCGACCGCGGTCATGAACGCCTATCCGTGGCCCGAGCGCGTCGCGGCGGCTTACGCCGAAGCCAATCACATTCCCGTGCCGGAGGGCGGGCTTGTTCATTTCGACCGGTTACGCGATTCCGGTGCTGATCGCGCTGGTGATCGGCGTCGCGATGACCTTCCTCGCGCGGCGCACCCGGTTCGGCCGCTACGTCTACGCGATCGGCGGCAATCCGGAGGCCGCCGAACTCGCCGGCATCAACACCAAGAAGATCACGGTGCTGGTGTTTGCGCTGATGGGCGTGCTGGCGGCGATCGCGGCCTGCATCGATTCGGCGCGGCTCGATTCGGCGACCAACGTGCTCGGCCAGTTCGACGAGCTCTATGTGATCGCCGCGGCGGTGATCGGCGGCACGTCGCTCGCGGGCGGCGTCGGCACGATCTACGGCGCGATCATCGGCGCCCTGGTGATTCAGTCGCTGCAGTCCGGCATGGTGCTGCTCGGCTTCGACTCGGCCTTCCAGCAGATGGTCGTCGGCGTCGTGCTGGTCGGCGCGGTCGGCCTCGACACCTTCTATCGCCGCAGAACCGCCAAGGGTTGAGTCATGGAAGCCAACGCCCGAACCCCCCTCGTCGAGATGAAGGACATCTCGCTCGCCTTCGGCGGCCTGAAGGCTGTCGATGACGCCTCGGTCGATCTCTATCCCGGTGAAGTCGTCGGCCTGCTCGGCCACAACGGCGCCGGCAAGTCCTGCCTGATCAAAGTGCTGTCGGGCGCCTACAAGCGCGACTCGGGGCATATCTTCATCGACGGGCAGGAAGCCACGATCAACAACCCGCGCGACGCCAAGCATTACGGCATCGAGACCGTCTATCAGGCGCTGGCGCTCGCCGACAACGTCGACGCCGCGTCGAACCTCTATCTCGGGCGCGAGCTCAGGACCCGCTGGGGAACGCTCGACGACGCCTCGATGGAGGCGGAGGCGCGCAAGGTGATGGGGCGGCTCAATCCGAATTTCCGCCGCTTCAAGGAGCCGGTGATCGCGCTCTCCGGCGGCCAGCGCCAGTCGGTCGCAATCGCGCGCGCGATCCACTTCAACGCCCGCATCCTCATCCTGGACGAGCCGACCGCGGCGCTCGGTCCGGCCGAGACGGCGCAGGTCGGCGAGCTCGTCAAGCAGCTCAAGGCCGACGGCATCGGCATCTTCCTCATCAGCCACGACATTCACGACGTCTTCGATCTCGCCGACCGGGTCGCGGTGATGAAGAACGGCCAGATCGTCGGCACCGGCCGGGTCCAGGACATGACCAAGGACGAGGTGCTCGGCATGATCATCCTTGGCAAGTGCCCGCCCGGCGCCATTCCGGGACCCGGGGCGATGCAGAGCTAGCGGAGCGCTGGCGCCCACCACCGGTCGTGCGACCGATTCTGGGGCAGATTGCGCCCTTGACGGAGCCCGGTCGCTTAAATTAGGGTGCCGGGATTGTTGGATGAGGCGACGGACGGTGGCGAACCTTATTGTAACTTTGGCGCTGGAGAGCGGGCAGGCTTAGGACCTGTCGCCGTTCGCTAGCGCTTGTCCAGAGGCCCTTCGAGGGCCTTTTTTGTTGCCTCGAATTCCAGATGTCGGACGAAAGCGGAGTGATGCGATTATGGCCAGGCATATGACCGGCGCGGAAATGGTCGTCGAAGCCCTGAAGGATCAGGGCGTCGAGCTGCGTCTTCGGCTATCCGGGCGGCGCCGTGCTGCCGATCTATGACGCGATCTTCCACCAGGACAAGGTCCGCCACATCCTCGTGCGCCACGAGCAGGGCGCTGCGCACGCCGCCGAAGGCTACGCCCGCTCGACCGGCAAGGTCGGCGTCCTTCTCGTCACCTCCGGCCCCGGCGCGACCAATGCGATCACCGGACTCACCGACGCGATGATGGATTCGATCCCGCTGGTCTGCATCACCGGCCAGGTGCCGACCCATCTCATCGGTTCGGACGCGTTCCAGGAATGCGACACGACTGGCATCACCCGCAACTGCACCAAGCACAATTATCTGGTGCGCCGCATCGAAGACCTGCCGCGCATCCTGCATGAGGCGTTCTACATCGCCTCTGCCGGCCGCCCGGGTCCGGTCGTCGTCGACATCCCGAAGGACGTGCAGTTCGCCAGCGGCGCCTACGCGTTCCAGAAGAACGTCCAGCACAAGACCTATCATCCGCAGCTCAAGGGCGACCTCGAGCGGGTCCGCCATGCGGTCGAGATGATGGCGGCGGCGAAGAAGCCGATCTTCTACACCGGCGGCGGCGTCATCAATTCCGGCCCGCACGCTTCGACCCTGCTGCGCGAGCTCGTGCGCTCGACCGGCTTCCCGATCACCTCGACGCTGATGGGTCTCGGCGCCTATCCCGCCTCCGACAAGCAATGGCTCGGCATGCTCGGCATGCATGGCTCGTTCGAGGCGAACAACGCGATGCATGACTGCGATCTGATGATCTGCGTCGGCGCGCGCTTCGACGACCGCATCACCGGCCGCCTCGACGCCTTCTCGCCGAAATCGAAGAAGATCCACATCGACATCGACCCGTCGTCGATCAACAAGAACGTCAAGGTCGACCTCGGCATCGTCGGCGACTGCGCCCATGTGCTCGAGGACATGGTGCGGCTGTGGCGGACGGGCGCGCATCGCGCCGATCAGGCCGCGCTCGCCAAGTGGTGGAGCGCGATCGACGGCTGGCGCGCGCGCAACTCGTTCGGCTTCCGCAACTCCGACAGGATCATCAAGCCGCAGCACGCGGTCAAGCGGCTCTACGAGCTGACCAGGGGCCGCGACGTCTACATCACCACCGAGGTCGGCCAGCACCAGATGTGGGCCGCGCAGCATTTCGCCTTCGAGGAGCCGAACCGCTGGATGACCTCCGGCGGCCTCGGCACGATGGGCTACGGCCTGCCGGCGGCGATCGGCGTGCAGCTCGCGCATCCGAAGTCGCTGGTCGTCGACATCGCCGGCGAAGCCTCGATCCTGATGAACATGCAGGAGATGTCGACGGCGGCGCAATATCGCCTGCCGGTCAAGATCTTCATCCTCAACAACCAGTACATGGGGATGGTGCGGCAGTGGCAGGAGCTGCTGCACGGCGGCCGCTATTCGGAGAGCTACACGGATTCGCTGCCCGACTTCGTCAAGCTCGCCGAGGCCTATGGCGCGCACGGCATCCGCTGCTCCGATCCGGCCGACCTCGACGCGGCGATCAAGGAGATGATCGACACGCCGAAGGCCGTGATCTTCGATTGTCTCGTCGACCAGAAGGAAAACTGCTTCCCGATGATCCCGTCGGGCAAGGCGCATAACGAGATGATCATGGCCGAGCTCGAGGACGACGCCGGGATCGAGCTCGGCAACGTCATCGACGAAAAGGGCAAGATGCTGGTGTAGCGCCAGGCAGGCGGAGCGCCTACACATGTTCAGTCTCGAGGAGCTGCGCGCGGCGCATGAGGTCGTGCTGCGGACTTTGCGTCCGACGCCGGCCATCTCCTGGCCGCTGCTCGGCGAGCGGGTCGGCGCCGAGGTCGTCGTCAAGCACGAGAACTGCCAGCCGACCGGCGCGTTCAAGGTGCGCGGCGGCCTGACCTATGTCGATGCGCTCATGCGCCGCGCGCCGGAGACGAAGGCCTCATCTCGGCGACGCGCGGCAACCACGGCCAGAGCCTCGCCTTCGCCGGTCGGCGCTCCGGCCTCGCCGTCACGATCGTCGTGCCGCACGGCAATTCGCGCGAGAAGAACGCCGCCATGCGCGCGCTCGGCGCGGAGCTGATCGAGCACGGCCAGGACTTCCAGGCCGCGCGCGAGGAGGCGATGCGGCTCGCGGAGACGCGCGGGCTGCACGCCGTGCCGTCCTTCCATCGCGACCTCGCGCTCGGCGTCTCGACCTACGCGCTCGAGCTCATGAGCGACCACCCGGACCTCGACGCGCTCTATGTTCCGATCGGCCAGGGCTCCGGGATCTGCGGCTGCATCGCGGCGCGCGACGCGCTGGGTCTGAAGACCGAGATCGTCGGCGTCCAGTCGAGCGAGGCGCCGGCCTACGCGCTCTCCTTCGCCGCCGGCCATGTCGTTCGCACCAACAGCGCCGACACGTTCGCCGACGGCATGGCGACGCGCGTTCCCGACGAGGAGGCGCTCGACGTCATCGCCAAAGGCGCGTCGCGCATCGTGCTCGTCGGCGACGACGAGATCGCGGCGGCGATTCGCGCCTATTGGACCGACACGCACAATCTGGCCGAGGGCGCGGGCGCGGCGGCGCTCGCGGCGGCGATGAAGGAGCGGCCGCGTCTTCAGGGCCGGAAGGTCGGGCTCGTGCTGTCCGGCGGCAACATCGACTTCGATCTCTTCCAACGATGGGTCGCGCGGCGCGGAACGCCGCGGCGGCCTGACTTGAAACCCCGAGCGCGCCCTCAGGGCCGCCTGCTGACAAGGACCTTCTGCATGAACAAGCCCCTCGCGCCGCCCTCGCCCTATTCCTCGGCGACCGTCAAATCGAACGTCGAGCGGCACACGCTCTCCGTGCTGGTCGACAACGAGCCCGGCGTGCTCGCGCGCGTGGTCGGCCTCTTTTCCGGGCGCGGCTACAACATCGAGAGCCTGACGGTCGCCGAGGTCGCGCACGAGACGCATCTCTCGCGCATCACCATCGTCACCTCGGGCACGCCCGAGATCATCGAGCAGATCCGCCATCAGCTCGAGCGGCTCGTTCCAGTCCACTCGGTGAAGGACCTGACGCTCACCGTGCGCGCGATCGAGCGCGAGCTCGCGATGATCAAGGTGCGCGGCAAGGGCGAAAACCGCGTCGAGGCGATGAATCTCGCGGAGGCGTTCCGCGCCAAGGTGATCGACGCGACCGTCGAGAGCTTCATCTTCGAGCTGACCGGCGCGCCGCAGAAGATCGACGACTTCGTCGAGCTGATGCGCCCGCTCGGCCTCGTCGAGGTCTCGCGCACCGGCGTCGCGGCGATCTCGCGCGGGCCCGAGCCGATCTGACGCATTTTTTCGATTGCGCTGCCGCAACATCGCGCTTGCGGCCTCGTTGTACCGGAGCGCACATCGTCGCCGGGTCGTGAGGGTTGCAGGCCTGGGGCGGGCTCGTGAACGAAACAGAGTTCGACTACGTCATCGTCGGCGCCGGCTCGGCGGGCTGCGTGCTCGCCGACCGGCTGACCGAGGACGGCCGCAGCACGGTGCTCGTGCTCGAATATGGCGGCTCCGACCGGGCGCTGGTCATCCAGATGCCGGCGGCGCTGTCGATCCCGATGAACTCGAAAACCTACAACTGGGGCTATTCGACCGAGCCGGAGCCGCATCTCGGCGGACGCCGTCTCAACTGTCCGCGCGGCAAGGTGCTCGGCGGCTCGTCGTCGATCAACGGCCTCGTCTATGTGCGCGGCCATCCGCTCGATTTCGAGCGCTGGGAGGAGGAGGGCGCGAAAGGCTGGGGCTACGCGAACGTGCTGCCCTATTTCCGGCGCGCCGAGAACTTTCGCGGCGGCGCCGACGCCTATCGCGGGCGCGACGGCCCGGTCGAGACGTCGCGCGGTCTGAAAGCGAACCCGCTCTACGACGCCTTCATCGAGGCCGGACGGCAGGCCGGCTATCCGGTCAGCGCCGATCTCAACGGCGAGCAGCAGGAGGGCTTCGGCCGCTTCGACATGACGGTGAAGGACGGCGTGCGCTGGTCGACGGCCAACGCCTATCTGAGGCCGGCGATGAAGCGTCCGAATCTTGCGGTCGTCACCCATGCGCTCGCGACCAGGATCGCCTTCGAGGGCCGCCGCGCGGTCGGGGTCCATTACCGCCGCGGCGGGCGCGACCATTTTGTCCGGGCGCGGCGCGAGGTGATCCTGAGCGGCGGCGCGATCAATTCGCCGCAACTCCTGAAGCTGTCCGGCGTCGGTCCGGCGGCGGAGCTGCGGGCCTTGGCATCGACGTCGTCGCCGACCGGCCGGGCGTCGGCGAGAACCTTCAGGACCATCTCGAGTTCTATTTTCAGGTCGCCTCGAAACAGCCGATCACGCTCTACGGCCACACCGGTCTTGTCGCGCGGGCCTCGTCGGGCTTCAATGGCTCGCGCGCGGGCGAGGGCTCGGCGCGTCCAACCATTTCGAGGCCGGCGGCTTCATCCGCTCGCGCGCCGGCGTCCGCTATCCCGACATCCAGTTCCATTTCCTGCCGATGGCGGTCGCCTATGACGGCTCGGCGCTGGCGAGCGAGCACGGCTTTCAGGCGCATGTCGGGCCGATGCGCTCGAAGAGCCGCGGCTCGGTGCGGCTCAGGTCCGCCGATCCCGCCGAGCCGCCGAGGATCCGGTTCAACTACATGAGCCATCCCGACGACTGGGCCGAGATGCGCGCCTGCGTCCGGCTGACGCGCGAGATCTTCGCGCAAAAGGCCTTCGATCCCTATCGCGGCCGCGAAATCCAGCCGGGCGCGGATTGCGTCGGCGACGAGGCGATCGACGCTTTCGTGCGCGAGCATGTCGAGAGCGCCTACCATCCGTGCGGCGCCTGCAAGATGGGTTCGGCGCGCGACCCGCTGGCGGTGGTCGATCCCGAGACGCGGGTGATCGGCGTCGAGGCGTTGCGCGTCGTCGATTCCTCGATCATGCCGTCGATCACCAACGGCAATCTCAACGCGCCGACGATCATGATCGGCGAAAAGGCGGCCGACCTGATCCGCGGCCGCGATCCGCTCCCCGCCTCGAACGCGCCCTTTTATGTCGCGCCCGACTGGGAGACGCGGCAGCGGTAGCGGCGCCGCATGCGGGCGCGCAATTTTCCGGGTTCAAATCGGCGCCGTGCTGTCGCAATGTAGCGGACGAACGCCAACAATCGCGCCCGAGGCCGACCATGTCCGAATCCGCCGTGACCGCCCCCCGGGAGCCGAGGCGCGGACGAGATGCGCGCCGCGCCGCCCGCGCCCATCGTTCGCATGAGTCCGTTCCCTACATCACGCGCAAGATTCCGCTGACCGAAATGTTGAGCGAAGAGGGGCTCGAAATCATCGAGCGCAACGCCGAGACGCTGCTTGCAGGAGATCGGCATCGAGTTTCGCGACTTTCCCCGCGCGCTCGATCTCTTTCGCGCGGCGGGCTGCGACATCAAGGGCGAGCGGGTGCGGTTTCCGCGCGGACTGGCGCGGCAGCTCTGCGCCACGACGCCGACGCGCTACGTGCAGCACGCGCGCAATCCCGAACGCAACGTCGTCATCGGCGGCGACGCGATGGTGTTCGCGCCGAACTACGGCTCCCCCTTCGTCCACGATCTCGACCGGGGGCGGCGCTACGGAACGATCGAGGACTTCCAGAATTTCGTGAAGCTCGCCTATCTGAGCCCCTTTATCCACCATTCCGGCGGAACGCTTGTGCGAGCCGGTCGACCTGCCGGTCAACAAGCGGCATTTCGAGATGGTCTATGCGCATCTCAAATACTCGGACAAGCCGTTCATGGGCTCGGTGACCAAGCCCGAGCGCGCCGAAGACAGCGTGCGCATCTGCGAACTCCTGTTCGGCGAGGATTTCGTTCGAGAGCACACGGTGCTGACGAGCCTCATCAACGCCAATTCGCCGCTCGTCTGGGATTCGACCATGCTCGGCGCGGCGGAAGTCTATGCGCGCACCAATCAGGCCTGCATCATCACGCCCTTCATCCTGTCGGGCGCGATGAGCCCGGTCACTGTCGCGGGCACGCTGACGCAGGTGCTGGCCGAAGTGATGGCGGGAACCGCCTTCTGCCAGCTCACCCGGCCGGGCGCGCCGGTCGTGTTCGGCACGTTCGTCTCCACCCTCTCGATGCAGTCCGGCGCGCCGACCTTCGGCACGCCAGAGGCCGCGCTCGCGATCTACGGCGCGGCCCAGCTTGCACGGCGGATGAACATGCCGTTCCGCACCGGCGGCTCGCTCTGCGCCTCGAAAATCCCGGATGCGCAGGCTGCTTACGAGAGCGCGCAGACGCTTGTGCCGACCGTGCTCGCCGGCGCCAATTTCGTGCTGCACGCCGCCGGATGGCTCGAGGGCGGGCTTGCCGCCTCTTACGAGAAATTCGTGCTCGATTTTGACCAGCTCGGCGCGATGCATGTGCTGGCCAGGGGCATTGACCTCAGCGAGAACGGGCAGGGGATGGAGGCGTTCCATCAGGTCGAGCCGGGCGGCCACTTTCTCGGCTGCGCCCATACGCAGGCGAATTTTGAGACGGCGTTCTACCGCTCCAATGTCGCCGACAACAATTCGGTCGAGCAGTGGCAGGAGGAAGGCTCGAAAGACGCAGCGACGCGCGCCAACGCGCTGTGGAAGTCGATGCTCGCCGAATACGAGCCGCCGCCGCTCGATCCTGCCACGGACGAGGCGATCCGGGCCTTCATCGATCAACGGAAGGCCTCGATGCCGGACGCGACCTATTGATTCCCTTCTCCCGCAAGCGGGAGAAGGGACAAAACGCTGAGGGAATTCCATGAGAACGCATGCGCGGGCGGTGGTGATCGGCGGGGGCGTCGTCGGAGTTTCGACGCTCTATCATCTTGTCAAGAAGGGCTGGACTGACAGCGTGCTCGTCGAGCGCAGGGAGCTCACCTCCGGCTCGACCTGGCATGCGGCGGGCCTTCTGCCGCTGTTCAACCTCAGCTATTCCGTCGGCCAGATCCACAAATACTCCGTCGCGCTCTACAAGACGCTCGAAGCGGAGACGGGCCTCGACGTCGGCCTGCGCCAGGTCTCGAACATCCGCCTCGCGCGCACGCGCGACCGCATGGACGAATACCGCTATTATGCCGGGGTCGCCGCGACCATCGGCGGGATCGAGGTGAGGTTCCTCACTCCGCAGGAGGTCAAGGACATCTGGCCGCTCTGCAACGTCGAGGGGATCATCGGCGCGATCCAGCACCCTCAGGACGGCTACATCCAGCCCGCCGACCTCACCCAGGCGCTGGCGCGGGCGGCGCGCAACGGCGGCGGCGAAATCAATCGCCACACTGTCGTGACCGCGATCGAGAGGCTCGCTAGCGGCGAGTGGAAGGTCGTCACCGACAAGGGCGACATCATTTGCGAACACGTCGTCTCGGCTTCGGGCAATTTCGCGAGGCGCACGGGGGAGATGGTCGGTATCCGCGTTCCGGTCATCCCGGTCCAGCATCAATATATCGTCACCGAAGCCCATCCCGAGATCCTGAAGCGAAAGGCGAACGGCCTTCCCGAAATGGGCGTTCTGCGCGAGTCGGATTCGTCCTGGTACATGCGCGAGGAGGCGGGCGGCCTGCTGCTCGGGCCCTACGAAGCCGGCGCGCCGGCCTGCTATGTCGATGGGCCCTCGGCGGACAGCGAATATGAGCTCTTTCCCGAAGACCTCGATCGCCTCGCGCCGCATATCGAAACCGCGATCGTGCGGGTGCCGGCCTTCGGCGAGGTCGGCGTCAAGAAGGTCTACAACGGCGCCATCGCCTATACGCCCGACGGGTCGCCGATCGTCGGCCCCGCGCCGGGCGTGAGGAACTTCTGGCTCAACGAGGGCCACTCGTTTGGCGTCACCGCCGCCGGCGGCGCGGGCTGGCAGCTCGCCGAATGGATGGTCGATGGCGAGCCGACGATCGACATGCTCGGCGTCGATCCGCGCCGCTTCGGCCCCTATGCGCAAACGGGGTATCTCACTGAAAAGAACGAGGAGGCCTACGCCAAGGTCTTCACCGTCCACTATCCGGACGAGGAGCGCGCCGCCGCGCGTCCCCTGCGTCAGACGCCTTGCTATTCCCGGATGAAGGAGCTCGGCGCGGTGTTCGGCTCAGTCTACGGCTGGGAGCGGCCGAACTGGTTCGCGCCGGAAGGCTATGGTCTCGATGAGGCCGACCTCGCCAAGCCGGACGTGCTCCTGAACGAGAACCATCCGCCCGCGGCGGCGGGCGAACGGCCGCGCGAGAAATGGAGCTTCCGCCGCTCCAACTACTTTGACTTCGTCGGCGCGGAATGCCGGAACGTGCATGAGGCCGTCGGCCTGCAGGACATGTCGGCTTTCGCAAAGTTCGAGGTTTCAGGGGCTGGCGCGGAAAGCTGGCTCAACGCCATCCTGACGAACCGTCTTCCGGCGACCGGCCGCGTCACCCTGACCTACCTCCTGACGCGGCGCGGCGGCGTGCGCGCCGAGTTCACCCTGACGCGTCTCGGTCCTCAGCGATTCTATCTCGTCTCGGCCGGGGCGCTGGAGACGCATGACTTCGATGCGCTGGAGAAGCTGCTGCCGGACGACAATAGCGTCCGACTCGACAAGCTGACGACCCAGCGCGGCGTGCTGGTGCTGGCCGGCCCGCGCTCGCGCGACGTCCTGGCGAAGGTCGCGGACATCGACGTCTCGGCCAAGGCTTTCCCGTGGCTGAGCGCCCGTCGGCTCTCGGTCCGGGCGGCGGACCTTCTTGCGCTTCGCGTCAATTTCGTCGGCGAACTCGGCTACGAGCTGCATCATCCGATCGAGATGCAGAACTATATTTTCGACGCCCTGATGGAGGCGGGCGCGCCGTTCGGAATCAAGCCCTTCGGCATCCGCGCGATGGATTCGATGAGGCTCGAAAAGTCGTACAAGCTCGTGGGCCGCGAATTGTCGATCGAATATTCCGCGCTCGAATCCGGTCTCAAGCGCTTCGTCGATTTCGACAAGGGTCCGTTCCTTGGCCGCGACGGGCTTCTCGCGTGGGCGGACAGGGGTTTCGCCAACCGGCTCGTCACGCTCGAGGTCCATGATGTGACGAACGCCGACGCGCGCGGCTCGGAGCCGGTGACCAAATCCGGCGCGACGGTCGGCCGCACGACATCGGGCGGCTATGGCTGGCGGACCCGCAAGTCGCTCGCGCTGGCGATGGTCAGGCCGGAGGCTTCAGCGCCGGGGACCGAGCTCGAAGTCCGGGTGCTCGGCGAGACGCATCGGGCGACGATTATCGCGGACAGCCCCTATGACCCCTCGAACGCGGCGCTTCGGGCGTAGGCTTTGGCCTCGCGCTTCGGCGCGCACGTGCTCGCCACCGGTGACAATCCGCGCGCCCCGCGCAACGGGCAGCGAGGCGCCGAACCTGCGTTTCGTTGTCATGACGGTCAGCGGAGCGCTGGCGGGGCTCGCCGGGCTTCTCTACGCCGGAAGGCTGCACGGGAGCACGTCAGCAGATCGATCGGGTTTTGACTCCGGATGACTTTCCTTGCCCGGGAGGACCGGGGATTGTCGAAAAGACCGAAGCGGGGCAGTGTAGCCGTCATATGTGCACAGGCGCAGGGCCGCGCGAACTGGGGGAGGCGTTCGATGCTCGGGTTGATGCAGCGCTATCCGTTGTTGATATCCTCGCTCATCGTCCATGCCGCCCGGCACCGCGGCGGCGCGGAGGTGGTCTCGAACCTCGGCGGCTCGTCCCTGCACCGCACAACCTATGCGGAGGTCGAGCGCCGCAGCCGCCGGCTGGCGCGTGTGCTGGCGAGGCTCGGCGTCGGCTTCGGGGACCGCGTCGCGACGCTCGCCTGGAACGATTACCGCCATCTCGAGCTCTATTACGGCGTCTCGGGCATGGGCGCGGTCTGCCACACCGTCAATCCTCGGCTCTCCGCCGACGACATCGCCTTCATCATGGACGACGCCAAGGATTGCGTCATCTTCGCCGACCCGTCCTTCGCTGCGCTGCTGGCCGAGATCGCGCCCAAGGTTAAGTCCTTCGTCCGCTCGGTGGTGCTGCTGACCGACGAAAAGGGGATGCCGGAGGTCAAGCTCGCGCCCGGCATGAGCCTCCATGCTTATGAGACGCTGATGGCCGAGGCGGACGAGGATTACGCCTGGCCCGAGTTCGACGAGAACACGGCGAGCGCGCTCTGCTACACCTCAGGCACGACAGGCCGTCCCAAGGGCGTGCTCTACAGCCATCGCGCGACGATGCTGCACACTTACGCCACCAATACGCCCGACATTTTTGGGCTCCGGGCGGTCGACCGGGTGCTGCCGGCGTCGTCGATGTATCACGCCTGCGCCTGGGGCCTGCCGTATTGCGCGACGATGGTTGGCGCGACCCTCATCCTGCCGGGCCGGCATCTCGACGGCGCGAGCCTGCACCGGGTGCTGGAAGCCGAGCGCGTCACGCTGACCGCGGGCGTGCCGACGATCTGGCTTGGGCTCCTCGCCCATCTCGAGAGCAGTGGAGCGCGGCTCACGCAACTGAAGCGCATGCTGGTCGCGGGGTCTGCGCTGCCGCGGCTCATCGTCGAGGCCTTTTCGCCGATGGGCGTCAACGTCGAGCAAGGCTGGGGCATGACGGAGACGAGCCCGATCGTCACCTACAATGCGCCGACGCCCGCGAGCGCAGCCCTGACCGGCGAGGAGGCGATGCGCCAGCGGCTGAGACAGGGCCGGGCCGCCTGCGGCACCGACATCAAGATCGTCGACGCCGAAGGACGCGAGCTGCCCTGGGACGGCAAGGCGTTCGGCGACTTCCTGGTGCGCGGCCATTGGGTGTGCCGCGAGTACCTCAATCGCGGAGCGGAGGGCGCCGCCGCCGCCGACGGCTGGTTCCGCACCGGCGACGTCTGCACGATCGACGCCGATGGCTGCGCCGAGATCGTCGACCGGTCCAAGGACGTCATCAAGTCGGGCGGCGAGTGGATCAGTTCGATCGCGCTTGAAAACATCGCAGTGTCGCATCCGGCCGTCGCCGAGGCGGCAATCGTCGCCGCCCGTCATCCGAAATGGCAGGAGCGTCCGTTGCTGCTTGTCGTGCCGCGCGCCGGCGCGACAATCGACCGGGACGAGCTTCTCGGCGTCTTCAACGGCAAGGTGGCCAAGTGGTGGCTGCCCGACGACGTGGTGGTGGTCGAGGAACTGCCGCACACCGCGACTGGCAAGCTGAACAAGCTCGCGCTGCGCGCCCGCTTCCAGGATTATCTGTTGCAGTCGCAGAAGGCGTGAGCAGCCGCACTCGGCCGCCTCAGCGCCGCCCTCGTCCGGCCTGGTCGAGCGTCGCGAACTCGTCGTCGGTGAGCTTGATCGCGGCCGCGCCGACGTTCTCCTCGAGATGGGCGACCTTGCCGGTGCCGGGGATCGGCAGCATGACGGGGCTGCGCTTCAGCAGCCACGCGAGCGCGATCTGGCCGGGGGTCGCCTTGTGCTTGCGGGCGATGGCGTCGAGCGCCGAGCCGTCGCGCGCCGAGATCGCCGGCGCCGAGCGGGCACCACGGGATGAAGCCGATCGCCGTGCTTCTCGCAATGCTCGAGCGCCGCCTCGCTCGCGCGGTCGGCGAGGTTGTAGCGGTTCTGCACGGTCGCGACCGGGAAGATATTTCGACGCCGCCTCGATCTCCGCGACGTTGACTTCCGACAGGCCGGCGCAGCGGATGACCCTGTCCTTGATCAGCGACTTGATCGCGTCGAACTGCTCGTTCGCGGGCACCTTCGGATCGATGCGATGCAACTGCCAGAGGTCGATCGTCTCGACGCCGAGCCGCCAGCGGCTCTTGTGCGCCTGCTGGATCAGATATTCGGGCCGGCCGAGCGGAATCCAGACGTTCGGGCCCGGTGCGCGGCGAGCCCGCCCTTGGTCGCGACATGAATCGCGCCGTAAGGGTGAAGCGCCTCGCGGATCAGCTCCTCCGAGAAGTCGGGGCCGTAGGAATCGGCAGTGTCGATGAAATCGACGCCGAGCTCGGGCAGGCGCTTCGGAGCGTCCGCAGCGCCTCGGCGCGGTCCTCGGGCGGTCCCCCAGATGCCGCGCCCGACGATGCGCATGGCGCCGAAGCCGAGACGGTTGACCTCGAACGCGCCGCCGATGCGGAAACGTCCGGATTGCGAGGCGTTGATCATGGAGAACTCCCTCGGGTTGGAGACGCGTCTTAAGGCCAGCGCGCCTCGGGCGGCATGGAGGAAAGAATCGAGGCGACGTTGCCGCCGGTCTTCAGGCCGAAGATCGTGCCGCGATCATAGAGCAGATTGAACTCGACGTAACGTCCGCGGCGGACCAATTGTTCCTCGCGCTCGGCCGCGCTCCAGGCTCTGCAGCGCGTTCCGCCGCACGATCTCGGAATAGATCGCGACGAAGCTCTCGCCGACGTCGCGCACGAAGGCGAAGTCGGCGTCGAAGGCGGAATTCGCCGGCGTCGCCGGCGCTGTTCAGCCCGTCGAAGAAGATCCCGCCGATTCCGCGCGGCTCGTTGCGGTGCTTGAGGAAGAAATACTCGTCGCACCAGGCCTTGTAGCGCTCGGCGTCGGCGACCTTCGCGTGGCGCTCGCAGGCCGCGCGCATCGCCGCGTGGAAGGCGATCGCGTCGGGATCGTCCTGCGCGCCGGCGCTTCTCGAGCATCGGCGTCAGGTCGGCGCCGCCGCCGAACCAGGTTTTGGTCGTCCGCACGAGCCGCATGTTCATGTGCACCGTCGGCACATGCGGGCTCCAGGGATGGGCGATGACCGAGACGCCCGCCGCCCAGAAGCGCGGGTCGGTCGCCGCGCCCGGAATCTGCGCCGCGAATTCCGCCGGAAAGGCGCCGTAGACGGTCGAGCGATGCGCGCCCATCTTTTCGAACAGCCGCCCGCGCAGCATCGCCATCCGTCCGCCGCCGCCGGGCGCGCCGCTGGCGTCGGTGCGCGTCCAGGGCTCGATCGCGAAGCGGCCGGGCTCGCGCGCCTGATCGACGCCGGCGAACTCGCGCTCGAGCGCCTCCATCGCCGCGACGATCTTGCCCTGCAGCGTCTCGAACCAGGCCTGCGCTTGCGCGAGCCGCGGGTCGTCCTCGCCGCGGCGTCCGCGACCGTCATCGTCCGCGCACCCGCGCGACGAGCCGCTCGACATGCGCGATCGGCGTCTCGGGCAGAATGCCGTGGCCGAGATTGAAGATATGCGCCCGGTCCGCGAAGCCGTCCAGCACGCGGTCGATCTCCGCCTCGAGTCCCGGGCCGCCCGCGACCAGCGCCAGCGGATCGAGATTGCCCTGCAGTGCGAACGGTTCCGGGCAGCGTCGCCGCCGCGACCGCGGGCTCGACGGCGGTGTCGAGGCCGACCGCCGCGACGCCCGGCATCCCGGCGAATTTCCCGAGCTGCGTCGCCGCGCCGCGCGGAAAGGCGATGATCGGCGCCTCCGGCGCCGTCGCGCGAACCTTGGCGACAAGGGCCGCGATCGGTCGCGACGCACCAGCGCTCGAATTCGGCCGGCGGCAGGACGCCCGCCCAGGAATTGAAGATCTGCACCGCTTCCGCGCCGGCGGCGAGCTGGCGCAGCAGATAGGCGGCCGAGGCGTCGACCAGGCGGTCGATCAGCGCGGCGAACAGTTTCGGGTGGCGATAGGCGAAGAGCCGCGCCGGCGCCTGCTCGGGCGTGCCGCGCCCGGCGATCATGTAGCTCGCCACCGTCCAGGGCGCGCCGCAGAAGCCGATCAGCGCGACGTCGCCGGGCAGCGCGGTCTTGACGCGGTCGAGCGTCTCGAACACCGGCGCGAGCTTCGCCCAGTCCGGCTCGTCGCGAAGCCTCGCGAGCCCGGCTGCGTCGGAAATCGGATCGAGGCGCGGGCCTTCGCCGGTCTCGAAAGCGACGGTCTGCCCGAGCGCGTCGGGGATGACGAGAATGTCGGAGAAGAGGATCGCCGCGTCGAAGCCGAAGCGGCGGATCGGCTGCAGCGTCGCTTCGACCGCGAAGGCGGGCGTATAGCAGAAATCGAGGAAAGACGCCGCGCGGCCGCGGATCTCGCGGTATTCCGGCAGATAGCGTCCCGCCTGCCGCATGAGCCAGATCGGCGGCCGCGGCTGGCGCTCGCCGGCGAGCGCGGCGAGGAAAGGCTTGGCGGGAGACGGTCGCGTTTTGCTGACAGGCGTCTCGTCTTCCGTCTTGGACATCGACTGACGCATCGGATCCGGCTCCTCGCGGCCAAATGGCCCAAGCCGCGCAAGACGGTCAAGACCCTCCGCGACTCATCAGCAGTGGATGCGGGCTACGCCAGCCGCCTTCTCGCGCCGGGGGAGAAAGAGAGTTGGAGCGGCGCCGAATCCGTCATTGCGAGGAGCATGAGCGACGAAGCAATCCATGCGACGACAGGGCGCTGCCCTACGGCGACGACAGGGCGCCGCCCTACGGCCCTGGATTGCTTCGCTGCGCTCGCAATGACGGGGGTTGGCCCGGGCGCCTACTCCGCCGCCTTCTTCATCTCCGGATAGACGCAATGCGCCGGGTCTTTCGCGGCGGGTCGCAGCGGGATGACCTTCGCCTCTTCGAAGCGGAGCTTCAGCGTCTGTCCACACGTCGACCAGCGACTCGACGAGGTCGGCGACCTGCGCCTCGCTATGCGCCGGCGTCGGGGTGATGCGCAGGCGCTCGGTTCCCTTGGCGACGGTCGGATAGTTGATCGGCTGGATATAGATCGCGTGCCGCTCGAGCAGGAGCTCGCTCGCCGCGCGGCACTTCAGCGCGTCGCCGACGAACAGCGGCACGATATGCGAGGGATTGTCCATCACCGGCAGGCCTGCCGCGCGCAAGGCGTGCTTGACGAGCCGCGCCATATGCTGATGGCGCTCGCGCTCGGCGTTCGAGCGCTTGAGGTGCCGAACGGCCGCCGCTGCGCTCGCCGCGACGCTCGGGGGCATGGTCGAGGTGAAGATGAACGAGGGCGCGTAGCTCCGCACCGCGTCGACCACCGCCGCGCTCGCCGCGATATAGCCGCCGAGCGCGCCGAAACCCTTGGCGAGCGTGCCCTCGATGACGTCGATGCGATGGGCGAGCCCCTCGCGCTCGCTGACGCCCCCGCCGCGCGGCCCGTAGAGGCCGACCGCATGGACCTCGTCGATATAGGTCATGGCGTTGTATTTTTCGGCGAGCGCGACGATCTCGGCGATCGGCGCGATGTCGCCGTCCATCGAATAGAGGCTCTCGAACACGACGAGCTTGCAGCGCTCGATCGGCTCAGCCGCGAGCAGCTCTTCGAGATGGGCGACGTCGTTATGGCGCCACACCGCCTTCTCGCAGCCCGACCGGCGCACGCCCTCGATCATCGAATTGTGGTTCAGCGCGTCGGAGAGGATGAGGCAGTCCGGCAGGAGGCTGGCGATCGTCGAGATGGCGGCGAGATTGGAGACCCAGCCCGAGGTGAAGACGAGCGCAGCCGGCTTGCCGTGGAGGTCGGCGAGCTCGGCCTCGAGCTGCACGATCGGATGGTGGGTGCCGGAAATGTTGCGGGTGCCGCCGGCGCCGGCGCCATGCGCGCGCGCCGCCCTGACCGAGGCCTCGATCACGTCGGGGTGGCCGCCCATGCCGAGATAGTCGTTCGAGCACCAGACGGTGACCTCGCGGGGCTTGTGCTCTTCGCCGGCCGGGCGCCACTTCGCCATCGGGAACCGGCTCGCGTCGCGCTCGAGATTGGCGAAGACACGGTAGCGCTCCTCGGCCTTCAGGCGATGGATCGCATCCTCAAAACGCCGCTCGTATCTCATCATCGCCCTTTAACGCGGGGGACCGCCGCCTCAAGGCGCCTCGGCCCACAGGGGCCAATCGCTAACGCCCTGCCATCGCCTTGTCCAGAGGACCAATGGCGGAGGCCTGCGCGACCGATTGGCGCATGGCAAGACAAAGAAAAGGCCGCCCATGAGGCGGCCTTTCCCGTTCAGGCGGATGAGCCTTGAGTTTCAGGCGAGCGCAGGCCCTTTTCGCTGAGCCTTGCGATATCCCGCAAAGCCGAGGCCGGCGAAGCCGAGCGCCATCATGGCCCAGGTCGAGAGCTCGGGGACCGGCGTCGCCAGGAAGCCATTGACGTTGGTCCCATCCGAATAGAAGCCCACCAACTGACCCAAATCGTTGACGCCGTTGATCGTCGTGCCGTCGACTCCGAAAGCCGGGTTCGCCGAGGCGAAAGGATCGGAGACGGTCGTCCAGGCATTCGTCAGCCAGTCGTACACAAAACCCTGCGTCTCGCCCGACGAGTTCAACGAAGCTGCCGACCACGTCCCCCACGTTATTGAGGCCGAAAGCCGACGTGTTGGTGCCATTGCCGTTCGGGTCATCGAGTTGCGTGAAGGTTCCGCCGTTGTCCAGGAAGCCGTGGACATTGCCGGCGGCGTCGGTGAAAAATCCTGATACGATTCCGGCGTTGTTGATGTCCGAAGCCGTCACCGACGCGGCGTCGAAGCTGGAGGGCGGCGCAATTGCGGTGAAAGCGCCTGAGCCGAGGGTGGTAATGTATCCGTGCGAGGCGCCACCGCTGTCGTTGTAGAAGCCGGCGGCCACGTTGGAGTCGTTCACGCCGAGCAATTGATTGAAGCTAGGGCCAAGCGGGTTGACGACCGAAATGAAAGTTGTGCCTTGGTAGTAGAATCCGAAGTTATTCCCATTCCCGTCGACCCAGAAACCTACCGTAGTTCCGGTATTGTTGATGCCAACGACCTGGGTCTGCGCGGCCCCGGGAAAGTTCTCCGCGCTAAAGGACGTATACGGAGGAGCAACCGTATACCCGTTGTTGGGAACGTCGCTGCCATCTCCAAAATAGCCGGCGATGACGCTCTTGTTATTAATCCCCAGCAGCTGGTTGAAGTTCGGGTCCCCCGGGTTGTCGATCGTTATGAAAGTGTACGCGTGCGCCGGGTTGCCGGCGACCAAGCCTACCGAGGTCATCAAGGTAAACATCGCCGCGCGGGCGGCTGTCACTCTTAGCATGTCTGTTCTCCCCTATGTCGTTTGCGTGAAGTAATACTACATCATTGCACCACCAAATACTGCAAGCCATAGCATGGCTCGGTTAGATGGCAATCGTATTGCGCCTTTTTTGTGAAGCGAACGTGACGATTCTTTAGTCAAAACACGGGCGCCGTCTCGATTAATTTGGAAACATTGTTCCGGAAGCGAATTGACACTGTGGCAGTGGCGACGCTGAGCGCCGCCGGCGCGCGCCGAACTCGGGAGCGGTCTGACGGCCCCGCGGAGGAGGCAAATCTCTCAGCCTTCGACGCGGACCCAATATAGGCGTGCTATTCTTGCTCACGTAACGCATGAGGATTATTTCGTAATCAATTGTAAAATCAGGCATATCCATCCTGCGGTGGCGGGCCAAAATGGCGCCATTCCGCCTAGGTTCGGACAGTTTCGGGCGGTGGAGTATAGAAATTCTATACTCCGCCGCCCTCGGATGGGCCGCGAAAGCCGGTCTCCGGCTTCGACTTTCCCGATTGTCGGCTCCCTGTTATGTGGCTTAACAGGGAGATCGCCTCCCTGTTATCTCGCTCAGCCGCTACATGAGCAATTCATCCGAAGTGGCTGAAATTCAGCACTTTTATGGGTCAAACCTCAGCGCGGCGAGGCCCGAGTCTCCCTGTTAGCAGGGGATAACAGGGAGAATTCCGGTTTTGGCGAAGTTGCAAGCGGCGCACGGCGCGAAGCCGATCGTATAGATTTTCTATCCCGTCGACAGGCGTCTTTCGACGCGCTGTCGCGCCTCGCGATGATGAGCCTCCCGCCGGGCCCCGGCGAAGGAATTTCTTTCGCGCGGCCGCCGGCTCCGTTCTATGGTCCGGGTCCCCAACCTTCGGGAGCGCTCCTCATGATCGACCTCTACTACTGGCCGACGCCGAACGGCAAGAAAGTGACGATCCTTCTGGAGGAGCTGGGGACCCCCTACCGGATCGTGCCCACCAACATCGGCAGGGGCGACCAGTTCAATCCGGACTTCCTCAAGATCTCGCCCAATAACCGGATGCCCGCGCTGGTCGATCCTGCGCCGGCCGACGGCGGCCCGCCGATCAGCATTTTCGAATCGGGCGCGATTCTGATGTATCTCGCGGAAAAGGCTGGCCGCTTCTATCCGCAGGACGTCCGGCGCCGCTACGAGGTCAACCAGTGGGTGATCTGGCAGATGGCCAATCAGGGCCCGAAGCTCGGAGAGGCCGGCCACTTCCTGCGGCTCGGCGACAAACAGGGCGACCAGTCCTACGCCGTCCGCCGCTTCACCGACGAGGCCAACCGCCTCTACGGCGTCCTCAACAACCGGCTCTACGACCGACGCTATCTCGCCGGCGACGACTACACCATCGCCGACATGATTTGCTACCCTTGGACCGTGAACTGGAAGGGGCAGCAGCAGGACATCGACGAATTCAAATATTTCAAACGCTGGTTCGAGGAGCTGAGCGCCCGCCCCGCTGTTCAACGTGGCCTCGCGGTCACGGCCGGCCCGAGCGAGGACCCCGACACCCTGCCGCCCGAAGAGCGCGAGCGCCGCGCCAAGCTCCTCTATAACCAGCGCGCCCGGCCGGCCCCGGCGGAATAGGGAAGACGGAGCGGACGGTGCGGCGCACTGGGGCAGGGGGCAAGGATACCCTCCGCCGCTCGTTTCAAAGTTGCCATCCCCGCGTTGCGGGGGCAGTCTGAGCCTCGGTCAGGCTGTCATCCAGCAAAGGCGGCGCCAATGAGCGCATCCGCGAAAGCCCACGCGGCGACCCGGGAGGACACAGGGCGGTCGTGGGCGCCGGCGGCGCTGGCGTGCATGGGCGTCGTTTTCGGCGACATCGGCACGAGCCCGCTCTATACGCTCAACGTCGCGGTAAAGTCCGCCAGTCCCAACGGACAGGTTTCGCCGGAAGCGGTGCTAGGCATCGTGTCGCTGATCTTCTGGTCGCTGATCGTCGTCATCTCGATCAAATACGCGATCCTGATCATGCGCGCCGACAACCACGGCGAAGGCGGCATTCTGGCGCTGCTCGCGCTCGTGAGCCCGCGCCGCGCCAAGCAAAACAGATGGCGCGCCGCCATGGTGGTGATCGGCCTCGTCGGCGCCACTCTGCTCTACGGCGACGGCACGATCACCCCGGCGATTTCGGTCCTGAGCGCGATCGAGGGGCTGAAGATCTATGCGCCCCAGATGAGCCATGCCGTGGTCCCGCTGACGGTCGTCATCCTCGCCGTTCTGTTTCTCATCCAGCGCAACGGAACTTCGTTCATCGGCGGGATCTTCGGGCCGGTGATGCTGGTCTGGTTCATCATCGCCGGCGGTCTCGGCGTCATGGGAATCGTCAGGTCGCCCGCCGTGCTGGCGGCGCTCAATCCGCTCGCCGCCATCGGCTATCTCTGGCATGCCGGGCCGCTGGCCTTTGTCGTGATCGGCGGCGCATTCCTGGCGGTGACCGGCGGCGAAGCGTTCTACGCCGACATGGGACATTTCGGGCCGCTCCCGATCCGCATCGCCTGGTTCGGCGTGGCGCTGCCCGCGCTCACCCTCAATTATTTCGGCCAGGGCGGCCTGCTCCTCGCCGAGCCGAATTCCTCAGCCGCCGTCGACAGCCCGTTCTACGCTCTCGCTCCGGAATGGGCGCACTATCCGCTGGTTGTTCTTGCGACCGTCGCCACCGTGATCGCCTCGCAGTCGATCATTTCCGGCGCCTATTCCATGACCCAGCAGGCCATCAGTCTCGGCTTTCTGCCGCGCATGAAGGTCGTTCACACCGAAGGCCGCGAGATCGGCCAAATCTACGTGCCCTTCGTCAACTGGGCGCTCGCCGCCGGCACGCTCGCCGCCGTCATCGGCTTCGGCTCGTCGGACGCTCTTGCCGGCGCGTTCGGCATCGCCGTCTCGCTCTTGATGGTGATCACCACGCTGATGGCGACCTTTGTCGCGCTGCACTGGAAGCACAATCCGCTGATCGTCTATGCGGTCAACGGCAGCCTTCTCGCCCTCGACCTCCTCTTCTTCGCCTCGACTTCGACCAAGCTCCTCGACGGCGGCTGGTTCCCCCTGCTGATCGCCTTCGTCATCTCGTTCCTCATGCTGACCTGGCGCAAGGGTGAGGAGCTCATGGACGCGGTCCGGCTCGAGATCCGCGAGCGTTCGCAGCAGTTCATCGAAGAGCTACGCCGCAACCCGCCGCGTCGCATCCCGGGCACGGCGATCGTGCTTGGCCGTATGGCCAAGGGCGTGCCGCTGGCGCTCTCGCACAACGTCAAGTGCAATCGCGTGCTCCATGAGCATGTGCTTCTGGTCGCGGTGACCACCACCGAAGCGCCGCGAGTCCGGGACGATGACCGGGTCGTCGTCATACCGCTGTCCGAGGGCCTCACGCGGGTCGAGGTCCGCTTCGGCTTCATGGAAGAGCCTGACGTCCCCCAGGCGCTCGCCGTCGCCATGGCGCGCCGTCAGATCGAGACATTCGACCTCAGCAAGGTGATCTATTACACCGGCCACGAGACGATCATCCCCTCCGGCCGCCGCCCGGGACTGCCCCGCTGGCGGGAGGCGCTCTTCGCCTTCATGCACCATAACGCCCAGCGCCCGGGCGCCTATTTCAAGATTCCCGGCGCTCAAATCATGGAAATCGGCGTCGAATTCGAGATTTGAGCGGCGCGCGATGTGCGGGGCCGGACCCTGGCCCGCGTCGGCCGCGAAGTCTTTCTCCGGCCCCGTCCCGGATCGCTTTGGAACTATTCTTGAACTCCTGCGTATGAGTACGGGTCCGGTTGAAGGCCGAAATGACAGACGACAGCGCGGCTGGGATTCGTGCTCCGCCAGAAACCATATTGTTTGTGGAAGATGACGCGCTGGTCCGGATGGACATGGCGGAGTTCCTCCGCGAGTGTGGTTACCGGGTCCACGAGGCCGCCGACGCAAGCGAGGCGATCGAGGCGCTGCAATCGAAATTCGCCGTCGATCTTGTATTCACCGACATCAACCTTGGGGAGGGAATGAATGGCCTGGAGCTTGCCGCCTGGACGTTGAACAATCGTCCGGGTGTAAAGGTCCTGGTGACCACCGGAGCCTCGCGGGTCGATCTGCCTCCCGACATCGTCGAATCTCTGCTGGCGAAGCCCTATACGGGCCGCGATCTGCTGGATCGGGTCAGGCAGGCGCTGGCGAGGGGGTCCGACGACAACGGCTCGTCGTCGTAGCTTGTCTCCGCGCGTGACTGGCGCCGCGGAAGGCTCGCTTGAATGGCCTGGACCGATCTGCGATGAGTGCGGGGACAGTGTCGGAGCATCCCAAAAAAGCTGCATCCCCTCCGTTTGGAGGCACAGGCGGGTATCGTTTGCCGGAGGATCGCGGCGCTACGCAGCACTATGCTGCGATTGTCGAGTCCTCCGAGGACGCGATCTTGTCCAAAGACCTTGATGGCGTGATCACCAGCTGGAACCACGCTGCGGAGCGGCTGTTCGGCTATGCGCCTGAGGAAGCGGTCGGCCGGCCCGTCACGATCTTGATACCGGGCGATCGGGAAAACGAAGAACCGATGATCCTCGAGCGCATCCGCCGCGGCGAAAGGATCGAGCACTATGAAACGGTTCGGCGGCGGAAGGACGGAAGCCTCGTCGATATCTCGCTGACAGTTTCACCAATCAGAGACCCTGCGGGCAAAGTCATCGGCGCGTCAAAGATCGCCCGCGACATCACCGAACGGCGGCGGGCGAGCGAGCGGCGCCAGTTGCTGCTGCGGGAGATGAACCATCGAATCGAAAATCTGTTCGCGCTGGCGATCAGCGTCGTGAGCCTTAGCGCTCGTTCTGCGAACAGCGTCCAGGAGCTTACGGCCTCGGCGCGCGAACGGCTCCTGGCTCTTGCGCGGGCGCACGATCTGACCCTGTCGCGCAACTCCGTCAACGCTCCGAACGCCGATATGCCGACGACGCTGCATTCCCTGATTCAAGCGATCGTCGCGCCTTACGAATCCATTCGCGACGCGGAGGCACGGCGATTTGAAATCGCTGGGCCCGACATTGCGATTTCCGGCGCGGCGGTCTCAACTCTGGCGCTGTTGCTCAATGAATTCTCGACCAATTCGGCAAAATATGGGGCGCTTTCGACACCGCAAGGGCAAGTTCGAATCGAATGCGCGGAAGAGGGCCCTGCGGTCGCGCTCACATGGACGGAACGCGACGGGCCGGCGGTCACGTCCCCGCAAGAGAGCGAAGGATTCGGCTCGATCCTGACGCGCGCCGCCGCCGGCCAGCTGGGCGGCGAGATGTCGAAAACCTGGAAGCCCGAAGGCCTGGTCATCCGGCTGTCGGCGCCGCGCGCCCGCCTGACCAGCATAGATGCGCCCGCCCCTCCGATCGGAACTCCGGCCGGCCGGTGACATAAGGCCAGTTGCAGGTCGAGGAAGGGGCGCGGCCGACGCCGCGCCCCTTCTCTCATGGCGCCTTATGGCGCCGGCGTGGTGCAGACCTGCTCGCGGACCCAGCTCTGGGTGACCGGATTGACCAGCCTGTTCCTGAAGTAGCAGGTCGTCCCGTTGATCGTGACGCCGGGGGCCGCCTCGGCGGTGGTGTTGGCGGCGTTGGCCACGGCGCCGCCGACAAGTGCGCCGCCGACAATTCCGCCGGCGAGCCACGCCGCGGCCGCGGCGGGGGCTAGAATGATCGGGTTGGCCTGGACCGCCGTCGGCGCTGTCGCCGCAAGGCCGAGGGCGGCCGTCGCGGCCGCGAGGGTCGTCAAGGGTTTCATCATGATAAGGCTCCTTTCAGGGAACGCCCCCAATGCGCACGGACTTCCGCGGGCCATGGCCCGCGGAGCCGTGCAAACGAGGAGATTTGCGAGTTCAGCCCGCGCCCGGAGGCGATTGCCGCTGCAGGTGGGGGAGCGTTCAGGTGTACCCAACGCTGCAAATCGCCGCTGGTTCCCCTCGAGATCGCGGCCTCCGAGTCCGGGGAGGGCGTCGCTTTGGCGCAATTCCGCGACGCCGCGCGTGTGTTCCCATCCTCCCGCGCCGCATGGTCGCCGAATGGATGACGAACCCGGCGGAGCGACGCAACGGAGACGCGGTATTTTGCTCATGTAGAGCATGAAGATCATTTCGTAATCCATTGTAAAATAATGGATTTAATCCCGCCACCGCGGGCCAGAATGCAGCCATTCCGCCTGGTTCCGGACGGTGTCGGGCGGCGGAGTTTAGAAATTCTATACTATCGCGCCCTCTGGCGGACCGCGAAAGCCGGTCTCCGGTTTAGGTTTTCCCAATTGCCTGCTGCCTGTTATGCGGCCTAACAGGGAGATGGCCTCCCTGTTATCTCGCTCAACCGCTACATGAGCAATTCATCGCAAGTAACTGATATTCAGTGCTTTCGTGCCTCGAACCAGAGCGCGGCGCGGCCCGCGTTCCCCTGTTAGCAGGGGATAACAGGGAGAATTCCGGTTTTGGCGAAGTTGCAAGCGCCGCCCGGCGCGAAGCAAGGAGTATAGATTTACTATCCGGCCTTC
Source organism: uncultured Alphaproteobacteria bacterium (assembly GCA_963775665.1). Classification (GTDB taxonomy): domain Bacteria; phylum Pseudomonadota; class Alphaproteobacteria; order Rhizobiales; family Beijerinckiaceae; genus Roseiarcus. Next base: position 22,446 of record CAVZJZ010000051.1, on the reverse strand, counting down.
GGCAGCACGCCCTCCGGCAGCCGCCCGGCAAGTTCGCGCCCCGCCTCGCGGCCAAGCTGCGCCGCGTCCGCCGCCAGGCCCTCGGCCGCAATCTCGAAGCTCTCAGAGCCGTCGGTCCTGAGCACCTCGCCCCTGAACCTGAGGCGCCCGTCCTCGAGCCGCGCGAGGCCTGCGATCGGCGTCCGGCACGAGCCTTCGAGTTCGGCGAGAAAGGCGCGCTCGGCCGTGAGCGCGGCATAGGTCTCGGCATCGCCGATCGCGGCGAGCGCCTCGAGCGCCCGCGCGTCGTTCGTGCGCGCCGTCAGCGCGATCGCGCCCTGGCCGGGCGCGGGCAGGAAGGCGTCGAGGTCGAGGGGCGCGCGGGCGCGGTGGACGAGGCCGAGGCGCTTGAGGCCCGCCATCGCGAGCAGCGTCGCGCCGACCGCCCCCGACTCGGCCTTCCTGAGCCGCGTCTCGACATTGCCGCGCAGGAGCTCGAGCTTGAGATCGGGCCTGCAGCCTCAGCGCCTGCGCCTGACGGCGCAGCGACGCGGCCCCGAGGCTTGCGCCCTTCGGCAGGCCGTCGATCGTATCGCTGAGCGCGGAGATCAGCGCGTCGCGCACGTCCTCGCGCGGCAGAAAGCCGGCGAGCGCAACGCCGTCGGGGACGAGCGTCGGCAGGTCCTTGGCCGAATGGACGGCGGCGTCGATCTCGCCCGCAAGGAGCGCCGCGTCGATCTCCTTGGTGAAGAGGCCCTTGCCGCCGGCCTCGGCGAGCGGCCGGTCCTGGATCGCGTCGCCGCTGGTGCGGATGACCTTAAGCACAATCTGCTCGACCTCCCAGCCATGCGCTTCCGAGAGCCGCCGCCGCGTCTCGTTCGCCTGCGCCAGCGCCAGCGGCGAGCCGCGGGTGCCGAGTGTGAAAAGGGCGGGCGAGGTCATGGCGCTTGGCGTCGATGCAGTGGCGAGGGAAAGCCGAGGGTGAAGGCGCCCTCTATTCGGCCATCCGGCTGCGCTGTCAAATCGATGGGCGTGCCTGCGACGTCTGGTCGCGTTGACCCTCGGGGCTGATCGGTGTTGAGTGGTCGCGCCTCAAGAGAAGAGGCGCGCGTCCATGCGATGAAGAGGACGTGGAGATGACACGGCGCCGAGGACAGAAACGGCGCCGGGAAGAAAGTGAAGCGGGATGCTTCGCGGTTGGTTGGTAAAGCGGCCGGGACCGAAAGGTTCCGGCCTTTTTCGTTTTGCGCCGGGCCGATCGCCGCTACGCTCCGCCGCAAATGTCGCGTAAAGCCGGCTGCGGCCCGTGTTCGCAGTTTCGTTCGAATTGGCGGAAGGAGTGAGATTCGAACTCACGGTGGGGTTGCCCCCACGGCGGTTTTCAAGACCGCTGCCTTAAACCACTCGGCCATCCTTCCAATCTATTGATTTGATTAGCGCCTCTCTCGTTTCGGTCGCATCGGAAAAGTGCCGTTGCTACCCTTTGCTACCGAACTCAAGAGCCGTCTATAGCGGCCCGGATCGCGGCGTCAACCTTCGCCGCGGCGTCCTCTTGCATGCCGGGAAGGACGTGGCTGTAGAGGTCGAGCGTGATACCGACGCTTGAGTGTCCGAGACGCTATCTCTGTCGCGTCCAGCGCGGCCATCTTTCGGCGCTCGACCTTCGGCGGGTCGACGCTGTCGACTGGGTTCCGGGTCAACATCCTCCAGCGTACAGCCGTCGCCTGAGCGTTTTTCAGTATGCGGTACATGTGTGGTGGTGGACTAGCGACCGCCCCATCCGCTGGCGCCCGTGAGTCGTAAGGCGAGCAGGAGCACAGCGGCTCCGATTGTGGCGTTGATGACGAGGCCGATGACACCGGAGCTGAAATGAATTCCAAGACGATGCAGAAGCCAGTCGCCGATGAGCGCGCCGACGATGCCAATGGCCGCGTCGCCGACGAGACCGAAACCACTGCCTCTGACGATCTTTCCCGCCAGCCATCCGGCAATGAGCCCGACGACCAAAATGATAATTAGCCCTTGGTCCGACAAATGCATGTTCTTCCCTTCGCCCTTCGGTCCGATTCGCGACGCAGTCGGCAGCATTGCAATGAAATTACGGCCAAGGACAAACTCGGGGAATTGGCGCCATCAGACTTCATGGATCGCTAGGCTACAGACTGCGTGGCGAACAAGGCAGGTCGCCCGTGGCGGCGCCGGCTGGCCGACGACGCGATTCTACTGTGCTTTGGTATTTGGATCGGTGGCGCGTTGGATGAGCGCGACCGGCAAGTGCGTCAGATAGACAAGCGCGTGCGTCAATTGACCGACAGACTGCGCGGCGAACGTGGTCGGCGTCGTCGACTCAGTTGGCGCGGCAGCTACTGGACCGGAGGCCGCCTGAGCGGTTGGTGATGTCATCGTCTTCGCTGGCTGCACCGGAGAAAGCGTCTGTTTCGGAGCCTCGGCCATTGCTCCCGCTGTGGCCCTCTCGCCCTTTGCAACAGATTTTCTTACGGACTTTTTGCTGGCATTGGGCGTCGCTGACAATTCGATCTTCGTGGCCGGTGGCCTTGCAAAGTCTACCTTGATACTAGCCGTACTTGCCGCCTCAGTGTGCGGCGTTGGTGTTTCGCCAGGAGATGTCGAGTCGACCGAATTGGTAAACATTCTCGCGATTGGAGTCCCGTCTGGCGTGACCACGACACTCCGGACAGGCTCGACGCCTGCAGTTTGTGAAGCCGTCAACGCACTTCCGGCCGCTCCGCCTGCTGAGGCGGGCGTCTCGGCCGTTGTCGCGACCGGTAGTGCGTTGGGACCCTCGGCGGGCCGTTGCGCGTCGATCGCCGCGGACGTCTTTGGTGTCAATTCCTGAGCGTTGATTCCAGCTTCTGTCCTGCCGAATTGCATCTGATCCGACAGCCCGCTGTCTTTCATGAGCGAGCGGCCGACGTCGCTTGAGGCTGCTACAACTGGCTCCGCGCTTGGCGGCTGGGCATTGCTCTGCGCCTGCATCGGGACAACGGAAGACGGGCTCTTCGACCCGGGAGCGGCCGGCTTAAGGGCGAGGTTGGCGCCGGCCAGAGCCGCGAAGCCCAAGGCAAGCCCCGAAGCCGCAAGTCTCCATCTTCGCGAACGAAGGTGTGATGCCTCTCTGGTCGGATGCCGATGTTGGCCATAAGTGTCGCGCAGGACCGCCGGTCCGTCAGCGCGCAAATCATCAGCGCCGTCGTGTGCTTTGGCGAAGTCGGTCGATCGCTGAGTTTCGGCAGCAGTTGAAGGAGACGTGGACACGATCGGCGCAGACGGTGAGGGGGGTTGGGGAGCGAAGGGCGGACGCCCTGAGGACTCAAGCAAGCGCTTCAATTCCGACAGCAGCTCGTCCGCGTTCGCTTGTCGCGCCGTACTAGCGCCAAGGCGGTGGTGTTCCTCCTGTCGGTTTTCTCCGGCCCTTTGAGAGTTCATTTCACACTCCTATTCCCTTTCATGCGCGAAATCGCTCCCGACGAGTGAGGCGATTGTCGTCGTCGCGTCGAACCATGCGAGGGAATGTCGATTATACTGATGACGCCCGAGAAAGTGAATTGGTGGATGAGGCTTCCGACACGCCTCGCGTGGGCGGTGTCGGCGGAGTAGCGCGGGAAACTGTTCGAGCGAGGACACGAACAGCGGGTCGTCTCTCATGTCCTCCGCGTACTTTTGTCAGCTCGCTACTGCCCCCTTGCGGCCAGCATGGCGGCCGCGGACTTCGGGTTGGACGGGGCGCCGCGTTCGTTCAGGTAGCCCTGAGCAGCGAATTCGGCGGACATGGCGCGCGGGCTTAGCTTTCCCCGCTTGGGCTTCTTGCGCGCTAGCGCCTTCGCCAGCTTGACGAGGTCCGGGCGCGCCTCGAAGTAACTCGTACGCCCCTCGACCTTCTCGCCGGTGGTCATGCGCTTGCGCCTGCGCGCGGCCGCCAAAATGGCGACAAGAGTCGTCTTCTCGAACTCGGCGATGGCGCCTAGGACCTGGCGAGATCGTCGAAACGCTCTACGACGCTGACCGCCACGTCGTAGAGCGTTTCGACGATCTCGTAGCCGGCCGCTTTGGCGTAAGCCTCGATGGCCGCGCACTGGCGCTTGTCGCTGACCTTGTCCGCGCCGACGTTCGTGCGGCTCGAAGTGCGCAGATAGGCGACGGTCGTCCTGTTTTCCTTGCTCAGTTTCGCAGCCTCTTCGCCCCATTCGACAATATGGCGTAACCCACGCACCGTCGTAACTCTTCGAGCTCTGAGGTGTTGCGAGCACATACGATGGGTCTCGGCGTCCTACCGTCCAGGCGGTCCCTGCTCGACAGCGACGCGTATTGGCTATGACCGCGAGAAGCGCCGCGTCACCGGGCCAAAATGTACGCCACGCTGGCTTATTTGGTCGCAGCTCAATGCGAAGAGGCAGTCATTTCCAGGAAGACCGCCGACACATTCTCTAAGTGGTTACGCATCGCATTCTCGGCGGCGGGCGGGTCGCGCGCGGAGATCGCCCGCAGGATCAAGGAGTGCTCGTCGAATGACCGGCGCGCGCCGTCATGTTGGAAATAGTAGCGGCGGACCCGTTCCCAATCGACCTTTTCGCGCACCAGGAGGACCATTTCAAACATCGCCAGCAATAGGGCGTTTCCAGCCGTTTCCGCTATCTTGCGATGAAATGCGGCGTCCGCTCGCGTGTAATCGTTCGGGTTCTTCGCGTTCAGGGCCCGCTCGGCGATGCGCTTCAACGCTTCGATATCGTCAAGAGACGCCCGCAAGGCGGAGCGAACGGCCAACATCGGCTCGATCGCCAAACGCGTTTCGACGATCTCGATCGGGTTGACGCGATTGGCGAGCTTGGCGATATCGCCATAGCCAACGATCGGCTGCGCCTCGGTGAACGTTCCCTGGCCCTGGCGGCGCCAGACAATTCCTTCCCCCTCCAACTTCGCCAGCGCATCGCGCACATCCCGCCGGCTTGCGCTCAGGACAGAGGCGAGTTCCCGTTCCGGAGGCAACCGTCCGTCTTCGTATTGCTTCTCCCGCAATCGCTTTCGAAGCTCGTTCAAGACGCGCTCTTTGGGGGTTTCCTGTGCCATTTCCAATCCGTGGTTAAGGTCGCGGCGACAATTCGAACGAACTGAACCATATTCTAAATTGGTTCAGTGGACATGTTAATGGGCTGCGGGCCGGCTTGGGAATCGGCGGAGTAATCCCTATTCCACCACAGGCCAACTGCGAGAAAATGCGCCAGAAATGCTTCGGAACCGAGCACAGATGCCCAAACATTGATGCGCGAACCTCTTCGTAACCACTTGCCAATTGGTTCACAATATGGTGAATTTCTCAAGCTGACAAAATCGACGGGATCCGCGACGGACGAAGCGTCACGCCGGTTGCCGCGCACGTCAGTCGGATTGCGACGCTGAGCGCGGCGACGAATGTCTTGAAGAGCGGCAGACCGATGAAAAAAGGCGAGGGCGACGAAAGCGCTAAATCCGATGTCGGCCCGCCGAGGGATTTTCTCGGCTATGGTCGGCATCCGCCGCATCCGCGCTGGCCGGGCGATGCGCGCATCGCCATCAACTTCAATCTAAACTTCGAGGCCGGCGGAGAGCGATCGCTACTGGAAGGCGACGACCAGAGCGAAGACCTATTGAGCGACATCGGTTTTCCCGCCTATTTCGGCGTCCGCAGCCCGATCGTCGAGACGGTATTCGAATATGGCCCGCGTGTCGGCGTGTGGCGGCTCCTTCGCATATTCAAGAAATTCGACGTCAAAATCAGCATCCTCGGTGTGGTCCGCGCGATGCAACAATGCCCCGCGGCGGTGAATGCGTTCCTCGAGGATGGCCATGAGATCGTCAGCCATGGATGGCGCTGGATCGACTACCACAATATGGGTGAGGTCGAAGAGCGCGAGCATGTCAGGCTCGCGATCGAAGGCATTTGCAAGCTAACCGGCAGCCCGCCGGTTGGCTGGTTCAACGGCCGTCCCAGCGCCAACACGCGCCGCCTTCTCGTCGAGGCGGGTGGCTTTTTGTACGACCGGGACGCACTCAATGACGAGTTGCCCTACTGGGTGACCGTGACCGGAAAGAGGCATCTCATCGTCCCCTATTCGCTGGAGACGAACGACAATCGTTTCGATCGCAATACGGGCTTCGGCAGCGCCGACGACTTCGCCCGTTACATGATCGACACCTTCGATCTCATGTACGAGGAGGGCGCCGACGCACCGAAGCTCATGAGCATCGGCCTGCATGATCGTCTGATCGGGCGCCCTGGCAAGGCTGTCGGCCTGATCCGGTTCCTCGAGCACGTCCGCAAGCACGACCGCGTATGGTTCTGCACCGGCCGCGACGTGGCTGAGCACTGGTATCGTTTTCATCCATCGCAGGACTGAGCGGCGCAGTATCTGGCTGGCGGGAACTTGCTCTGCTCGCCTGAGAGGAAAATTCCGAGTGCAAGTCAACGCAGGGAGAGCCACATGGGAATGTTTCGTAAGCTGCGGAGTTCGTTCGTCCTCGCGCCGTTATTCGCCGCGATCATTTTCGCTCCGCGCATCGCAACCGCAGCGGACGCGAAGTGCGAGCCAGACAAGCTCGCGACCAAATATCCGGGCCTCGTTGGCAAGACGCTCAAGGTCGGCACCGACGCAGAGACCGGGCCTTACGCCATGCGCGACCCAAAGGACTTCAATCACCTCATTGGCCTCGACACTGAGTTGGCCCAGGCGGCCTTCAAATGCATCGGCGTGCCGATCGAGTTCTCGGTTGGTGCATGGTCCGGTCAGTTGCCGGCGCTTGCCAACGGTCAAACCGACGTCATGTGGGACTCGCTCTACTACACGCCTGAACGCGCCCAGCAGATGGATTTTGTGATCTATCTCAGGGCAGCGACCGGAGGACTGGTGGCCAAGGGCAACCCCAAGCACATCGTTGACCTCGACCATCTCTGTGGATCACGCGCGTCAGCCGCTCTCGGATCGGTCGAAGAGGCACAGTTCCACAAGATCAGTGACAAGTGTGTCGCCGACGGCAAGGGTGCGGTCGAGATCGTCGTCTCCCCCGATATTCCCGCCGGTGGCCGGCAAGTGATGAACGACCGTTCCGACTTGTTCCTCGTGAACCTTGGGGCCGTCGACCAAATGGTGCTCGACAATCCCGACAAGCTTGAGCGCGGCTTCATGATCCTCACCGACTGGAAAGTCGGCGTCGGCGTGCGGAAGGGCAACGCCGAACTGGCGCAGGCAATCTTTGATGCGTTGACCGTAATGAGGGCAGATGGCGCCGAGAAGGCGATCTACGACAAATATCATTTCGACTATTCGGTTGCTATGCCATTTGAAATATTGACGAAGTAGGCTTCGTCGGACGTGGCCGGGAGGCGCAGGGCCTAAGCTGCATGGGCGGCCCTGCTCTCCCGGCCACATTTCGCGAGGTGGTGCGTGAAGTGGTTCCGAGAATTCTTCAGCTACGTCATCGAGCCCTTTCTCTGGCAAGGGGCCCTCACCGCGGTGGAAATCTCAGCCTTCGCGATGGCGGGTGGAGTGGTCCTCGGGCTGGGGCTGGCGCTAATGCGCCTGTCCCCTGTCGGTTTGGTTCGCGGCGCCGCTTGGGCTTACATCTGGTTCATTCGCGGCACGCCGCAGCTCTTGCAATTGGTGTTTCTGTACGACGCCCTTCCTTCAGTGGGCATCAAGCTCGACAGCTTCACTACAGCCGTGATCGGCTTCGCCCTGAACGAGGCGGCTTTCAGCGCCGAGATCATTCGCGGAGGAATCCTGTCAGTTAACCGCAACCAAAGCATCGCTGCAGCTGCGTTCGGTATGAGGCCGTTCCTCACCTTACGCAGAATAATTCTGCCGCAGGCCATGCGAGCGATCCTGCCGGCAATGGGCAACGACACGATCGCGGTGCTCAAGGGAACCTCAGTAGCCTCCGTGATATTCGTCAATGAGCTTACATTCAGGAGCCAGCAGATTGTCGGCCAGAACTTCAAATTTTTCACCGTGTTCACGGCTACAGGCGTCATCTATTTGATGATGACCAGCGCGATTGCGGGCATCCAATGGTTCCTGGAGCGACGGTTCAATATCGAGCTGGAACGGCCTGCGCCGGGTACGACCGCATTCGATCGCATGTTCGGGCGCGGAAAGTCGCTCTCTGCAACGGGCTCTGTGACCGCCGCCCGACGTCAAGTAGCGCCTGCGACGGCGGCGATGGCGAGTGCAGGCCGGCAGCCATGGCTCGACGCCATCTCTGACAGCAGCGAGAACAGCGCTGATCGTCGCGTGTTCGTCGGATGCACCGACATCTGGAAATCGTACGGAGCCCGTGAGGTGCTCCGCGGGATCAATCTGTCGGTCAATCGAGGCGATGTAGTCGCGATCATGGGGCCGAGTGGGAGCGGCAAGAGCACCTTGCTACGAATGATCAATCACCTGGAAAGGCTCGATAAAGGCGAAGTCCTGGTTGACGGCAAACACGTCGGCTACCGGAGTGTCGACGGCGGCCTGCGCCCGATCCGTGACTTGGCCAGAGCCCGGGCCGAGGCCCGCATCGGTATGGTGTTCCAGCACTTCAATCTGTTCGACCACCTGACAGCCTTAGAGAATGTTATCGAGGCGCCGATTCGGGTGCACGGTGAGGACCCTGAGAGCGCTCGCCAGAAAGGCATGGGCCTCTTAACCATGGTTGGCCTGGCTCACCACGCCCATCACTTGCCGCATCGGCTGTCTGGGGGTCAGCAGCAACGCGTCGCGATCGCACGCGCATTGGCCATTTCTCCGCGGCTGATGCTGTTCGATGAACCCACCTCGGCTCTCGATCCAGAGTTGGTCGGCGAAGTGCTGGCGGTAATCCGGAAGCTCGCTGAGGCGGGAATGACGATGATTGTCGTGACCCATGAGGTTCGCTTCGCTCGAGAGGTTGCCGACCGCGTGGTATTCATGGACGCCGGCCTGACAGTTGAGGAAGGCACTCCCGAAGAGGTCATCGACCATCCGAAGCACGAGCGGACGAAGCGTTTCCTGCGGTTGGTGGAGCTGCAGGCGGAAGAAATAGATGGCGGGGCGGACCTCGGCTCCTCGGCCTGATACGAGGTCGTCATGTCTGGATAGCGGCCGCTGTCAGGGATTTGTTGCACTGGCATGCGGTCAAGTCTCCGGTTTTTTGCGCTGAGGTTAGATGGTCCAGGGCAGGGCGGCGGCCTCCGCCGATCGCTACAAGCGCGCCTTTTGAACGAGGAATTTGGGCCTGATGCACAAGATCGAGATCACCCAGCAAGCCATCGATATCTCGATGCGCCGACGCGGGCGCGTGCAACCCTTTGTCGCCATCGAGCCGCGAAAGACCGCGCTTCTGGTGGTCGACATGCAAACCGGCTTTCTGGAGCCCGGCGCGGTCGCCGAGATTGCCGCGGCCCGTGAAATCGTTCCCAACATCAATCGGCTGGCGGGCGCGCTGCGCCGCGCCGGGGGATCGGTGGTTTGGATCGTCTCGACCTATGGCGCCGGAGCGGAACGCGATTGGACGACGTTCTTCAATTTCATCATGACCGGCGAAACGGCGGACAACTTCCGCCTCGCCTTCCAGGAAGGCAGGCCCGAGCACAGGCTCTGGCGCGAGCTTGAACGCCATTCGGACGATCCGGTCGTCTCCAAGAACCGTCTCACGCCGTTCGCCGATCCTTCGCGGCGACTTCGAGACGATGCTGCGCTCGCGCGGCATCGACATGACCCTGATCGTCGGCACCGTAACCAACGTTTGCTGCGAATGCACCGCGCGCGACGCGGCGATGCGCAACTTCAAGACGATCATGATCTCGGACGCCAACGCCTCGCGCAACGATATGGAGCATAACGCCACGCTCTCCATCTTCCTTCAGGCCTTCGGCGGCGTGGTTTCGACGGACGATGCGATTTCACTGATCGAGCAGGAGAGCGGATCTTGACCCCTGCCGTCCGCGCCGGCGGCCCGGGGGGGTCGAAATTCACCACCCGCCCCGAGATCATCGGCACCTTCGGCGCCGTGAGTTCGACCCATTGGCTGGCCTCCGCCGTAGGTATGTCGATTCTCGAACGCGGCGGCAACGCTTTCGACGCTGCGGCGGCGACGGGCCTCGCCTTGCAGATCGTCGAGCCCCATCTGTCCGGTCCGGCCGGCGACATGCCGGCGATTCTCTACAGCGCGCGCGACCGCGCGGTTCGCGTCTTGTGCGCCCAGGGAATCGCGCCGAAAGCGGCGACCATCGCGAGGTTCCGCGAGCTCGGGCTCACCATGATCCCCGGAACGGGATTCCTGGCGGCAACGGTTCCGGGCGCGTTCGACGGCTGGATGCTGCTATTGCGCGACTACGGCACGATGGCGATCGAGGAGGTATTGGCGCCTGCCATCGCCTATGCGGAGAACGGCTTTCCGGTGCTTCCGCGCGTGACCATGGCGCTGCTGCCGCTGGTCGAGTTCTTCAAAGCGGAATGGCCGAGTTCGGCCGAGGTATGGTTGCCCGGCGGTCAGCCGCCGAAACCGGGGACGCTGCACCGAACGCCCGGGGTCGCCGCCGTCTACAGGCGCATTCTCGCCGAAGCGAAAGCCGCCGGCGGCGAACGCGAGCGCCAGATCGAGGCCGCGCGCGACGCCTTCTATCGCGGCTTCGTCGCCGAGGAGATCGACCGGTTTGCAACCAGCAAACCCCACATGGACGGGAGCGGGCGACGTCATACGAGCCTCTTGACGGCCGACGACATGGCGGGCTGGCGTGCGGTCTGGGAAGAGAGCGCGAGCTACGATTATGGCCGCTACCGCGTTCACAAGACCGGACCCTGGGGGCAGGGGCCCGTGCTGCTGCAGCAATTGGCGCTGTTGAGGGGCTTCGATCTCGCCGCGCTCGATCCGAACGGCGCCGAGTTCGTCCATGTCGTCACCGAATGCGCCAAGCTCGCATTGGCCGATCGTGAGGCCTTCTATGGCGATCCGGATTTCGCGGAAGTTCCGCTTCCGACGCTGTTGAGCGACGACTACAACGATTCGCGCCGCGCGCTGATCGGCGACGACGCGTCGCTCGAGTTGCGGCCCGGATTGCCCCATGTATCTGCGCCGCGCTTGCAGACGATCCTGGCGCTCGCCGGATCGGCGACGCCGGTCGGACCTGGAGGCGGCGAGCCGACTTTCGCGCCGCTGCCCGAATATCGCGGCGACACAGTGCATCTCGACGTCATCGACCGCTGGGGCAACATGATCGCGGCGACGCCGAGCGGCGGCTGGTTTCAGAGCTCGCCCGTCATCCCCGCGCTCGGCTTTCCACTCGGAACGCGGGCGCAGATGTTCTGGCTCGCTGAGGGTCTGCCGTCGAGCTCTGATCCCCGGCGCGCGGCCGCGCACGACTCTTTCGCCGACCCTCGTCGAGCGCGACGGCGAACCCTATCTCGTCTGCGGCTCGCCGGGCGGCGATCAGCAGGACCAGTGGACGACGCTCTTGCTCCTGCGTCATTTCCATCACCGCTTGAACCTGCAAGAGGCGATCGACTCGCCGATGTTCAACAACCTGCATTTCCCTGCTTCCTTCACCCCGCGTTCCTTTAAGCCGGGCGTACTGGCAATCGAGGATCGGTTCGGAACGGCTACGCTGGACGAACTGACGCGGCGCGGCCATCGCCTAAATATCGCTGACGGTTGGTCGCTCGGTCGCTTGTGCGCCGCTTCCGCAGCTAATGGCCTCATCAAGGCCGCCGCGACGCCGCGCCACATGGAAGCCTACGCGATTGGCCGGTAGAGGGGGCGAACCGCGCCCGCCGCCCAGCCGGCGGAACCGTATTGTCGGGACGAGGGGCGTTATTTTTGCGCATGTAACGCATGAGGAGTCGTTCGTAATCGATTGTAAAATAATGCATTTCGTCCTGCAATGGCGGGCCAAAATGCAGCCATCCCGCCCAGTTCCGGGCGGTTCCGGGCGGCTGAGTTTAGGAATTCTATACTTTCACGCCCTCGGGCGGGCCGCGAAAGCCGGTCTCCGGCTTCGGGTTTCCCGGTTGTCCTCTCCCTGTTATGGGGCTTAACAGGGAGAATCGCTCCCTGTTATCTCGTTCAACAATTGCGTGAGCAATTCATCGCAAGGGATTGATATTAAGTGATTTAACGCCTAAGATTCGAGTGCGGCGAAGCCGCGTTGCCCTGTTAGCAGGGGATAACAGGGAGAATTCCGGTTTTGGCGAAGTTGCAGGCGGCGCCCGGCGCGAAGCCATGAGTATAGATTTTCTATCCCGTCGAGGGCGTCTTCGACGCCCTGTCGCGACTCGCAATGACCCAATGTTCGTGGCGAGGCCAGTTGGGACCCCGCAGCGGGATCGAACGGCTCTAAACCAGCCGGCTCTGCGCCTTGGCCGCCGCGATGAAGCTCGCGAACAGCGGATGCGGCTCGAACGGCCTCGACTTGAGCTCTGGATGGAACTGCACCCCGATGAACCAGGGATGGTCGGCGAGTTCGATCGTCTCGGGCAGGAGCCCGTCGGGCGACATGCCGGCGAACACCATGCCCTTTCCCTCGAGCCGGGTGCGGTAGGCGGTGTTGACCTCGTAGCGGTGGCGGTGGCGCTCCGAGATCTCCGTCTCGCCGTAAATCCCGGCGATGCGCGAACCGGGCTTAAGGTCGGCGCGGTAGGCGCCGAGCCGCATCGTGCCGCCGAGATCGCCCTCGGCCCGGCGGCGCTCGAGCTCGTTGCCCTTGAGCCATTCGGTCATCAGGCCGACCACCGGCTCGGACGTCGGGCCAAATTCGGTCGAATTGGCCTCGGCGAGGCCCGCCAGCGACCGGCAGGCCTCGATGACCGCCATCTGCATGCCGAAACAGATGCCGAAATAGGGCACCCCTCTCTCGCGGGCGAAGCGCGCCGCCAGAATCTTGCCCTCGGCTCCGCGCGAGCCGAAGCCGCCGGGCACCAGGATGCCGTGCACGCCTTCGAGGCGCGGCGCGGGGTCGACGCCTTCGAAAATCTCGCTCTCGATCCAGTCGAGCTTGACCCGCACCCGGTTCGCCATGCCGCCGTGGGTGAGGGCCTCGATCAGCGACTTATAGGCGTCCTTTAGGCCGGTGTACTTGCCCACGACCGCGATCGACACCTCGCCTTCGGGGTTGTGGTAGGCCTTCGACACGCTGTCCCAGCGGCGCATGTCGGGCTTCGGCGCCGGCTCGATGCCGAAGGCCGCGAGCACTTCCCGGTCGAGCCCCGCCGCGTGGTAGAGGGCCGGCACGTCGTAGATCGAGGGCGCGTCGCGGGCTTCGACCACCGCGCTCTCGCGCACATTGCAGAAGAGGCCGAGCTTGCGCCGCTCCTCGCGCGGGATCTCGCGGTCGGAGCGGCAGAGCAGGATATGCGGCTGGACGCCGATCGAACGCAATTCCTTGACCGAATGCTGGGTTGGCTTCGTTTTCAGTTCGCCGGCGGTCGGAATGTAGGGCAGGAGCGTGAGATGGATGTAGACCACGTGGCCGCGCGGCAGATCGTTGCCCAGCTGGCGGATCGCTTCGAAGAACGGCAGGCCCTCGATGTCGCCGACCGTGCCGCCGATTTCGACCAGGACGAAGTCGACCCCCTCGTTGCCTTCGAGGATGAACGTCTTGATGGCGTTGGTGACATGGGGGATCACCTGCACCGTCGCGCCGAGGAAATCGCCGTGCCGCTCCTTGGCGATCAGCTCCTGATAGATGCGGCCGGTGGTGATGTTGTCCTGCCGGTTGGCGCTGCGGCCGGTGAAGCGCTCGTAATGGCCAAGATCGAGGTCGGTCTCGGCCCCGTCGTCGGTGACGAACACCTCGCCGTGCTGGGTCGGACTCATCGTTCCGGGATCGACGTTGAGATAGGGGTCGAGCTTGCGCAGGCGGACCGTATAGCCGCGCGCCTGCAAGAGCGCCCCCAAAGCCGCTGAAGCCAAACCCTTGCCGAGCGAGGAAACCACGCCGCCGGTGATGAAAATATACCGCGCCATGGGATTCGACCTCTAGCCGATCCCGCCCGAATTCGGCGAATGTTATTTCTCGGCGCGAAGGAGCCTGTGGAGGGACAACGTGGGGGAGGGAAGGGCTGAGACGCCGGCTGGCGGGTTCGAGTTTCGGGCCGACGACGGTGCAAAGCTTTTTGGGCGCCGCTGGCTGCCGGACGGGCGCCCACGCGCCATCGTGCAGATCGCTCATGGCCTCGCCGAGCACAGCGTCGCGCTACGCCCGGCTGGCGGCGGCTCTCAACGCGGCGGGCTACGCGGCTTACGCCAGCGACCATCGCGGCCATGGGCCGAGTTCCGATCCCGCCGACCTCGGCCATTTCGCCGATGCGGACGGCTGGGCCAAATGCGTCGGCGACCTCTGGTCGCTCAACCGCCTCATCGGCGCCGAGCAGCCGGGCGTGCCGATCATTTTTCTTGGCCACTCGACCGGCTCATGGCTTGGTCAGCAGTTTGTCTCCGAACACAGCGAGGCGCTCGCGGGCGTCGTCTATTCAGGCTCGAACGGCAAACCGCCGCCGCTCGCCGCCGCAGGCCGGCTGATCGCCCGCGCCGAACGGCTGCGGCAGGGCAAGCGCGGCAAAAGCAGGCTCGTCAATTCGCTGATGTTCGACGGCCTCAACAAGCCCTTTCAGCCCGCACGCACCAAGTCCGACTGGCTGTCGCGCGATCCGGCCGAAGTGGACGCCTATGTGGCCGATCCACTCTGCGGCTTCGACGTCACCAACCAGCTGGCGATCGACTTCCTCGACGCCTGGCCGCACGTCATCTCGCCCGAGCGTCTTGCGCGCATCCGCAAGGATATCCCGATCTATGTCTTCTCCGGCGAGCGCGATCCCGTCGGATCCAACATCCAGGGCCTCATCGAGGCGCTCAAGACAGCAGGCTTCACCAGGCTTACAACCCGCATCTACCCGGGCGCCCGCCACGAGACGCTGAACGAGACCAATCGCGACGAGGTCACGCGGGATCTGATCGCGTGGGTCGACGGGGCGGTTGGCTAGATGTGAGCATGACACGTTTCGATGGGAATCCTCATCGCGAGGCGCGCGACGGGATAGAAAATCTATACCATCGGCTTCGCGCCGGACGCGGCCTACAACTTCGCCAAAACCGGAGTTCTCCCTGTTATCCCCTGCTAACAGGGGAACGCAGGCCGCGCCGCGCTCGGGTTTGAGGCATTAAGGCGCTGAGTATCAGGCGCTTGCGATGAATTGCTCATGTAGCGGTTGAGCAAAATAACAGGGAGGCCATCTCCCTGTTAAGCCGCATAACAGGCAGAACACAATCGGGAAAGCCGAAGCCGGAGAGCGGCTTCGGCGGCCCGTCAAGGAGCGCGAAAGTATAGATTTCCTAAACTCTGCCGCCCGAAACCGGGCGGAATGGCTGGATTTAGCCCGCTATTGCGGGATGAAATTCCTTATTTTACAACATATTACGCAAGGATCTTCATGCGTTACATGAGCAAAAATAACGCCTCTCTGTTGCGTCGCTCCGCCCCCGAGACGGGTTTGTTTCCAGCACAATAAGTTCCTGCTCTGGATTCCGCAGCAGCCGATCGGGGGTCTCTCGCAGGGCATGCAGCACGACCCCGCGGCCCGTCGCGTGGACGGGCGCGAGGCCGGATCGGCTATAGACGAACCGTCGTCAGTCGACGGCTTCGGGGACCTGGACGCGTTTTGCGCCCTCCCTCTCGAGCAGCGTCGGCACATAGGCGCCGACGCCCGTCGGCAGGTCCTGCAGCGACACGAACCGTCCGTCGGCCAGACGCATGCCGTCCCGGTAGAGGCCGGTCTCGCGCTGGGCGAAGATGGTCTCGACTTCCGCGCCAATTCCATAAGTCGCCTGCATCGCCACCGGAATGTCGGTCAAAACGACCTTGGTGTCGCATTGCACGCAGACCGGAACTCTCGGATCGCCAGGGGCGGCGAAGCCGATCGAACAGCTCGGAAAGCGTGTCGTCACATAGAGCTCGCCCTCACGCGCAGGGCGGGATCCGTACATCTCCAAGGAATAGTCGCACATGACACTCTCCTCTTGGTGAGAGCCCCCCAGCGTCGCCTCGGGGAAATCGTTCTTTGGCTGAGTTTGTTCCCTAAAATTTAAAGGGGCAATTGGGCTTTATTGAGAACGCAAGCGACGGAATCGACCGCGGTTCGCCCCTGCACATTTTTTTTGAACGTGCGACGCTCGCCCGCGTGAGACGCCTGACCCGTTCGCTCCCTCGCGCCCCCAAAAGCTCAATGCAGCGCGGGCGCGCTGTCGACCCGGACCGGCGCGATCTCGCCGGGCTCGACGCGACGCCACTGCGCCCCGAAGGATTCAACTCGGAAACGGGCCGCCTCGACCCCGTCTGGCCAGCCCGAGAGGCCCGCCTTGGTCAGGAGATGGCGCACGAATTGGCGCCCGTCCTGGACTTCCCTCCAGACGCTCGGCAGGAAGAGCGCCCGTCGCTGACCGGCGCCGAGAATGAGGCCGTCCCGATCGGGCTCAAGCAGGGCCGCGAGCTCGCCCTCGCTCGCCGCCGTGACCGGCCGCGGATGGGAGAGGATCGACACGTCGAGCCTGAGGCCCTCGAGCTCGGCCTCGGTCAGCGGCCGGAAGCGCGGGTCGGAGAAGCCCGACTGAACCGCGTTCGTCATCGCGTCTTCGATCAGCGGCCGGCGCGGCGCTGGCGAACCGATGCAGCCCCGCAAAGTTCCGCCGTCGGTCAGAGTGACGAAAGTCGCGCGCATGGCCGTCAGCGCCGGCGACAGACGACCCTCGAGCGCGAGCGAAGGCGCCCGTCCTGCGCGCCTGGCCGCCGCCGCGAGAGCCGCCATCGCGGTGGAAAGCAGAAGCGCGCGATCCGCCTCGACGAGCCTGGCTGAGGCCGCATATTCGAGGGCGAATGCGCCATAGCCCACGACCCGGGACGGATCCGACCCGACATCGGCCGACGTCGCCAGATGCAGGCCGCTCGCGCGCATGTCCCGTTCGGCGGCGATGTGCAGCGCCCCCGCGATCGGCAGGAAGCCGCAGGCCCGCCCGCTGTCCAGCGAGGGCGCCTGGAGCATTTCGATGCGGCGGCCGGTGTCGAAGTCGAATTCGTTCCGCGCTTCCGCGATCGAGGAAATGCGACAGGTCGGACGAGATGGCGATGACCGTCTCAGGACCGCCCCAGACGAGGCGAAGAGCCTTCGCCACTTGGCGCGGCTCGGCGTCGCCAACGAGGATCGGCAGGATCTCGAACGGGGCCGGCGCCATGGCCTGCAGCATCACCAGATGCATTTCGAGCGAATGTTCGCCTGCGAAGGGCCGCGCGTCGACGCCGGCGGCGCGGGCTTCCGCGAGGCGCAGGTGGAGGTCGCGCGCGACCTTCGCTTCGCCGAGCGGCGTGCTGCCAGGCCATGGCGGGGTGGATCGCAAGCCCGCGGAAGGCGACCCGGTGCGCCGGGCCGACGATCACGATCCGGCGCGGCGGATCGGCGCGCCCGGCCCAGGGGCCAAAAGCTGTCGCCGCGACCGCGCCGGAATAGACAATGCCTGCATGCGGCGCGACGACGACCTTGGGCGCGACCCCGCCGTCCGGCCGGGCGCCGCTGCGACATCCGCGATCAGCGTGCGGAGGCTTGCCGCCTCCGCCGGGTAGAAAAGCCCCGCCACCTGCGCGGGATGAACCTCATGGCTTTGCATGTCGGCCCCCAGTCGCTTCTTGAATGTAGGGTCGCGGGGATCCCCGCGCCGGAGAGTCGCATTGCATTCGGGCGGCGCCCGCCCGAGATAAGCAAGTGATAAGCAGAGAGAGCTAGCGGAAAGAACTGCACCGGGGAGCGGACTCGCGAAAGCGGCCGTCGACGTTATGGACGACGACAGCGTTAACGTCGGTTTCTGGACTAAGCTTGACGATGGACGGATCGAATGCCGTCTCTGCCCGCGTTTCTGTCATATGCGCCAAGGCCAACGCGGTCTCTGCTTCGTCAGGCGCGCGCGCGAGGACGGCGAGGGCATGGAGCTGACCGGCTACGGCCGCTCGACCGGTTTCTGCGTCGATCCGATCGAGAAAAAGCCGCTCAATCACTTTTTGCCCGGCTCCTCGGTCCTGTCGTTCGGCACAGCGGGCTGCGACCTTGCCTGCTCCTTCTGCCAGAACCACGACATTTCGAAGAGCCGCGAAGTCGCGGCGCTGAGTTCCTACGCGATGCCGGAGACGATCGCCCTCGCCGCCGAGCGGCTAGGCTGCGCCAGCGTCGCCTACACCTACAACGATCCGGTGATATTCATGGAATACGCGCTCGACACGGCCGCCGCCTGTCGCGCGAAGGGGGTCAAGAATGTCGCCATCACCGCCGATTCATCTGCGAGGAGCCGCGCAAACGCTTCTTTGCCGGCATGGACGCGGCCAACGTCGACCTCAAGGCCTTCACCGAACGCTTCTATGAGAAACGTTGCGCCGGCTCGCTGAAGCCGGTGCTCGATACGCTCAAATATGTGGTCCACGAGACCGACGTATGGACGGAGATCACGACCCTCTTGATCCCCGGCGAGAACGACAGCGAAGAGGAGATCGAGGCGCTGACGTCCTGGATCGCGCGCGAACTCAGGCGCGACGTCCCGGTGCATTTCACCGCCTTCCACCCCGACTATCGCATGCTCGACGTCGCCCCGACGCCCTCTGCGAGGCTGCAAAGAGCGCGCTGCATCGCGCTCAAGAACGGCCTCCATCACGTCTATGTCGGCGACGTCCAGGACCCGGCGCGCCAGGCGACCATCTGCCCGACCTGCGGGCTACGCTGCGTCGGCCCGGGCCCGGTATAAAATCACCGAGGCCTACGAACTCGACGTGGAAGAGCGCCTGCAAGGGCTGCGGAACGAAACTCGCCGGCGTCTTCGCCGACAAGCCCCGGCCAATGGGGCCCGCGCCGCCAGCCAGTCGAGATCGAGCGCTACGCGGCGTGAGGGGGTTTCAGGTCAGAGGCGAGGAGGTGCGCTGGAGGAGTCGAATTTGTTCAGTGACCCAGAGCATGTGGTCGTCGGCGCCTAACGGCACGCGGAAGAATCCCGTTCAGCGGATTGGCTCGACAAGCAGCACCATCTGAGCCCGCCGAACGTGGTTCTGCGACGCATTGTCAAAGGGCCACCGCGAACGATTAGAGCACTCTCCGATCAGTCCGTATCATATCCGCATGCCGTAAAATAATTCGCGATTCGGCGGGTTTGAAGATTTCAGCGCAGGCGTCGAGGGCATTCATCAGGCCTAAGACGGTTCGCTCGGCAATATTGCGCAGGAAGGCTTTCAGCTTCGAATAGGCTTTTCCGATACGGTTCATGTCGGGACTGTAAGGCGGCAAATATCGTCGCACGGCTCCAGCGGCCTCGATCAGTTCCTCGACCCTTCGCCCCTTGTGGCTCGATAGGTTGTCCATGACGACGACGTCGCCCTTGGAGAGCGTAGGAGACGAGACATTTTCCACCCATTCCTCGAACATGGCCGCGTTCATCGGCCGGTCGAAAGCCTTCTGTGCCACGAGGCCCGAAGGCGCAGCCCGGCCACAAGGGTGATCGTCTTGTAATGGCCATGCGGAATGCCGACGCGCAGCCGTCGCCCTCGCCGGCGGCGTCCGCCTTTGCGCGCCAGATAGTGGAAGCCCCGGTTTCGTCGATCAAAACGAGCTTCATCGGATCGAGGTCGAGTTGCGCCCCAACCAGCCTGACGTTGCTTCAAGACGTCCGGACGCTGCTGTTCCTGAGCATGCGCAGTCTTTTTTTAAATGTGATCTCATGGCGATCGAAAAAGCACCAAATCACGGATGAGGAAAAACACTCGCCGCAGTTGGCAATCAGCCGCTCCTCGATTTCCAATAGCGTCATCTAGGCCAACAACGGATAAAGACCAGTCAGATAATCGCGATGCGGCCTCGATGCGATCCAACCGGCGATCCCGCCCGTCGAAGACGGGAAATTTTCGCCCGTGGCCGCGAAGCGTTGCAGCCAGCGCACGGCGCTGGCGATGCTGACCCCGAAACGCTTGGCCGCCGGTTGCGCGACATCCCGCCATGCGTCACGGCTTCTATAACACGTGCCCGAAGATCGTCGGATAGCGCCATCCACGCCGCCTCCTTCGCGCGGCGCCGATGATGAACCACAAACATGACCAATACGAAATCCCCCGACAATTCACTCAGCTCGGATACCGCTCTAGCGTCTACGGACGACGTCGGCTTTAGTCGCGGCGGTCGAACCCGGCCGCTGACCTTCCTCGACGCCCGCGCCGCTGGGCGTGATCAAGGAGATTTCGTTCACCGCACGTCCGATCGACGCGAGCCGCGCGCTGGCCGCCGGCCCGCCTCATCAACTACATCGTGCCTGTGGAAGATCAGCCTTCACTCGCCATCGCCGGCGACGTCCACAACGCCGCTCGCGACCTCGGTGATGAATCGAGGAGCTTCGCGTCCTGGCCGACGCCCGTCCGATAAGTCCGGAGAGCTTCGAGCGCGTGCAGGGCCTCCAGCGCATCGTCTATGACAGCGCCGACTACATCGAGGGCGCCAAGGCGCTCAAGGAGAAGCGCAAGGCTGGGTATCGGAGGAGTAGCCGAGGAGGGACAGAGCAATGCGCGACGCGCTCTGCGAACTCGGTCGCGAAACGCATGCCGGGCCCAGTGCTCGGCAATCACGGCGTCGTAGAACGCAACGAGGAAGACTCTCGAACTGAAGGCCAAGGAATGTCCGCGATAAGGCGACCGAACGCCTTGCGCTCGATCAGCGGCGACTGGCGGTGCGCTTTCTTGACTCCCGTCCGCGAGGTCACGGCGCTGGCGGTTTCGCGCGGCGGACTTTTTGCGACGCGTGGAAGCCGACCGCCATGTCGAAGGCGGCGCCGACGAATTTCAGCGTATGCGCGAAGTCTTCGTCCGTGAGGAGGCGTGCGGCGTCGTTCGCCCGATAGAGGTTGGCGAAGTCGCGCTCGCGGCCGGCCTGCACCACCAGCTTGCCGACCCCGAGATCGTCGAGTGCCTTCCAAATTCCGGGTTGTAGGAGCGCGTAAGTTTGAGCGCGAAGGAGATCGGATCGTTCCTGCCCAGCACGCCAGCGAGCCGCAGGACGAGGTCGAAGGGGAGGGCCGCCTTGCCCTCCTCGGCCTCCTCGATCAGCGTCGGGTTGGAAAGGTCGACCGCCGCTCCGAGTTCGTCGACCGTGATCCCCACCGCCTCGCGCGCCGCGCGCAAGAAACGCCCGCCCTGCCGATCGCCGCCTTCTCCCCCGGCTCCTTGCAAAGCTTTTGGCCGCCGTGATCGTCATCTCGGTCGCGCCCTCGGCGACGCCGAGCGCCGAATTCGCCCCAGGAAGCGAGCTCGTGCGCGATGCGCATGATCGCCGAAGGCCCCACTGCCTCCACCGGCGTCGCAGCCGGCTTTGACGAACGCGCCTTAGCGCCCCCCGGCGCGTGCGTTTTCGCGGACGACATTCTGACCTCCCTCGGTCCTACCTTGCGACGCGCGGCGGCAGATCGCTATCGGCTGTTGCCGCCCGTCTTAGATCATGCTGCTCCCTTTCTGGCGGCTAGTGCAGATCTGATCAAACTGACGACACCGAATGGGATAACTGTCGGGTTGCAACGATCAAGCCCGTGAAGCGGGCGCCGCATGGCCGAGAGAAGTACGAGCGCCATTGGCATTGAGGCCAGCGCCATGAGAACGCCGGGCGAAGCCGCGTTCAAGCCGAAACGCGCCACAGGGCCGACGCCCTGCGCGGCCGTACGGTTGGCGCGCCCTGAGTATATTCCGCAACGCGACAAGGGGCAGCAAAGGGACCAGGGTGGCACGCCCCGCCCCCGGGCGACCAAATGGGAAGCTCAACATGCGGTGCTATTTTCTGAGAGACGGCCATGTCTTAGCCGCTGAGGAACTTGCCGGCGTCTCGGACAAAGAGGCCATCGTAGAGGCCCACTTGCTGTTTTCGGAGCGCGAGAACTCTGTTGAAACGTTTGAGGTGTGGGATCGGACGCGCGCAATAATCAGGCATCCGCCCATCGCTCCTGCCCCCAGGGCGATGACGCCTGAGGTCGCAACTCAATCCGAGCGTCTTTTGGTCGGTCGAGAGCCCGCATGGGCCGGCGGTGGACCGGCGGCAATGGAAGGCGAAGCGCGATGGCACATGGTTTTGATGCCGAGCCGATGACCACGCAGCGATGTGTGCGGGACGTCTTCAATCGCTTGTAGCGACCAAATCCGAGAACCTCGCCCCGCATGGCCGAGAGGAGTTGCCTGGAATGTCCGAAAATAGCGTGGGTCCGGCGCTGCGAAGAGGCTCGAGGATCTGATCGCCGATACGCAATCATGCATCCGGGCTCTAAATCGACGGCTTCGGAATCTAGAGGAGGCCAGCCGCGTGGCTGCAGAACAGGCGCGGACAGGCCAGGTTCCGGTTGAGAAGAATGCGGTTACTCTCCCTGCTGGCGCAGCGCCATCGACCGCCCGACCCTGGCCGCGCCAAGGGTCCTCAG